>CAJOPB010000142.1 GCA_905236305.1 uncultured Oscillospiraceae bacterium | reverse complement strand
CCCGGATGTAGAGGATGCCATCCTCCGAGCCGATGGACAGGGCACAGATGGCCATGCCCTCCAGGACGCTGTGGGGGTCACCCTCCAGGATCGAACCGTCCATGAACGCCCCCGGATCGCCCTCGTCGCCGTTGCAGACCACATATTTGGGGAATACGTCATAGCCGGCGGCGGTGCGCCATTTGCGCCCGGTGGGAAATCCCGCACCGCCCCGTCCCCGGAGGCCGGAGGTTTCGATCTCCGTGATGATCTCGCCGGGCGTCATGCCCAGCGCCTTTTTCAACGCCTCGTAACCGCCCCGGGCGATGTAATCGTCGAGACTGTCGGGACGGATCACGCCCACGTTGCGCAGGGCGATCTTCAACTGCGGCGCGTAGAAGGGATTCTCCTTCTGGCTCCGGACTTTTTTTCCGTCGCTGCCGGTGAACAGCAGCCGGTCCACGGTCTCGCCCCGACCGACGGTCTTTTCCAGAATTTCCGGCACGTCGGTCTCCTTCACGCGATAGTAGGAGATATCGTCCGGCAAAACGGTCACCAGCGGCCCGTTTTCACAGCAGCCCATACAGCCGGTACGGTGAATGTCACACTCCACCGTCACATCCGTTCCGCGGGCCAGCTGTTCAAAAGCCTCGGCGATCCTTGCGCTGCCGTTGGCGAGGCAGCCGGTGCCGCAGCACACCCGTATGGTCTTCATCCGGTCGCCGCCTCCTCCCGATAGCCGTTCAGAACCGCCGGCAGCCGCTCCATGGTCATCTTGCCGTAATATGTCTCGTCCACCACCAGCACCGGGGCCATGGCGCAGGAGCCCAGACAGTTGACCAGCTCCAGGGAAAACAGGCCGTCGGCCGTGGTCTCCCCCTCCTCAATGCCGAGAATGCGCCGCACCCCGTCCCGCAGGGGCGTTGAGCCCCGGATATGACACGCAGTCCCGTCGCAGACCTTGATGATATGCCTGCCCTTGGGCTTCAAACTCAGCGCCTTGTAAAAGGTCGCCATGGAGTACAGCGACGACAATGGACAGGAGAGATAGGCCGCCAGGGCCTCCATGCCCTCTCGGGGGATATAATTATATTCCCGCTGCATATCCTGCATGATGGCCAGCGAATACCGCTGCTCCCTCGGATACTGCACCAGGATCTTCTCGATGTTTTCCTTTGAAATTTGCACAGGCATCACCGCCTTTTCTTTCCTTACCCGCCTGCCACGACGGGATAGATCAGCACCGTATCCGTATCCCGCAGGCCGGTGTCCAGCCCGCCCAGGAACTCCACGCGCCGGCCGTTGACCATGACGATCACCCGCTCTCCCAGCGCGTCGCCCTCGGGGGTGAAGAACTCCTCCCGAAACCGTGCGCCGAAGCGTTCGCAGAGCTGCTGTCCCAGGGAGCGCACCGTATCCGCCCCGGTCCAGGCCAGCTCCTTGCAGCCCGCAAATTCCCTGTCTCTCAGATAGGCGAAAAATTTAACTGTCATTGTGGTAATTTCTCCCCAAAACGCCCTGTTGCCTCCCCGTGAATCACGGGGAGGCAAATTGGATGGAAAAAGACTCAGCCGATATGCAGTGCTTTCAGCTTTTCCTCGGTGGGGACGCCTTCCTCTGTCCAGCCGCGGAGGGCGTAATACTCCTTCAACATCTCATGCAGCCGGTTCACCTTGCCCGTGGCTGGCCCCTCCGGCAGCTCGTCCCGCAGCAGGCGCGGCGGAAGCGTATCCTTTTCCACGCCGGCGGCGATGTTGAACTGCTTTTCCAGATTCCAGATTCGTTCGCCCTTGAGCAAAATATCCTCGTCGCTCTCGTCACTGCCCACAGCCTCGCGGTACAGCCCCGCGATCTCCGGCAGACCCATGCCGAAGGTGGTGAACAGGCAGATGCCGCTGGCGTCGCACAGAGCGGTCAGATCCTGAAACACCTTGAGCATACCGGGCTTGCCCTCGGTGACCAGCGGGTCCATGGCCTGGGGAATGCCCAGAACCTCCGGGGAGATCATATAGCCCCGGACATGGCAGCCGCCGCGGTTGCTGGTGGCGTATTCCAGGCCGATGCCCTGGATGGCGCGGCCGTCGTAGGCGGGCATCTCCTGTTTCTTCACGGACATGCTCAGCTCTGGATGGCCGTATCTCTCCGCCATGCGGTAGGAGCCGAGGCCCATGATCTTGCCGAAGCCCTCGCCCTTGCAGGTGATTTCCGTGGCCTTCACCATGGCCTCCGCGTCGCCGAAGCGCAGGGGAAAGCCCACGTCCTCCTCCGGGATCGCGCCCAGCTCATACAGCTCCATAGTGCAGGCCACAGTGGCGCCCATGGTGATGGGGTCAATGCCATACTGGTTGCAGAGGAAGTTGGCCTTGCACACCGCCCCCAGGTCGCTGACGCCGCAGTCCGCGCCAAAGGACCAGCCGGCCTCATACTCAGGGCCCTCGCCCTTGGACTTAAACGCGCCGGACTTGATCTCCACCAGCCGTCCGCAGCCGATGGAGCAGCCGAAGCAGCCCTTGTTGCGGATCAGGTGCTTTGCCGCAAGGGTCTCGCCGGAGATGTCGTCTGCCCAGGGGACCGAAGCGCCGTCCCGCAGGTTGTTCAGGGGCAGGCCGCCCACGCCGTTGACGATATTGACCAGGATCATCGTGCCGTAAGCGCCCAGGCCCGCGCCGGTGACCGGATGGGCTTTCAGCTTGTCTCTTGCCTCCGTCGCTTCTTTGAAAAACCCTTCCGGGCGGGCGACGCAGACGCTGCCAGTGCCCTTGACCACGATGGCCTTGAGCTTTTTGCTGCCCATCACCGCGCCCATGCCGCCGCGGCCGGCCGCCCGGTGCTTATCGTTCATGATGCCGGCAAACAGGCAGCCGTTCTCCCCGGCGGCGGAGATACATGCCACGCGGAAGTTGCTGCCGCATTCCTCGTAAAGTACCTCTGTCGTCTCAAAAACGTCCTTGCCCCAGAGGTGGGAGGCGTCACGCAGCTCCACCGCGCCGTCGTTGATATACAGATAGACGGGACGGTCGGACTGGCCCTCGAAGATGATGCCGTCATATCCGGCATATTTCAGCTCCGGGCCGAAATGCCCGCCGGAGTTGGCCGCGCCGATGGTTCCGGTGAGCGGACTCTTGGCAACGGCGTTGTAGCGTCCGGAGGAGGGCGCGAGGGTGCCCGTCAGCGGGCCGGTCATGATGACCAGGTTGTTGTCCGGCCCCAGCGGGTCGCACCTGGGATCACACTCGTCGCAGAAGCACTTGGTACCCAGGCCGCGGGCGCCCACATACTCCGAGGCATTTTTCTCGTTCAGAGGTTCGGTGCGGATGGCGCCGCTTTTCAGGTTGACCCGAAGGATGGTGCCGATGTAACCGTTTTTCATACTGCCGCCTCCTCTCCGATCAGATCCTTGTATTTATCGCTGACCGCCTTGCGCCGCTCGTCAACGGTATCCGTATCAACGAAGGTGATCGCCCCGCTGGGACAGTAGCGCGCGCACTTGCTCTCGCCGTCGCAGAGGTCGCATTTGAAGACCCTGGCCGCGGCGGGATGGGTGGAGATATTGCCGAGGGGACATGCGTTCATGCACATTTTGCAGCCGATGCACTTGTCGTAGTTCATGACGACTGCGCCGTATTCGTTCCGGGAAATCGCGTGGACAGGACATACCTTCAGGCAGGACGGATCCTCGCACTGCAGGCACATGATGGGGATGGCCACAGCGGCCTGCTCATACTCGAAGACCTTCACATTTGCCAGCTTGGGATTGAACTGGCTGAAATGGCCGAAGGAACAGACAAGCTCGCAGGTACGGCAGCCAATACACTTCTCCGGTTTGATCTGTAGCTGCTTCATAGGCTCTCTCGGGCTTCGGGCCCAAGCCACACCTCCTTTTATAATCTATCTGCAAGTATAGAAGGAAACGCGCCGCAAGTAAAGAAACCCGGCGGAATTTCTTATTGCTTTTTGGAATAAGAGTGTCTATAATAGAAGCAAAAAGTTCGGTTTATTACCGCTAACTCGATTTTTTCTAGTACTTTTTGGCTGCTCTATGGAAACGGCAGTCTGCTGGAGGAGGGATTAGGGGTGACATTTCCGCAGCTGCGCTGCTTTATGACCGTAGCCCGACTTGAGAACGTCTCCCAGGCGGCAAAAATGCTCAATATGGCCCAGTCCTCCCTCTCCAAAAACATTGCAAAGCTGGAGGAGGAGCTGGGGATGCCGCTGTTTGAGCGCCGGGGAAAAAAGCTGACGCTGAATGCAGCGGGGCTGAGGCTGCTGGAGTACGGAGACCAGACGCTGCGGGAGCTGGAGCTGACGCGGGACGATCTGCGTCTGATCTCCACGGGG
>CAJOPB010000141.1 GCA_905236305.1 uncultured Oscillospiraceae bacterium | reverse complement strand
ATTTGCGCCTTTTGGCGCAAATGGGCGACGCGTCAAGCGGCGCCTCTCCCATAAAAAGTTTCTACTTTTTATGGGAGAATAGTATCAAAGCCTTGATCTCCTCGATATCCTGAACCGGCAAGGAACACTTGCCGTTCTGACACAGATAATACGTCGCACCTTCCCGTGGGATGGGATATTCTGACGTAAATGGCGCCAGAAACGATAATAATTCAGAGCTGGCATCTGTTTTTGCCAAAACGCACATTCTTGTGTCCGTGTTTTGCCGCAGAAACGCATACAGCTCCTCCGGCAGCGTTTGGGCCGCAACAACCAGCTCTGCCGTTGGCCACAGCTCCTCCAGCATTGCAAGCAGAGCAAAGCTATGTCCCGCCGGATACTGCTCTGCCGCGCCGGCAAGATATTGAAACTGCAGTTTTGCCGCCTCCCGCCAATGCTGCTCCCCGGTCAGACGCCCCAGGCGGGAGAGCACCAGTCCGGCTGCTGCATTTCCGGAGGGCAGCGCACCGTCATAGTGTTCTTTGTTCCGGGTAATCAGTTGCTCTCCATCTGAGGCATAGGGATAAAAGCCGCCCTTCTCTCCGTCAAAGAAGCAGCTTATCATCACGTCCGCTGTATGACAAGCCAGCTCTAGCCATTCGGACTGCAAAGTGGCCTCGTATAATTCCACCAATCCCCACGCCAGAAAGGAATAGTCATCCAGCATTCCTGCAAGGGCCGCCTCCCCGTCCCGCCAGCGGGCCAGCAGTCTTCCCTGCTTATCCTGCAGCCTGCTGCGAATAAATTCTGCCGTTTTTTGTGCCGCGTCCAGATAGCGCTGTTCGCTGAAGATCAGGCCCGCTCTGGCCAGCGCTGCGATCATCAAACCGTTCCACGCAGTGAGCACCTTGTCGTCCTGGCCAAGTGTTGTTCTTCGGCATCTGTAGTCGCGTACCTTCTCCCGCAGCGCTCCGATTTCCCGGGGCTCTTTTTCCCAGTCCACGGTGCCGATCAGATTCAGGATGTTCTTTCCGTCCTGAAAATTTCCCTGCTCTGTCACACAGAAACGGCTGCAAAACGTTTCCGCGGCATCTCCCAGAAGTTGGTCCAGCTCGTCCCTGGAAAAAACGTAATACTTCCCCTCCTCCCCATCACTGTCCGCGTCCTGGCCGCAGATAAAGCCGCCTGCAGGGTCCTGAAGCGTATTGAGAACATAATCCAGTGTGCGGCAGACAATATCCTGAAAAATCCGTCGTCCCGTCTGTTGATACGCTTCTGCATAGGCAAGCACCAGCATTGCGTTGTCATAGAGCATCTTTTCAAAGTGCGGTACAAGCCATCGCCTGTCTGTGGCGTATCTGCAAAAACCGCCCTCCAAATGGTCAAACATCCCGCCGCGGTACATATGCTCCAGCGTACATTCAACCATGCTCCGCGCTTTTTCATCCCCTGTCAGCGCGGAAAAGCGCAGAAGAAACAGAAGATTGTGGGCAGAAGGAAATTTCGGCCCGCTGCCCCCGGTAAAGCCGCCCCACTCCGGGTCAAAGCTCCGGGCAAATTCCGCCGCACCTGCATAAACCAGCTCCTTCCGAGGCATTCCGGGACGTGTCCGAGCCTGCCGGCGCAGTACATTCGTCAGCTCCTGTCCACTGGAAAGCAGCCGTTCCCGGTCTCTGTGCCACAGCTGGGATACCTGTGCAAGCAATACCAGCAGCTGTGCTTTTGGAAGATACGTTCCGACCCACACAGGAACCTGCTCCGGCGTCAAAATCACTGTCAGCGGCCAGCCACCTGTACCGTTGATCGCAACACAGGCTGCCATATAGACCGCATCAATGTCGGGGCGCTCCTCCCGGTCAACCTTGACGGAGACAAAAGCTCTGTCCAAAACCGCGGCTACAGCCGCGTCCGTGAAGGATTCACGTGCCATAACATGGCACCAGTGGCAGGTGGAATAGCCAATACTCAGGAATACCGGCTTATCTTCCTCCATCGCTTTCCGAAAGGCTGCCTCACCCCATGGCATCCAGCTTACCGGGTTATCTTTGTGCTGCAAAAGGTATGGTGACTTCTCATATTGCAGCAGATTCATAGTGGTCCCTCCCGTTTTTCATTATTGATGGTTCATAGCATCCATGCACGGGCCCATTTTCCATATTATTTCCGGTAATGCGCAGGAAATGCGCAGCAGCGTATTGCTCCTTCCGTAAGACGCCCCTTTACACGCGGCAGGAATCATTGCCGCCTCCGGGACAATAAGCTGCTTTTGCAGGTGTACCCCCCGGTTTTCGATATCCTCATGTTTTCCCATCCTGCTCCTGGAATTCCGATCTTACACACATCAGAGCTTTACCGTAAAGATTTTTATATTCCTTATCTCTGCATGCTTTGCATCTGCAGCGCCCCAACAAATTGTCGTGGTTTCCGGATGTATCGTAGATGATTTCCCGCGCATCTGTTTTTATCAGTTTTTCGCGTGCATTCCGGTTCTGTTCATATTTTGCCTTCACAACCCGGTAAAGACGTTCTGCGGCAGGTCGCATTACGAAGGGTATCCTCTTGCATTCCTGCTGTGCCAACTACATGTTATAGTGCGGCAGCTGAAACGGATGGTTGAGATCTGTCTCTGGCAGCCCGGCGTAAGACAACAGCTGTCTGGTCCGTTCATCTGCCGGACGCATATCCGTATAGAGCGATACGCTCGCAAGCTTATAGCCGCCCCGAATCTGAAACCCGGTCAGACGGCCAGCGTGCCACACCAAATAGAATTTGCTGTAGCTGTCCCATTCCCGGTCGCCGGAATCAAAGGTCGGGGTTGCGCTGTAGCGCCTTAAAACCGGGTTGCCGCCCCGGTCAACGTAAAAATCCAGGGCTTTGCTGTATTTACCCACGTGGTGAGTCTGAAAGACATCGCTGCACAGATACCGGCCGTCATATTGAAAGCTTTGATTGATCGCGTCTACGGGTAACTTTTTTTCTTCACGAAAGTAATAGTACCAGCTGAGGTCCAGCGGGGTTTTTCCCTCTTTGGAGCGGAATAAGTCAGAGAGTCTTGCAGCAGGAAGCATTTTATAGCCTTCAGGCTTTTTATATATCTCCATGCCATTTTTCAGATGCTCTAACCAAGCGTCATATGCCTGGTGATTGAAGCAGCCACAGTCACGAAATACGTCCGTTGATGTTTCCAGCAGAGAATCCGGAAGCGAGACTTCGTGCAGGGCGGAACAGCCGCGGAAAGCCCCGCTGCCTATGTAAAACAGCCCTTTGGGCAGGCTGATGCATTTCAACTGCTTGCACGCGGAGAACGCATCCTGTTCAATACCTTTTATTCCGGGAGAAAGCACAACCTGCTCTAAACCAGCTATGTTGGCGAAGGCGCCTACACCGATGCCGGATACATGCGCGGGTAAAATCAGCTCCTTCAGTGCCGTACACGCAAACGCCTCTTGTCCGATCCATTCCAGGCCGGCAGGAAAATGGACAGCCCGCAGGCTGCGGCAGCCCTTGAACATCCACGCCGGGATTTGATGCACTGTATCCGGCAGATAGGCACTTTCCAAACAAGAGCATTCCAGGAAAGCGCGTATACCAAGCTCTGTGACGCCCTCCGGAATCGCTGCAGCTTCCAGCGAGGAATAGGCAAAGGCATCATCCCCGATTTTCTGAAGACAATCCGGCAAAATGATACGTTTGATATTTGTGTTATGAGAAAAAACATATGCGCCTATTGCAGTGACCCCTGCAGGGACCGTGACGATCTCCTCTGAGCCCTCGTATTTGCTCAGGACACCGTTTTCATCAATCGTAAATTTCATTCCCCTCACCTGCTTTTGATTTCGATGCGCGGCAGCGCGAGCCTTGTGCCATGGAGCGGCCGATGAACCATCTTGTGCCCGCGGCAGCCGGAGCTCCCCGGCCGCCCGTACCAACACAATAGCATCTCCGCAAAGTGAAACTTGGAACATGTTTCCCCTCGCCAAAGCCATCGCGGAGCTGCGGCCTTGACATCAGGCTTTTCGGATAACCGGAACCGTGGAAACGGTTTGCAAAAGTCACTCCGGCCGTATGATAGAGTCTGACCAACACGAGGGCGAAATCCCTGTCAGAGGGGGGAACATACCCGGACAGAGGATAAACCTGCAGCAATTCATATGTGTATAATTGAATAATTGAACGGAGGTATCATGATGAAAAAGAGAGCGATTTGCTTTTTCCTGGCAGTATGGATGATGATTGCGGTTCTTCCGATCTCCGCTTATGCGGATATCAGCAGAGACGCAACCATGGCCGTCGGCAGTACTGCAGAGTATTCCCACTATTCCAGCTCCGCCAGCAGCAGTAAGCGCTACAGCTGGGAGGTGACATCAGGCAGCGACATTCTTCGCATTGTCTCCGGTGAATCCGGCGTAACCGTCACAGTGGAGGCTTTGAAAACAGGGAAAGCGGTTTTGACCGGGACAGCAACACGCAGCAGCTCCTTTGGCAGAGTATATCACTATTATCACAAGGTTACAATTACTGTGATTGATTCTGATTACAGGATCCAATTTGACGCCAACGGAGGGAAGGTCAGCACTTCCGGCAAAACCGTATCTTATGGAGAAACATATGGTACTCTGCCGACGCCCACCAAAAGCGGTTACAGCTTTCAGGGGTGGTTCACCAAGGCAACCGGCGGAAAAGAAGTAAAGTCCACGCAAAAAGTAACCATTCAAGAAGACCTGACGCTTTATGCGCACTGGAAAGCGGACAGCTATAAGGTGACCTTTAACCCGAACGGAGGGTCGGTTGGTACCAAAAGTAAAAATGTCACTAAAGACGGAACCTACGGGACACTGCCCACTCCGACCAGAAGCGGATACACATTCCAGGGCTGGTATACAAAAGCCTCCGGCGGCACAAAGATCACCTCATCCACCAAGGTAACGGTCACGGCGGATCAGACTCTGTATGCGCACTGGACCTCCGCCCCGGCTTCTGCTCCCACTTCCTCTCCCACCCACACCTCCGCTCCCAAGCACACGAGCGATCCGGACAGCCCGTTTTGCCCGACCTGTGACGGTCTCGGAGATTGCCCGAACTGCTTTGGAGAAGGAGAACTGGACTGCCCAAGCTGCGCGTTCGGCAGATGCACGAAATGCGGTGGTATGGGAACCATCATGAGCTATGGCGGTGCCGGTAAGATCAATGAGAGAACCTGCTCCTCCTGCGGTGGTACCGGAGACTGCCGTAAATGCGGCGGAGACGGTTATCTCGTATGCAGCCGCTGCCACGGCCACGGTGACTGCCCGACTTGCGGCGGGACAGGCTTTAAGTCAGGGCGCAGCCTTTGATACTGTTTTCTGATTAACTATAACCTGAACTGTAGCTGCCCGAGACATTTGGATTGACAGCATCTTTTCTTTGTGGTAGAATCAAGGCCAAGAAAATTGAATAAAGGGAATTCGCAGGTGCCCGCGTATAGCGTGGGTGAAAAGGGAACGGAGTGAGAGTCTCCGACAGGACCGCTGCTGTGAAGCGGAGCCAGGATCAGAGCCATTGGCTTTTTCGGAAGCTGAGAAGGGATCCCCGGCGTTGAAGCTGAGTCAGAAGACCTGCCTGCGGATTTGCGTATCAGTTTCCCCGGACCAGGGAGGGATACGTCCCAGATGAAGAAAGCGTTACCGCATAGTGATTTTGCTTGCGGTACGCTGGCTCTGCGTTGTATCGGACGTGCCCTCCAGGGTATGTCCGATTCTTCTTTTCCTCCCAGATCCGGTACACGTCTGCGCACAGGAATGCCCCAGGGCTGATGTGAAAAATCAAAAAAGAGAAAAAGGAGAAATGCAACATGAGAAAAGAAATTGCCGCCTTTGCCTGCGCTTCGGCGCTGCTGCTGTCTGCCTGCGGAGGTGCTCCCAGCAGCGACGGCACCGTCACTGTCACCGGGTCCAAGGGAGACGAATTCAAGGTGACGGAACAGGCCATCGAGGTGCAGACCGAGGAGAGCGCGGAGAGCGAGTATGAGCCCTATACCATTACTCTGAACCTGGAGCGCTCCGGCATCGGGCAGAATATGCAGGAGACCTTCACCGCCGCCCCCACCCGTGCCATCGCCGACGGCGACCAGATGGCGGACTTCTTTTTTGACCTGGGGCTGGAGGACCACATGGCCGGCTTCACCCGGGGAGCCTGCTGGTCCACGGTCAACTATTACCCTGCCAGGGATACCGTGCGGAAGCTCACCGACGACGGCGTAAACCTGCGCAACGCCTCCAAGGAAACGATCATCGACACCGGCTGCGACTTTATGATGGGCTGGGATTCTCTGTTCTCTGAGAACAACTTTTCCGTGGATTTCTGCCTGGAGCATGGGATCATTCCCTACTTCCCCTACTGCTGCTCCGACTCCGCCACCTTTGAGGACAT
>CAJOPB010000140.1 GCA_905236305.1 uncultured Oscillospiraceae bacterium | reverse complement strand
CCCGGCGGCACCGGGGGGGGGGAAAATCATTTTTATCTCCCCCCCGCGCGTTCGATACAAAAAACTTGCATTGGCGGCGTAAAATTTTTATAATTATCTGGGGGAAAATCGGGCGCCGACCCCGTTTTTTCCCGTCCGGCCCTCGAATCAGAATAGAAAAAGGATAATTTTGTAAGGAAAGGCAGTGGTCAAGCGCTATGAGTGCATTTTTGAGAAGCAAGGGGACAAAAAAATCGCAGCCGCTCTGTCTGCTGCTCAGCCGGGACAGCGCCATGCTGGCCAGGGGCGAGCTGGTGACCGCACCCTCCGACCCCAGTATTCAGGTGCGCCTGACCAGCGGGGACGCGGCGGCGGTGGAGGCGGCAAAGATCGTCCAGGTCATCCCCACCGGAAGCGGGCTGCAGCCCCGTATGGCCCGCTATCTGCTGCACCGGGACGGCCTGCTGGTGCTGGAGCCCATGCGGGAGTTCGGGTCCGCCCTGCGGGAAAACTTCCGGATGCCGGTGGATTTTGAGAGCTATGTCTACCCCAAAAGCGGCGGGCGGGCCTTTATCCGGGCGCTGGACCTGAGCTGCGGCGGCATCGCCATGTACACGGCCCAGCCGCTGGAGGTGGGCGAGGTCTGCGAGGTGGTGATCCCCATTACGGAGGAGGGGCCCCTCATCGTGGACTGCGAGATCCTGCGCTCCATGCCCTTCAACGGGCCCATCCGGCGCTACGCCGCCAAGTTTGTGGACCTGATCCACGACCAGGAGGCCGCGCTGCGCGAGGCGGTGTTTACCGCCCAGGTCCAGTCCATGCAGGGCGGAAAACAACGAAACACAAATACAAACGCAAACGCAAAGTAACGCAAAGTGAGGTAATACCATGAGACAAAGCTTCTGCCGGGGGCGGGAAGGCCGCGCGGCGCGCCGCCCCGTCACCCTGTTCCTGAGCCTGGCGCTGCTGCTGTGCCTGGCGCTGATTTGCTGCACGCCGGCCTTCGCCACGCCCATCTCCTATTTTCAGCCCCAGCTCAACCAGCTGGTGGGCTGGGGCGTCCTGACGGGCTATCCCGACGGCAGTATGCGCCCCGATCAGCCCATCACCCGGGCGGAATTTGTGGTCATGGTCAACCGGGCCTACGGCTTTACCGAGCTGGGCAACACCCCCTTCGTGGACGTGTCCCCCGCCGCCTGGTACTATGACGACATCGGCATCGCCTACCGCGCCGGCTATTACCAGGGCACCTCCGCCACCACCGCCGGCCCCGAGGAATACTTAACAAGAGAGCAGGCCATGGTGCTGCTCGCCCGCAACCTGCGGCTGGAGAGCCAGCCCGGCGAGATCACGGAATTCAGCGACAGCCGGGACTTCTCCACCTGGGCCAGAGGCTATGTGAAGGCCGCCGTGCAGCGGGGACTCATCAACGGCTACCCCGACGGCAGCTTCCGCCCCAAGAATCTGATCACCCGCGGGGAGATGGCTGCGATCCTGACCCGCGCCCTGGGCACGATGGTCAGCAACTCCGGCGCCGTCTCTCTGGGCAACGTCTACGGCACCGTAACCCTCAGCAAGCCCAATACCACGCTGCAGGACACCACCATCGCCGGCGACCTGGTCATCAGCGGCGGCCTTGGCCTGGGCGGCATGACGCTGGACAACGTGCGGGTGCTGGGCGACATCATCGTGGCCGGCGGCGGCGAGAGCGACACCGGCGAGAGCGTGGTGCTGCGCAACACCCGGGCCGACAGCCTGGTGCTCAACGCCCTCAACGGACAGTACCTCTCCATCCGCTCCGAGGGCGACACCGTGATTCCCGAGACCCTGGTGCGCTCCAACGCCTTTATCATGGACCGCAGCCCCGCCGGCCTCGGCCTGCAGAAAATCACCAACGACGGCGCCGCGATTTTGAACATGGCCGGAAACCTGGAGAACATCCAGAACCTCACCCCGGACGCCAACCTGCGGGTGGCCGCCGGCGTGGTGCAGAGCCTCAACATGGATGAAAAGGGCACCAACGCCAAGCTCATCGTCGAGGCCGACGGCACCATCCGCAACCTGGACCTGGACACGGCCACCCCGGTGAGCGGCAAGGGCGACGTTGACAACATCAATATCAACACCGCCGGCACCACCGTGGAAATGCTGCCCGATACCATCAATATCCGTCCCGGCATCGTGGCAACGGTGGCGCGGGAGCAGCTCAACAGCGCGCTGGCGGCGGAGTCCTCCACGGAGCCCAAGCTTCTGGCCGGTTATCCCAGGCTCAGCAACCTGGCGCCCACCGCGGTCACCGCCACCTTCTCCACCAACAAGGCCGGCACGATCTACTGGGGCGTCAGCGGCATTACGGACGGCTCCGTCTCCCAGGCGGATCTGCTGAGCCCGCCCACCTACGGCAACCGGGTGGTAAAAAGCGGCAGCCTCAAGGCCGCGGCCTCCAACACGGAATACAGCGCCAGCGTCAGCGGCCTGACCACCGGCAGCAGCTACTATCTCTCCGCGATGCTGGTGGATGCCCGGGGCAACCGCAGCCCGGTGAAGGTGATCTCCTTCACAACGCCGGACAGCTCCGTGCCCAACTTCTCCTCCGGCACCCCGAAGATCACCCGCAACGACTACGACCTCCTCACCAACAGCTATGTGGTGCAGGCCATGGTGATCCCCACCAAGAGCTGCACGCTGCACTGGGCGCTCTACACCTCCGGCGCCAGCGCCCCCACCGCGGCGGAGTTCCGCACCGGCAACCTGCCCGGCGCACTGGCGCACAACGCCCAGGAGGTTGTCCGCAACCAGGAGACCTACGTCCGCTTCAGCAACTTCTATACCTTTGACCCCGTCACCAAATATACCGCCTATTTCTGGCTCAACGACGCGGACAACGGCAAAGCCTCCGCGGTGAAAAAGCTGGACTTCACCACGGTGGACGGCACACCGCCCGTCTTCCTCTACGGTCCCACCGTCACCAGCTTCGCGGCCACCTCCATCCGCCTGGTGGCCAACCTGAACGAGGCGGGCACCATCCACTGGGTGGCCGTGCCCACCGGCACCATCTACCCCAAGCCTCCCGCCGACGGCAGCAATCTGACCACGGAGTTTGCCCAGATTCAGATCGCAAACGGCACGGGCGGCGAGCGCAGCGGCAGTGTCAAGGCCAAGGCAAATACGGACGTGACCATCAACGTCACGGGCCTGAAGCCGGAGACCAGCTACGACATCTGGTATCTGGCGGAGGACACGGCCGGAAACTACTCCTCCTACTCCAGCGAAAAGAACTACATCACCCAGAGCACGCTGGACAGCAGCCGCCCGACGGTGACCCAGGAGTTTACCCGCTTTGACGCCACCGACCCCAGCAAGCCCTATGCGGACACGGACATCCGGCTGGTATTCAGCGAAAACATCCGTCACGCCACCAACCGCGACCCGGATCTGGACAGCGCCCGTCCGCTGGACCTCTACAACATCGTGGCCGACACCACCAAGCCCAACTCCGAGCGTCTCGACGCCCGCATCCAGCTGGCCAAGGTGCTCTCCAGCATGATCGCCCTGCACGACACCACCATCGGCACCTCCGGCTCCCTGCCGGCCCGGGACCACGATCCCTCCACCGGCGAGCCCATCAACAGCGGCGACTGGAGCATCGACTTCTGGAACGCCGAGGTGGACATGGAGAACGGCAAGCTGGTCATCACCCTGCCCACAACCCTCAACGAGGACTACAGCGCGCTGCATCTGCGCAGCGGCAACACCTATTTCTTCACCCTGGACAACATTACGGACGTGTCCTCCGGCCTCAACGCCATGGGCGCTACGACCCTGCCCAACTTTACGACCATCTCCGCCCAGGTGCGGCTGCAGCAGATCAACGTCACCACAGCCTCCGCCCCCAACAACGCGGCGCTGCCCATCGACATGGCCTTTACGCTGACGCCCCTGTCCACCAATGTGGAGGACACGGTGGACTTTGACCTGCTGTTCTGGTCCGACAGCTCCGTGGAGTTTGAGCTCTATAAGCTCACCAACATCGGCAGCAACGTCTATGAGGGCCAGCCCGTCCGCAGAAGCACCGGCACCGGCTCCACCTCCGCCAGCGCGGCCAACGTGTCCATCATCAACGACTCCGGCCGGGACTTCATCGGCAAGAGCTTCTACCGCGACTTTGAGGGCCGCACCTCCTTCCCCAAGGTGCTCGATGAGCTGAAGGAGGTCAGCTACGGCATCCACTTCACCAACATCGACCATGTGGCGGAGTCCGCCGGACGCAACAAGGCCTGGGACGCCACCGTAAACTTCCGGGTCAGCGTGGTCACCGGCTCCTCCGGCGCGCTGGGCAACCTCAGCACCAACGTGACCCCGGAGAGCCTGAAAGCCGCCCAGGAGGATGAGGGCGTCAGCGAGATCCAGACCCCCAACCCCTTCAACATGCTCAAGCGCTTTGCCAACCTGGAGGCGCCCTTCTTCGACGGCGATTACCCGAAGTTTGACGCCGCCGACACCAGCGTGGTAATGAACATCACCCTCGACCGGCCGGGCACCCTCTACTATGTCCTCGCCCCGGCCAGCACCGCAACCACCTCGGGCGGCATCACCTCCATCACCTACAACACCACGGTGACCACCTTCCACGCCACGGAAGACGGCGCGGAGCAGCTGAAATTTGTGGAGGATGCAAACTCCGCCTCCGGCAGAAGGCTGGCCTACAGCATATCGGACGTCAAGGTGCCCGACATCGGCCAGGGCCTCTCGGAGCAGCGGAAGAACACGGAGTTTTTCCTGGATACCCCCTCCAGCAACATGATCTATTCTCCGCGCTTCAATTCCAACCGCATCATCACCGGCAAGGCCACGGTGGGGACCGGCGCCACGGAGATCACCATCTCCAACCTGGAGCCGAACACGCTGTATCTGGTCTACTTTGTCACCCAGGGCACCGGCCAGGTCTACTCTCCCCAGCCCATGCTCTACCAGTTCTGGACCGAGGAGGTCTACCGGCCCAATCTGCAGGTGACGCGGCAGGAGACCAGCGTGGTCAACCTGATGGTCAACAACATGAACGCCGTGGTGGACTACGCCGTCTTCCAGCTCGACCGGATCAGCAACACCGTGCTGGGCGACGATATGAAGGCGCATGTGTCAACGGACATGAAAGACGCATGGGACGCGGAGGTGGCGGCGGACACCACCGACACGGTGGCAACCATGAAGGTCTATCAGGCCTTTATGAATACCATCAGCGGCAATCCGTACACCACCTATTTCGACCGCTACGCCGACTCGGATTTCAAGCGGACCGTGGCGGACCTGATCTCCTCCACCTACACCACCTCCGCCCGTCTCAGCGGCGGCAGCAAGCAGATCGCCCAGGCCAGAACCGTTCCCGTGGACTGCGTGAAGGAGCTGGGCATCCCGGAGGTCGTGGAATACTTCTTCGCGGCCGCGGCCTGGTATAACGACCCCAGCAGCCGGGACAAAACCAGCCGGAACGTCCGGACGGAGTCCATGGCCTTTGCCGGCGTCTATCCCGTGTATCAGGCGGACACCACGCCGCCCAAGCTCTACAGCATTGCCGGCAGCATCACCGTGGACTACAGCGTCAACAGCGCGCAGCCCAAGGTGGAGGGCAGCATTAACCTGCAGTTTGACAAAACCCTGTACTACTACAACTCCTCCACCGACCGTCCGATGCTGGTTCAGACGTCGAAGGCCAAGCTGAGCGAGGGCGGCACGCCGGACCCCGACTACAAGAGCGTAGAGGATCTGCTGGTGGAGAGCAGCGACCGGGGAATGACCATCGTGACGGACGATTCCGCCGAAGCGAGGAAGCGGGCCATCAACGGAATCCGGGTGGACGTGAACGCGACATACGGCCTCATCAGCATCGTCAACACGATATGCAGTGAAAACAGCGCGCCGCTGGACAGCACCCTGACCATGGTTGTCAAGTGCCCGGAGGAATCCGGCAGCGCCGACGTGACCTTTATCGGACCCGACAACATCTGGAAAACCACCCAGAATATCAACATCTACGTCACAGTGATCCCGGCGCCCAAGGTCACGCCCACCGGTATCCAGCTGAGCAACAGCTCGCTGAACATCATCAAGGGCCAGACCGATACCGTAACCGCGATACTGTATCCGCAAAACGCCGGCGGAAACGTGCTGTGGACCGTGGAGGCAGTGGAGGGCAAGGACATCGTCACCTTCAACCAGACCGGCAACCCGCTGCGGCTGACCGGACTGAAGTTCGGTGTTGTAAAGGTCACGGCCACGGTCCGTGACCTGGACGGCAACATCGTGATGAAGGACGGCGTCGCGATGCGGTCGGATACCTGCACCGTCTCCATCAGCGCCCAGACCCTGAGAATTCTGGAGAGCCCCGGCAACGCGGAGAGAAAACAGCTCGACATCAAGCTGAGCGACGGAGACACGCGGTTTTTGACCACAGACTTCACGCCCAAGGGCACTGCCACGGAAAACGCCAACGAGCTCATCATGTGGGACAGCAGCGACGATACCGTTGTCACCGTCTCCGCCACCGGAACCGTGACGGCAAAGAAGGCGGGCTCCGCGGTCATCACGGCCAGAGCGGGCGCAACTGAGGCACAGTGTTATGTATTTGTCACCGACTGATCGGAGGCGCAGCATGAAAAATCGGTTTTACACATTTCTATCCCTGCTCCTGGCGCTGGTCCTGGCGGCGTCCCTCGTCCTCCCCGCGTTTGCGGACGGGGACGAGCCCGCCGGGGATGAGCCCGCCGGGGACACAACGGAACAAAAGCCGGATGACACCGTGTATGTGACGGGGATCACCCTGAACCAGAGCGACGTCATGCTGGCCGAGACCAAGACCATCAGCCTCCGGGCGACGCTGACCCCCGCAACCGCCACAACCCGGACCATCGAGTGGACCAGCGCGGACAAGACCATCGCCACCGTGGACAAGGACGGCGTCGTCACCGCGGTCAGCCCCGGAGACACCCAGATCACCGTCAAGTCCCTGGGCACGAAGGCCGGCAGCCCGGACGTGACCGCAAGCTGCTGGATTCACGTCCCCAAAATTCCCGTAGAGGGCATCCGCGGCAAGACCGGCGGCGTCACCCTCAACAGCGGCGATCACGCGGAGCTGGAGGTGCTGGTCTGGCCGGACGGAAAGGAGGGGGGCGCCAGCTATCTGAATGACCAGACGTTCTTCCTGGGCATTCCGGCCACGGACACCGACCCCGGAATGCCGGCGCTGATCACCTGGCGCAGCGACGCGCCCTCCATTGTCAGCGTCACGCCGGACCTGACCGATCCCCGGAAGGCCACGGTGACCGCGGCGAAATATCTGACGGGCCAGCGCAATGTCACCATCATCGCCACCTGCCGCGACGGCGACTTCACGGCCTCCTTCAATGTGCGGGCGGAGCCGGTGGTGGTCGTGACGGGCGTGACCCTCAGCGAGAGCGACCTCTACCTGGGCCCCGGCGCCTCCGCAACGCTGGACGCGGTCATCGCCCCGGAGGGCGCCTCCAACCAGAGCGTGACCTGGACGTGCACGCCCGACACCCTGGCAACGGTTACGGCCGACAGCAATAATCCCCTTCACGCCACGGTCAAGGCGGCCTCCGGTGTGGAGGGAGACGCCACGGTCACCGTACAGACCAAGGACGGACTGTATACGGCCACCTGCATTGCCCATATCTACAAAAACGCGGTGCCCGTCCAGGACGTGCTGATCAACCGGGACGCGCTGACGGTAGGGGTGGGGCGCAGCTACATGCTCGCCGCCACCGTCACGCCCGTCAACGCCACGGACAAAAAAATCACCTGGTCCAGCTCCAACACCGCCATCGCCACCGTGGAGGAGCGGACCGGAACGGTCACGGGCGTCTCTCCCGGCGAGGTTCAGATCTCCGCCAAGGCAGGCGGCAAAACCAGCTCCAAGCCCCTGACCGTACAGGTCAGCGGCATCACCATCACGCCCGTAAACCCCATCCTGCCCATCGGCGGCAATACGGCCATCACCATGTATAACTACGGCGACGCCCGCAGCAGCTCCGGCTGGGACTGGACCATCGGCGACACGGACATCGCCCGCATCAACGGCACCACGGGCCAGGTCACCGCCATCCACGAGGGCGAGACCACCATCACCTGCACCAACGGCACCTATTCCGCCACCTGCCAGATCACCGTCATTCCCAGCGGCGCGGGCCCCATCAACGCCAGGCTGGAGAGCGGCCAGGTGAATTTCAGCTCGCTGCTCACCGCGCTGCAGGACAAGTGCCGCACCATGACCTACGGCGACGAGCTGGCCTATATCACCGGCCTCTCCGTCCCCACGGACCAGGGCACCCTGTTCGACCACTATGTGGCGGAGCCGGACCCCGGCGCGGGCATCTCCAGCACGGAGATGTACTATGCCAACCGCGATCTGGGCATCCCCCTGATCAGCGACATCTACTTTGTCCCCCGGGCCGGCTATACGGGCTTTGCGACCATCCAGTACACCGGCTACACCCTGCCCAACGCCAGAACCGGCGCCCGGAACACCTATATCGGCACGGTGGTGGTGGATCTGGCGGACAACAAGACCAAGATGCTCTACCACTGCGACAACGGCGCGCCGGTGCAGTTTCACGCCGACGACTTCGACGCCTTCTGCGCGGCCTCCAACGGACGGAATGTGCGCTACATCAACTTCAAGCTTCCGGCCGCCGGCTACGGCACGCTGCAATACCACAACACCGGGGACGACAAGCTCTTTGAGCGCCCCGTGGACGCGGACACCCGCTACTATCCCGGCGCGGTGCCGCTGATTGACGAGGTGTGGTTTGTCCCTGCCCAGGGCCTGACCCGGAACGCGGAGGTGGGCTTTACCATCGTGGATACGGCCGGCGTTCATATCGAGGGCACCGTGACCATTGTGGTGGGAGGAAACGACAGCAAGCCCACCACCGCAAGCCTCGGCTTCAGCGTGGACCGGGGCAGCGTCTTCGACTTTCTGTCCTCGGAGCTTGCCGGCGCGTGTCAGGACATCCGCGGCACGGAGCTGAACTACATCTACTTCACCTCCCTGCCCTCCTCCACCCGGGGCACGCTGTACTACGGCGGCAGCACCCGGGTCAGCACCGGCTCCACCCACCGCTTCTACCGCTACGAATCCGGCTCCGGCTCCCGCACCGTCATTGACGACGTCTATTTCCGCGCGGCCTCCGGCACAAGCGCCCCGGGCTATACCGAATTTCAGTTCACCGGCGTGGATATGCAGGGGGACAGCTTCGAGGGCACCGTCCGCATCGTCGTCACCTCCGACGCCAGCGCGGCCCTTGTTTACAGCGGGGAGAGCGGAGAGCGGATCAGCTTTAACCGGGAGGAGTTTACCAACGCCAGCTACAACGCCACCGGCAGAGACGTCAACTATATCCGCTTTACCAACCTGCCCTCCGAGGACGTGGGCAAGCTGTGGTATCTCGACGACATCAGCGTCACCACCGGAGAGAGCTTTTACTACAACAGCGGCAGCAACCGGCAGACGATCGGGGACCTGAGCTTTGTCCCCAACAAAGCCTTTACCGGCAGGACGGTCATCCCCTATACCGGCTACAGCACCGCGGGAAAGAGCTTTACCGGCAGCCTCACCATCACGGTGACGGCCCCCTACCGCCCGGGCGGCAGCAGCAGCGATCCCTACGGCAATGTCACGCCCGTGACGGACCCCACCACCCCTCTGGTCTACCGCAGCGGCGGCGAGCTGATTCGCTTCACTCCCTCCGACTTTACCGCCGACGCGGTGGGCAAGCTGAGCTATGACCTCTCCACCGTGGCGCTGGTCCCGCCGGATGACGCGGTGGGCAGGCTGTTCACCAGCTATACCTCGCCCCTGAGCTTTGTTTCCTACGGGGGAGAGTCCGTGCCCATCTGGTCGGTAAACGGCATTCTGTTCCAGCCCCGGCCGGGCTTTACGGGCACGGCCTATCTGATGTTCCGCAGCACGGACATCACCGGAAAATCCTACAGCGGCACCATCATCGTCCACGTCAATTCCTCCACCTCCTCCGTCTACTATGACGACATGTACGGCTTTGAATGGGCCGTGCGTCCGGTGGACTTCCTCAGCTCCTGCTATGTCCTCAACGGCATCGGCAACCGCCGCTTCAGCCCCGGAACCTATATGACCAAGGCGGACTATATCCTGATGCTGTCCCGGGCCTTCGTGTTCCCCAGCGCGGGCCTCTACAGCTTCCGGGATGTGCCGGAGACGGCCTACTACGCCGCCGCCGTGGCCTCGGCCAAGGAGCTGAAGCTGGTGGAGGGCAACAAGTATACCTACTTCCATCCGCTGGAGCCCATTACCCGGCAGGATGCGGGCATCCTCCTCTACAAGTGCCTGCGGGCTGCGGACCGCATTCCCATCGGCAACAAGTATGTGCTGAAAAACTTCTGGGATCAGCGGCTCATCGACGACGCCGCCGCGGAGGCCATGGCCGCGCTGGTGACGGCGGGAATCTTCCAGGGAGACAGCTACGGCAGACTGAATCCGCGGGCAAACCTGACCCGGGCGGAGATGGCCGCGCTGCTCTACCGCTCCATCGCCTGAGCCCGGCGAAAACGATACAGTATTATGATATATGTCCAGTCCCCTCCGGGGCTGGACATATATGTGTGTTTTGAAAGGACAGAAAAGCCTTGGAACTTGCGGAAAAAAACCTGCTGTTCAGTTCCCGGCAGCTCCGGCAGCTGCTGATTCCCCTGATTATCGAGCGGATGCTGGCCAGCCTGATGGGCATTGTGGACACCATGATGGTGTCCAATGTGGGCGCTGAGGCGGTGGCAGGGGTGTCCTGCGTGGATTCCATCAATCAGCTGGTGATCTTTTTGCTGACCGCGATGGCGGCGGGCGGCACGATCATCTGCGCCCAGTACCTGGGCCGCAGGGACCGGGAGAACGCGGAGCGCGCCGCGCGTCAGGTGGTGCTGGCGGCCACGGTCACCGGTCTGGCGCTGATGGTGCTCTGCCTGGCGCTGCGCAGGCCGCTGCTGCGGCTGATCTTCGGCAGGGTGGAGCCCGGCGTGATGGCTGCGGCGGAGACCTATTTTCTCATTACGTCCCTGTCCTACCCGCTTTTGGCCCTGTCCAACGCGATCTCCGCGCTCTATCGGGCGGCGGGCAACTCCCGCCTGCCCATGCTGGTTTCCGTCGGCTCCAACCTGGTGAACATCGCCGGGAACGCGCTGCTGATGTTCCGCTTCGGCCTGGGGGTGGCGGGCGCGGCCGCGGCCACAACCTTTGCCGCCGCGCTGGGCGCCGCGGTGCTTGTGGTGCTGCAGCGCCGGCCCGGCGGCGCGCTGGACCTGGGCCCGCTTTTCCGCATCCGGCCGGAGTGGGGCGTGATCTGGCTGGTGCTCAGCATCGGCATCCCCTCCGGACTGGAAAACGCCATGTTCCAGCTGGGCAAGCTGGTGGTGCAGAGCACCGTGTCCACCCTGGGCACCACCGCAATCAGCGCCAACGCCATCGTGACGGTGCTGGAGCTGATGACCGCGGTGCCCGGCCAGGCCATCGGCATCGGCATGGTGACCGTGGTGGGCCAGTGCATCGGCGCGGGGGAGACGGAGCAGGCGAAATACTACATCCGAAAGCTGACGGCCTGGGGCGCGCTGGTGCTGCTGGTGTTTAACTGGGTCATCTATGCCTTAACCGGCGCCGTGACGGTGCTGGCGGGCATGGACGCAGCCTCCGCCGCCATGGCGAAGCATACCCTGCTGTGGATCAGCCTGGTAAAGCCCTTCCTCTGGCCGCTGGCCTTTCTCCCCGTCAACGGAATGCGGGCGGCGGGGGATGTGCGGTATGCCCTGTTTGCCTCCGCCTTCTCCATGTGGGTCTTCCGGGTGGGCCTGACAACCCTCCTGTGCCGCGTCCTGGGCGTGGGACTCATCGGCATCTGGTGCGGCTATTTCGCGGACTGGGGCGTGCGCTCCATCCTCTTTCCCCTGCGCTACCGCAGCGGGAAATGGCTCGCCCACCACGTCATTGAATGAGAGATCCTGCCGCCGGAGGCTGCCCCTTTCGCCCCCGAGAGGGGAAAAGCGGGACATAGTGCGCAATCAGCGGCGAGTTTTTCGCCGCATTGTAGCGAAAATGCACAAGAAATGGCAGAGGCAGTGTTTTCCTCTTGACTTTAGCAGGTAAAATTGCTAAAGTATGCAATGTCACAGGCGATGAAGAAACCAAGTAGGGTACCGGCATCCTCTCCCAGAGAGCCGCCGCGGATGGTGCAAGGCGGCAGAGGACCGGCGCCCGAATACCTTTCGGAGCCGCGCGCTGAACACGCCCCGGGGCTTTTGTCCGGAGGCGGAAAGTAGGCGCAGCCGGGTGTGCCCGTTACAGCATGGGGTTTGCTCCCTTTTCCGGGGCATACCCTCCGAGGCCGCGGAGGCGACTGCGCGGCGAACTGAGGTGGTACCGCGGTTATTCCGCCCTCTGGCTGATCCGGCCCTCCGGGCCCGGTCCGAAGGAGGGCGTTTTTCATACGATACTGCTCCTCCGCAAAAGAAACAGAGCGTTTTGCGGAAAAATAGTATGCTTGGGAGGAAAGAGATACAGCATGGTAATCACGGATTTTCTGGAACGGAACGCGCGGCTGTGGGGCAGCGAGTGCGCGCTGGTAGAGCTGAGTCCGGCCGAGGAGCTGGACCGGGCAGTCACCTGGCGGGAGGCGCGGCTGATCGAGGCCGCCCGGCCGGACACCCCCTATCGCCGGGAGATGAGCTGGGCGGACTTTGACCGCAAGGCCAACCGCTTTGCCAATCTGCTGCTGAGCCGGGGGTTGAAGCGGGGCACCAAGGTGGCAATTCTGATGATGAACTGCCTGGAGTATCTGCCGGTATATTTCGGCATCCTCAAGGCCGGCTGCGTGGCAGTGCCCATGAACTTTCGCTATTCCAGCGAGGAGATTCGCTACTGCCTGGACCTGGCGGATGTGGAGGTGCTGGTGTTCGGCCCGGAGTTTACCGAGCGGATGAACGCAATTCAGGGGCAAAACGCCCGGCTGCGGATGCAGTTTTTTGTGGGCCGCAGCGGCCCGAACTACACCGAGGACTGCATCCAGATGATGGGCTATTGCTCCGCCAGCGCTCCCCCGGTGGCGATGGAGCCGGAGGACGACGCGGCCATCTATTTCTCCTCGGGCACCACGGGCTTTCCAAAGGCCATCCTGCACCCCCACCAGTCCCTGACCCAGTCCTGCATCATGGAGCAGAAGCACCACGGCCAGACCCGGGAGGACGTGTTTCTCTGCATTCCGCCCCTTTACCACACGGGGGCCAAGATGCACTGGTTCGGCTCTCTCGTCTCCGGAAGCAAGGCCGTGCTGCTGCGCGGTGTGAAGCCGGAGTGGATTCTGCGGGCTGTGACCGAGGAAAAATGCACCATCGTCTGGCTGCTGGTGCCTTGGGTGCAGGACATTCTCGACGCGATTGACGACGGACGGGTGGACCTGAGCCACTATCTGCTGGACCAGTGGCGGCTGATGCATGTGGGGGCGCAGCCGGTGCCTCCCAGCCTGATCCGCCGCTGGCTGCGGGTCTTTCCCCATCACCAGTACGACACCAACTACGGACTCAGCGAGTCCACCGGCCCGGGCTGCGTCCATCTGGGCGTGGAAAACGTGCGCAAGGTGGGCGCCATCGGAGTTCCCGGCTATGGCTGGGAGTGCCGGATTATAGACAGCGAGGGCAACGCCGTCCCCGACGGCCAGGTGGGCGAGCTGGCGGTAAAGGGCCCCGGTGTGATGAAGTGCTACTACCGCAACCCCGGCGCCACCGCAGAGGTGCTGCACGACGGCTGGCTCTGGACCGGCGACATGGCAAAGCGGGACGAGGAGGGCTTTATCTATCTGGTGGACCGCAAGAAGGATGTCATCATCACCGGGGGCGAAAATCTCTATCCCGTGGAGATCGAGGACTATATCCGCCGCTTTGACAAGGTGAAGGACGTGGCCGTGATCGGCACGCCGGACCCCCGGCTGGGGGAGATCGCCACCGCCATCATCGAGCTGCGGGAGGGGGTCAGCGCCACGGAGGAGGAGATCAACCGCTTCTGCGCCGGAATGCCCCGCTACAAGCGGCCCAGGCGCATCATATTCGAGCACGTCCCCCGCAACCCCACCGGCAAAATCGAAAAGCCCGCCCTGCGGGAGAAATACTGCCACGGCCGCCTGGTGGAGGCGCAGGTCAGCGGTTAAATATTTATATTTGTAAATAAATACTCCCCTCCCCAGAGGGGGAGGGGGTTTTTATTTGGAAAAATTCCTGGAAACCCGCATATTTCCCTCCTGTGGAGGGTAAAAAAAGGAGAACGTGATATGGATTTATTCATCAAGATTGCAATGCTCGTGGTTTTCTTCGGCATCATGATCTATGTGGGCTTTTATTCCCGCCGCCATGCCACGGACGTCAACGGCTTTGTCCTGGGCGGGCGCAGCGTCGGGCCCTGGCTCACGGCCTTTGCCTACGGCACCAGCTATTTCTCCGCCGTGGTGTTCGTGGGATATGCGGGGCAGTTCGGCTGGAAATACGGCGTCGCCGCCACCTGGGCCGGCATTGCCAACGCCATTCTGGGCTCCCTGCTGGCCTGGGTGGTGCTGGGACGGCGCACCCGCATTATGACCCAGCATCTGGACAGCGCGACCATGCCCCAGTTCTTTGAAAAGCGCTTTCAGAGCCGCTCTCTGAAGATTGTGGCCAGCGCCATTATCTTCATCTTTCTGATCCCCTATACCGCCTCGCTGTACAACGGCCTGAGCCGGTTGTTTGCCATGGCCTTTCATATCGACTACAGCATCTGCGTGATCGTAATGGCAGTGCTGACGGGCATCTATGTCATCGCCGGAGGCTATATGGCCACCGCCATCAACGACTTTATCCAGGGCGTCATCATGCTCTTTGGCATCGTGGCCGTGGTGGGCGCGGTGCTGGGCAGCAAGGGCGGCTTTATGGCCGCGCTGGACGGCATGGCCCGGGTCGAGGACCCGGCCTACGCCACCCCCGGCGTCTTTGCCAGCTTCTTCGGACCCGATCCGCTGAACCTGCTGGGCGTGATGATTCTGACCAGTCTGGGTACCTGGGGCCTGCCGCAGATGGTGCAGAAGTTCTATGCCATCCGCAACGAGGGCGCCATCAGCAAGGGCACGGTGATCTCCACCTTCTTTGCCCTGGTGGTGGCCGGCGGCTGCTATTTTCTGGGCGGCTTTGGCCGGCTGTTTGCCGACCGCATTGAGCTCAACGCCGCCGGCGTCCCCCTCAGCTACGACGCGGTGGTGCCGGCCATGCTCTCCGGCCTGCCCACGATTTTGATTGCCGTCGTGGTGGTGCTGGTGCTCAGCGCCTCCATGTCCACCCTGTCCAGCCTGGTGCTGGCCAGCGCCTCCACCCTGACGCTGGACTTTTTGAAGGACCTGCGGAGGAAGGACATGGATGAGCGGCAGCAGCTGCTGATTATGCGGGGGCTGATCGTGGTGTTTATCCTCATCAGCGTCATCATTGCCATCATCCAGTACCGCAGCAACGTGACCTTTATCGCCCAGCTGATGGGCGTGAGCTGGGGCGCTCTGGCCGGCGCGTTTCTCGCCCCCTTCCTCTACGGGCTTTACTGGAAGCGCACCACCCGGGCAGCCTGCTGGGTCAGCTTTCTGTTCTCCACCGTGGTGATGCTGCTGAATATCTTTTTCCGCAGCGCCTTTCCTGCCATCATCCAGTCGCCCATCAACGCCGGCGCCTTCTGTATGCTGGCCGGCCTGATTCTGGTTCCGGTGGTGAGCGCCTTTACCGCCGCGCCGGACAGCGCAGCGCTGACGCGCATCTTCTCCTGCTATGACAAGAGGGTGCTGGTCAACGTCCGCGACTCCATCGGCGACGAGGAGAACGCCCCCTGAGGGGCGGGAAATGGATTATTTTCTTTCTCCAATGGCTCTCCCGGTGGGACTTTTATTTGCACTGGGCGCAATGGCCTTTGCTGGGTCTTTTCGATGCAGTTCGATGCAGTTTTATTGGCAGCAGTGCCTTCAGCTGGGTCCCTCCGGGGGCCCAGTTCTTTTTGCGCTGGGCGCAATGCCCTCCGGTCTCCGACGGGAGTGAACAGAAACGACCCAGCAAAAGGCCATTGCGCCCAACGCAAAAAATAAAAAGCCCCGGCCTCCCGGCAGGGAGGAAAACAAGTGACCCGGGAATTCCGCGTCAAAACCGTTGCGCTTTTTGCAGGTTTCTGATACAATGCTGATTTATAACGAATTTGTTTGTATCATCCCGCCTTCGGGCGGCGGAAAGGTGAGGTTTCACGGCAATGGAACAGAGCAAACCCGCACAGGGGGAAACCGCCCTGAGCTTTCTTGCGGAAAAGATAAAGCGTGTTGTCTCCCGCTATGACGGCATCGTGTTTCTGGGCTCCTTCGCCCTGGCGCTGCTGGTGCACATGTATATGCTCACCACCAAGCTTATCAACCACGACGACATCGGCGGCATGTACAGCGATGAAAAATTCGGCCTGATCTCCGGCCGCTATCTGCTCAACTTTATCGGCGGCATGAGCGCATGGTTCAGCAGCCCATGGCTCAACGGGGTGCTGGCGGCCTTCTTTCTGGCGCTGGGCGTGGTGTTTACGGTCCGGCTGTTTCGGGTGCGGCACTATCCCGCCGCGTTTCTGATCGCCGTAACCATGATCTCCTTCCCGGTGGTCGCCTCAACTTATACCTTTATGTTCTGCGCCTTTCAGTATATGTTTGCCCTTTCCTTCGCGGCGCTGGGGGCCCTGTGCATCACCCGGGAGCGCATTCCCTGGATGCTGGGGGGCAGCGTGGCAATCGCGCTGGCCATGGGCTGCTACCAGGCGTATTTTCCCTTTGCCGCGGTGCTGGTGCTGACCTCCTGTATGCTGGACCTGTGCACCATGCGCTGGAACAACGACTGGAAACGGGGACTGCTCGCCGCGGTAAAATATGTGCTGGCCCTCGGCCTCGCCATGGTGCTCTATCTCGTGATCCTCAAAATCTGCCTGAAGGCGGAGGGCGCGGTGCTGACCGCGTACCAGGGTATCAGCAACTGGTCCGACATCACCCCGGCAAAAATGCTGGAGCGCATCGGACTGGCCTATGAGAAGTTTTTTGCCTTCTACCGCAACGACGACCTGCTCTATCTGGACATGATGCCCACGCTCTCCTGGCTCAGCCTGGGGACGGGCGGGGCCATGGTGGCGGCCTATGTGATCAAAAACCGGCTCTACCGGCAGCCCCTCAATCTGCTGCTCATCGTCATCTGCGTGCTCCTGTTTCCCCTGGGCAGCGCGCTGGTCTATCTGATGACCGATGAGTTTGTCCACCATGTGATGAAATACGCCCTGGTGGTCACGCTGCTGTTTCCGGGCATCGCGGCGGACCGTCTGGTCCTGCCGGCGGGCGCGGGCCTCACCCGGCCGGGGGCTAAGCGGGCTGCGGTGAGCGTGCTGGCGGCGCTGCTGCTGGTGGTGCAGCTCCTCAGCGGCTATGAGGGCTTTGTGGTGACCAACCGGGCCTATTTCATGATGGATATGTCCTACGAAAACGCCTTTGCCTATTTCGACCGTCTGCTGACCCGGGTGGAGTCCCAGCCGGGCTATACGCCGGACAGCGAGATTGCCTTTATCGGCGCCCACCGGGCCAACGCCTGGATCCCGGAGGTCCACATGGCCGGCGCCGCCATCGGCAACACGCTGATGAATATTTATTCCCTGCGGATGTATCTGGCGTATATCCACGCCTTCTGGTATAACCTGCCGTCCCAGGAGACCTTTGCGCGCATTCAGGCCTCCGAGGAATTTGCGGAAATGCCCATCTACCCGGCGGAGGGCTCCATCCGCACCATCGACGACGTGATTGTGGTGAAGCTGACGCCCGTTGCGGAGGAGGACGAATGACGCGCATGGCGGAAATGGAGGAGTCAACATGCTTTCAGTGGTGATCCCGGCCTTCAATGAGGAAAAGAGCGTCCCCCTGGCCGTCGAAGCCATCGGGGCGCTGCTGCGGCGCGAGGGGATAGACTATGAGCTTCTGCTGGTGGACGACGGCTCCTCCGACGGCACCTGGGCGGCAATCTCCGCCGCCGCAGGCACCGACGGGCACGTCCGGGGCCTTCACTTCAGCCGCAATTTCGGGAAGGAGGCGGCCATGTTCGCCGGTCTGGAGGCCGCGACGGGGGACGCCTGCGCGGTGATGGATTGCGATTTGCAGCACCCGCCGGAGACGCTGGTGGAGATGTACCGCCTGTGGGAGCAGGGCTATGAGGTGGTGGAGGGCATCAAGGAGGACCGGGGGAGCGAGTCCGGGCTCCACGCCTTTGCCGCGGGCTGCTTTTACAGGCTGGTCAGCGCCGCGGCCCAGTTTGACATGCGCAACTCCTCGGACTTCAAGCTGCTGGACCGAAGGGTGGTGGACGCCATCAATGCCATGCCGGAGCGCAACGTCTTCTTCCGGGCGCTGAGCTATTGGGTGGGCTTTCGCCGCACGGAGGTGCGCTACAACGTCCAGCCCCGCTCCGCCGGGGAATCCAAGTGGTCCACCCGGGCGCTGATCAGGTACGCGGTGCGCAACATCACCTCCTTCTCCTCCGCCCCCATGCAGCTGGTCACCTGGTTCGGCGTGATCTTCTGCGTGTTTGCGGTGGTGCTGGGGATTCAGACCCTGGTGCGGCTCGCCATGGGCTATTCGCTGGAGGGCTTCACCACGGTGATTCTGCTGATTCTGCTGTCCGCCGGCCTGATTATGGTGAGTCTGGGCATCATCGGCTTTTACTTTGCCCGGATGTATGACGAGATCAAGGGCCGTCCCCGCTACATCGTGTCGCAGAAATGCGGCTGCCCCCCGGAGCGGACAGGCGGGAAGGAGGCGTGAGCGCGTGGAGGAATCCCGGTTTTACCGCCTGATCCGGCCCCTGATTCCCCGCCCCCTGCGCCCTCTGGTGCTGCGGTGGCAGGAGCTCATCAGCTATCTGGTCATCGGCGTGCTGACAACGCTGGTCAATTTTGTCATCTATTTTCCCCTGAGCCGGCTGATTCACTACCTGATTGCCACCACCGTCTCCTGGGCCGGCGCCGTGATTTTTGCCTTTTTCGCCAACAAGGTCTATGTGTTTGAGGACCCCCGCTGGGACCGTCCCTATCTGCTGCGCCAGGCCGGCTCCTTCACGGTGATGCGGCTGCTGTCCTGGGGCTTTGAGGTGGTCACCATGTGGCTGTTTGTGGAGCGCCTGGGGCTCAACTCGGACGTGACAAAGATCGTGGCCCAGTTTGTGGTGGTCGCCCTGAACTATGTGTTCAGCAAGCTGCTGATTTTCCGGAAAAAATAATATATCATAATATAAAAATATAAGCAGTGTCCCGGCCTGTCCATAGGCCGGGACACTGCTTATATATTTTCTGATTCATACTATTCTCCCATAAAAAGTAGAAACTTTTTATGGGAGAGGCGCCGCTTGACGCGTCGCCCATTTGCGCCAAAAGGCGCAAAT
>CAJOPB010000139.1 GCA_905236305.1 uncultured Oscillospiraceae bacterium | reverse complement strand
CATTTGCGCCTTTTGGCGCAAATGGGCGACGCGTCAAGCGGCGCCTCTCCCATAAAAAGTTTCTACTTTTTATGGGAGAATAGTATTAGAGCAGACGCCCACGAAAAAGGGCTTGTAATACTATTCTCCCATAAAAAAGAACGCAGCGCCCCGGAAAAGCAAATACTGTTATGCCCGGCCCCCAAAAAGGGGGTCGGGCATAACAGCGTTTATTGTTTCTCGAAGCTGCGCGGTCACTTGGCGAACAGCGCAGCCACATCCAGCGTCTCAAAGTCGCCGAAATAGCGGATCTCCGCCTCGTCAAACCAGTCGTTCACGATGTTGTTGAACAGCATACTGGCCACATAGCTGCGCAGGGTGTTGGGCTCGCCGTTGATGTCCAGACTGTAGGTCGCATCGGGTGTCAGGACGGGGCGGTAGAGGATGTGATAGCCGTACTCCGACTCTACGATGCCGGAGATCTCGCCCTCCTGCAGCGCCAGCGCAGCCTGATAGAAGGCGTCCACCATGTCGCCCTCCTGGAAGAAATACCCGTCCGGTCTGGAGGCGAGGCCGCCGTCCTCGCTGCGCTCGTGCATCAGCGTGTCAAACAGCGCCGGCAGCTCCTCCGGGCTGGCGGCCTGGAGCTCGGCCAGCGTCTCGTCCGCCGCGGCCTTTGCTTTGGCGATGGACGCATCGTCCAGCTTCTCCCGCATATATGGGTCGGTGGTGGAGAACAGGATGTGCTTGGCATACAGGATGTCGTTGTCCTCCACATAGGCCAGCACATCCTCGTCCGAGATCAGGCTGCCCTTTTCGCCAAACTGCTGGGTCAGGAGCTTGTCGTAGAGCCGCGCCTCTCCGGCCTGGGCACGGTAAAATTCCTCACTGACGCCCATGGAGGAGAACATATATTCCTTGTCGTTGTCATAATAGGCGAGGCGGCGCTCCAGCTCCGCGTCGATGGCGGCCTCGTCCTCCGCGTCCAGCGTCACGCCCTTTTCCGCGGCCTTGCTGTAAAACAGCCCGAGCTGCTTCAGCCGGGACTCGGTGGAGGAGCGCATCAGGTCGCCCATGTTCTGGCCGTCGCCCATGTCCAGACTGAGATCGCTGATGCCGTAGTTGATGTAGATGCTGTCTACGTTCTGCCGGAGCACGTCGAAATAGGTGCTCCAGGTGAATTCCTCGCCGTTGACGCTCATCACCGGGGTGTCGGGGGCATATTTGCTGTAGGCCAGGTCAAAGTCCGGGGCATCCTCGCTGAGGGTCATCACGGTGTCCTCATCCCCGGTTGCGGTCATGCCGTCCAGCCCCTCCACCACCGCGGGCGCAAGGCTCTCCGACGGAGTCTCCGGCTCTGCTTCGGCCGCGGGCTGCTGCGTGTTCTCCGCCGCGTTTCCGCCCGCGCTGCCGCCGCAGCCGGCCAGGCCGCCCAGCAGCAGGGCGCATATTACAGTGGAAGCAATGATTTTTTTCATATCGCTGATCTCCTGAAATCCTTAGTATTGGAAGCTGGGGCCTATCTTAGCATTCTTTTTTTCAAAACGCAAGCAAAAGGGCGAAAGCTTCACAGAAAGTTCACTTGCTTTCTCCCCCGGAGGGCAGTATAGTAAAAAATGTTCTGATACTATTTGTCCATAAAGCACGATGTTTTACGGACAAGGCAGCACGCCAGGGCGTGCTGCCCGTTTAAGGGGAGACTGCGATGAAAACCATGATGCTTCTGGTCAATCCGAACGCCGGACGGGGCGGCTACAAGGCCGTGCTGGGCAGCGTGCTGGAGACCTTCTGTACCGGCGGCTGGGCGCCGACGGTCTATTTCAGCCGGGGCCCGGGCGAGCTGCCCCGGCTGGTGGCGGAGCGCGCCGCGGACTATGACATGGTGGCCTGCATGGGGGGCGACGGCACCCTCAGCGAGGTGACGGCGGGCATGATGCGCGCATCCCGGCGGCGGCCCATCGGGTATATCCCTCTGGGCACCGCAAACGATGTGGCCCACACCCTGGGCCTCTCCGCCAGGCCGGCGGAGTGCGCAAAAAACATCCTCACCGGCCGCAGCGTGGCCTATGACGTGGGGCTGTTTGGCGAGGAGAACTATTTTACCTATGTGGCGGCCTTCGGCGCGTTTACCGAGGTCAGCTACGCCACCCCGCAGGAGGCCAAGCAGGCCCTGGGCCACACGGCCTATATGCTGGAGGGGATGCGGCACCTGGGCCAGCTCCGGGACGTACACGCCATCGTCGAGTATGACGGCGGCGTGACCGAGGGGGACTATGTCTTCGGCGCCGTCACCAACTCCACCTCCGTCGCCGGACTGGTAAAGCTCAGCGGCGAGACCGTAAAGCTTTCCGACGGCATGTTTGAGGTGCTGCTGGTAAAAAAACCCCAGGACATCCGGGACCTGGGGGATATTATCAGCTCTGTGCTCTCCGCCGACTTCAGCGGTCCCTGCGTCAGCTTTTTGAAAAGCAGCGAGGTGCGGATTCTCTTTGATGAGAGCGTTGCCTGGACCCGGGACGGCGAGGACGGCGGACGCCACCGGGACGTATTTATCCGCAACTGCCATCCCGGCGTGGAGATCATCGTTTAGCCCTTCGCTTCTCCTCCGGCGATCTCCTGATGGAGCCACGCCAGCGCGTCCCGCAGGCTGCCCATGCAGTCGATAAGGCCGCTGTCCACTGCCTCGGCGCCGGTGATCACCGTGCCCATATCGGTGGCGAGGGCGTCGGTTGCCAGCATATAGCCCAGCAGCCGCTCCCGGGAGATGCGGGAGTGGCCGGTGATAAAGCCCACCACCCGCTCCTGCATCTGCTCAAAATAGCGATAGGTCTGGGGCGCCCCCAGCACGACGCCGGTCAGGCGCACGGGGTGCAGCGTCACCGCCGCCGATTTTGCAATGAAGCTGCGGCGGGCGGAGACGGCCAGCGGCACGCCGATGCTGTGGCCTCCGCCCAAAATCAGCGACGCCACGGGCTTGGTCATGCCGGCGATGAGCTCGGCGATGCCCAGTCCGGCGTCCACGTCGCCCCCCACGGTGTTCAGCAGCAGCAAAACGCCGCGGATCTCCGGCGTCTCCTCAATGGCGGCCAGCAGGGGCATGATGTGCTCATATTTGGTGGTTTTCACCTCCGCGTCCATCAGCTGGTGGCCCTCCACCTGGCCGATGATGGTGACGCAGTGAATCTCCCCGGCCGACGCCGTGCCCAGCGCGGTGGTCTGTGAAAGTGCCTGTTCCTCCATACGTGTGTTTCACCTCCCCGTTTCTTAGGGAAACGTTGAACAAATCCCCGCGCACGTCTTGGCGGGAAATTCAGCGCCACTCTGCGTTGCAAAAGCTTGAAATCCACAAAGGATTCCTGCGCT
>CAJOPB010000138.1 GCA_905236305.1 uncultured Oscillospiraceae bacterium | reverse complement strand
TACACAAAGTATTGCTACGGTTTCGCGCCTCGACTGGCGAAAAATCCGCTCGGAAATCCGCACACGCCGAGATATTAAACAGGCTCTCAGGCATACAGTCTCATGCAGGGACAAAGAGAGAGGCCTCTCCGGCGCAACCGGAGAGGCCTTGAAAAAGAGAGAGGGAGAGAAAAGGGAGGAATCTTGCCAACGTTCCTGTCTGGAACAAGCTCTATCATAAATCAATTTTGTGAATAAATATCCCGAAATTCATGAACAGGATGTAAACGATGGCGCCGCCGCGCCCGCGGCGCGGGATTTACCACAGATAGTACATCCAGCAGGCAACAGCAATGCCCAGCAGGATACCGGCAAACACCTGGGAGCGGGTGTGGCCTACCAGCTCCTTCAGCACGGTCTCCGGCTTTTCCCCCTCCAGCATCTCACGAAGAATCGTGTTCAGCACCACCGCCTGCTTGCCGATCTGCTGCCGGGAGTTCATGGCGTCGTGGCAGGTGATGACTGCGAGAATCATGCTGAGCGCAAAGACCGGAGAGCCGGCGCCGTATTCCAGACAGCTCATGGCCGCCACGGCCGAAACCGTGGCAGAATGGCCGCTGGGCATCCCCCCGTCTCCCACCAGGCGGCCGAAATCAAGCCTCCTGTGGATGACCGCAAACAGGATCGTCTTGATCACCTGCGCGCACAGCCATGCGAAAATACCCGCAATCAGTATGCGATTGGCAAAGAGCTCCTGTAGCATCCCGCATTTCCCTTTCATTTCCGCAGCGCGCGGTATGCCGCGCGCTGCGGACAGACTGCTGCTTTTTATTTTACACGAATTCCCCCGTTTGTCCAGCGTTTCCTGGTCAGCCCCGAGGTTTTTTTCACGGGCAAGGTTCCGGTTGAAATCCGGGCGTCTGCCGTGCTATACTGTCGGCATGAAATACGCAGGCAAAGACCGCGCGGGACAGGAGTGACGCAGACAATGGGCGAGGATTTTGGCGCCGTGCCGGTATATGAGGCCGGGGAATGCGGTGTGGCGGTAATTGGCGCGGGCCATGCCGGGATCGAGGCAGGGCTGGCAGCGGCCCGTCTGGGAGTGGACACGCTGGTGTTTACCATCAATCTCGACGCCGTGGGAAACATGCCCTGCAACCCGGCCATTGGCGGCACGGGAAAGGGCCACCTGGTGCGGGAGATCGACGCCCTGGGGGGCGAGATGGCGCGGGCCGCGGATGCCGCAGCGATTCAATACCGGATGCTCAATCGCGGCAAGGGTCCCGCGGTCTGGTCCCTGCGCGCCCAGTGCGACCGCAGACGCTATCAGGAGCAGATGAAGCACACTCTGGAGCGCCAGCCGCGCCTCTGGGTAAAGCAGGCGGAGGTGGTGCGCATCGAGACGGAGCAGGGCCATGTCTGTGCAGTGGTGACAGCCAACGGGGCGCGGTGGCGCTGCCGGGCCGTTGTGATCGCAACAGGCACCTATCTGGCAGGGCGCACCATCGCAGGGGAGGTTCTGCGCGCCTCCGGTCCCGACGGGCTTGCGGCAGCAGAGCAGCTCTCCCGCTGCCTGCAATCGCTGGGGCTGAGCCTGCGGCGCTTCAAAACCGGCACGCCGCCTCGGGTCAACGCCCGGAGCGTGGACTTTTCCAAAATGGAAATGCAGCCCGGAGACGCCGAGATCGAGCCCTTTTCCTTCGAGACAGACCCGGCAGGGCTGGAAAACCGGCGTGTGTGCTACCTCACCTACACCAATGCCGCCACCCACGCCATCATCCGGGATAATCTTGACCGCAGTCCCATCTACGCCGGCGTCATTGAGGGGGTGGGTCCCCGCTACTGTCCCAGCATAGAGACAAAGGTGATGACCTTTCCCGACAAGGAGCGTCACCAGCTCTTTGTGGAGCCGATGGGACTCAATACGGAGGAGCTGTACATTCAGGGCTTTTCCTCCTCCATGCCGGAGGAGGTGCAGCTGCGGATGCTTCACACCCTGCCGGGGCTGGAACGGGCGGAGATGACCAGGACGGCCTACGCCATAGAATATGACTGCGTGGACCCTACGGAGCTGCTGCCCACGCTGGAACACAAAAAGGTATCCGGGCTCTACGGCGCGGGACAGTTCAATGGCTCCAGCGGCTATGAGGAGGCTGCCGCCCAGGGACTGGTGGCCGGTGTCAACGCGGCGCTGAAGCTCAGGGGAGCCCCACCCATGATCCTGCGGCGCAGCGACGGCTATATCGGCACCCTGATCGACGACCTGGTGACCAAGGGCACCGACGAGCCCTATCGTATGATGACCTCACGGACGGAGTATCGCCTGCTGCTGCGGCAGGACAACGCCGACGAGCGCCTCAGCGCCATTGGAAACCGAATCGGGCTGGTCAGCGACGCGCGCTTTCACGCTGTGGAGGAGAAATATGCCGCCGTGGCCCGGGAGATGGCCCGGTTGGAGCACAGCGGCCTGGCCCCCTCGCCGGAGCTGAACCGGATGCTGGAGGCCCGGGGCACCACCCCGGTGGAAAACGGCGCCGCATTGGCGGACCTGCTGCGGCGGCCGCGGATCAGCTATGCCGACCTCGCGCCCTTTGACCGGGAACGGCCGCCGCTGCCCCGTGCGGTCTGGACGCAGGCTGAGATCCGCATCAAATATGAGGGCTATATCCGCCGCCAGCTCCGTCAGGTGGAGGAATTTTCCCGGCTGGAATCCAGAGCGCTGCCCGCCGGCCTGGACTATGAGACCGTCACCGGTCTTCGGCTGGAGGCGCGGCAAAAGCTCAACCGGCTCCGCCCCGGAAATATCGGCCAGGCCAGCCGGGTCAGCGGCGTCAGTCCTGCGGACATCGCGGCGCTGATGGTCTTTCTGGAAAACCAGTAGCTGTCTCCGGATTTCCAAAATTTACGCCTTGCCGCTCCCGCGCGGCAAGGCGTAAAATGTTCACGGGTGATTCGGATGAAGCTGCGTCAAAAGCTCCGGCAGAGCATTGAGACAATGCCCCGGCCGGCTTACATATTTCTCAAATCCGCGCTGGCGCTCGCCTCCGGGATGCTGCTGGTCTCCTGCCTGCTGTTCGCTTTGGGCAAGGGCGGAGAAGGACAGCGGCACCTTGCGGTGCTGCTGCTGGAAACACCGGCCGGCGTGCTGATGCTGGGTGCCGTGGGTCTGGCCTGCCTGCTGGACCGGTTCAGGTAGCGTCCCGGCCCGCGGGCTCCGTCCCCCCGGCCAGCTCCTCCAGCTCCCGGGGCGTCGTGATGATGTTCAGCACCGCCAAAAGCTGATTTGCGCTCATGCGCGCGGGCAGGCCCAGGGCTTTTTGCAGCCGGCGGCGCTTTTCCGTGCTGCCGTTTCCGCCGGAGAGCCCGAGGCGAAAGAGGTCCGCCTTGGTCAGCGTCCCCGACGGCGGCGGAGCGGAGGTCTCGTCCAGCGTCGCCCCCGCACGGCGCAGAGCCTGCAGCAGCACCTCCGGCCGCATTCCCTCCACCCCCAGCTTCCCCTCCCTTGAGGGGGAGCTCTTTCTTTTCTCCTTGCCGGGGATGTCGGGGATATAGGCATGGCGGAGGTACTCCGGCTCCACGATACCGCTCAGAAAGCCGCGAATCACCCCACCGGCCCCGTCGGAGTCCGTCAGGACCACCAGACCCCTGCGGCGGGCCAGCGCGCGGAGCATGGCCTGCTTGTCCCGGTCCCGGAAGATCTGAAACCCCTCCGTCGTGATCACCGTGGCGTCCACAACCTGACGCAGGGTATTGAGATCGTAGCGGCCCTCCACCACGATCACCTCCTTCACACGTACCATGCCCTCTCTCAGCCTCCCGCCGCGATGCGCGCAAACAGCTCCCGCAGCAGCACTGCCGGGTCCATGCCGGTGCTTTTCATCCGGTAGTCGTATTCCACGCAGAGATCCACCAGCGCGCCAAGCTGCCCCAGGGAATAGGGCTTTGCCGCTCCCGCCAGCTTTTCGTAGATAAAATCGAAGCGCACACCGCATAGCTCCATGATTTCCCGCCGGCTGCGCCCTGCGGCCTGCCCTGCCTTGCAGGCATACATCCGCCGCAGCTGCTGGCTGATCAGGGCGTTGAGCAAAATGGGGTGGTTGTCCCGGCTGCCCAGCAGGTCGCTGAGCAGGCCCGCGGCCTCGTCAAAGCGCCGGGCGCCCAGCAGATCGGTCAGCGCCCAGACATCCGCCTCCGGCAGGCGGTTTACCGTTGCATCCAGATCCCCCCGGGTCACGCTGTCCCCGGCTGCAAAGGCCGCGGCCTTCTCAATCTCGGGGATCAGACCGTTCATCCGCGTCCCTGCCAGAAACAGCAGATACTCCGCATCCCCCCGGGAGATACCCTTCCCCAGCGCGCGAAAGCGGTTTGCCACCCATCCCGCCAGGGCGGCGGCGTCCTGCTCCGTGAATTCCAGGCTCTTTCCCAGCTTTTTTAACCCCTTGACAGCGGTCAGACGGCCATCGGGGGTGTTCTCCGCCGACTGCACAAACGCCAGTGTGCACCACTCCGGCACGTCGGCGCAAATCCCCTTCAGCCGCTCCCACTCCGCGTCGCGGCACTTGTTGAGATTGTAGTCCCGCACCTCCACAAAGGAGCGCTCGGTAAAAAAGGGGAGGGCGTTGACTGCCTCGGCCAGCTCTCCCAGGTCCAGCGACGCCCCCTCCAGCCGGTGATAGCTGAACGTGTCCTCCGCCGGGACGCACGTATCCCGCAGGGCCTCCAGATAGCGTTCCCGCAGATATTCCTCCGGGCCGTAGAGCAGATACAGCCGCTCCGGCCCTGTTTCCTTCAGCTGCTTCACCTCGGCGTTGTACTGAAACGCCTGCTTTTTCCCCTTAGCTTTTGCCATTGCTCTCTCCCTTCACCGCCAGCGAGGCGTTGCCGTCCAGGTCGGTGCGCCAAACCCGGATACCGCGTTTTTCCAATCGCTCCAGCACCTCCGGCGCCGGATGGCCATAGTCGTTGTCCGCGCCCACAGAGATAAAGGCAGCCTCCGGCGTGATGGCGTCCAGCAGCGCCTCGCTGGTAGAATAGCGGCTGCCGTGGTGCCCCACCACCAGCAGCTCCATGTCTCCCAGCTCGTAGAGCACGGACAGCAGCCGCTCCACGTCTCCCCCGGCGTCTCCGGTGACCAAAAATTCAAAGTCGCCGAAATCACCGCGGATCAGCAGACATTCCTCATTCGGGTCCCCCACGCCCAGCGGGGCAAAGACCGTCATTTCCAGCTCCCCTACGGTAAACTCCGTGTTTTCCGCAATGGGCCATTCCTCCGTATTCCCGGCGGCGCCGGCAGCGCGGATACGCTGTGTATACTCATTCTCCGCAGTATCGGCGGCGAAGGCCAGCCGCGACACCGTCAGGCGGCTCATAAGCCGTGCCACGCCATTGACATGGTCGGCATGAAAGTGGGTCAGTATCAGCAGATCCACCCTGTCCCGCCCCTTTTGCAGCAGATAGTCCGCCGCCCGGTCCCCGGCGTTGTCCATGCCGCTGCCGCCGCAGTCCACCATCACGGTGGCGCTGTCGGTCATGGCGATGAAGCAGGACCCCTGGCCCACGTCCACCGCCGTCACCTCCAGGCCGCCGGGCGTGCCGGAACGGACGGAAAGACTGACCACGCAGAGGGTGCAAAGGCTGATGCATACCGGCAATACCGGCCGCCAGCGGCCCTTTTCCCGCAGCAGCCAGCTTCCGCCCAGCAGCACCAGGACAAAAATCAGCCACCAGCCCCCCAGATTCCAGCGGGTGAACAGCGCCGCGTCGGGCAGGTGCGCGATCCGCTTTACGACATGGAGGACATAGCGGGGCAGCCAGCCCACGACCCAACCGGCCGCTCTGCCCAGGGGCAGCCACACCGCGCCGAGAAGACAGACCCCGTAGCCCAGAAGAAAGGCCGCGGACATGGCCCACAGGCACAGCAGATTGGTCAGCAGCCCATAGAGGGGCACAAAGCCGGAGTAGACCGACGACAGCGGCGCGGTGAATACCATCGCCCCCAGTGAGGCGGAGAAGGCGCTCCACAGCCACCGCAGCGCTCCGCCCCAGAGGGTGCCCCTTCCGGGCAGACGCCACCGTCCCGCAGCGTCCAGGGCCAGAGCGTCGTGGACTCTGGGCGTGAGCAGCAGCAGGCCCGCCATGGAGGCAAAGGAGAACTGCAGGCTCACGCTCCCCACAGCCAGGGGATTGATTCCCAACAACAGCAGCAGCGCGGCGGCCAGACTGGTGGGCGGGTCGTCCTCCCTTCCCAGAAGCGGCGCCAAAAGCAGAAGCATCTGCATGGCGCCCGCCCGCACCACCGACGGAGTAAAGCCCACAAAGGCCATGAAGCCCAGGATCAGCGGAATGCCTGCCAGCGCCAGTGTCCGCCGCCGTCCCATCAGCAGCCGCAGCAGCTCCATGAGAAAGGCCACGTGCATTCCGCTGACAGCGATAATATGAGAGAAGCCCGCCGTGCGCATGGCGGAATACACGCTGTCATCCTGATAGTATTCCGTCCGGTCTCCGGTGAGCAGCGCCTTCATCAGCGGCGCCGTATCCGGGGGAAAGCAGTCCAGAGCCTCCGCCTGGATCAGCCGTGCCAGCGTCTGCGGCGCGTAGAGCCAGGAGAGGCTCCAGCGGCCCAGAACAGTATATTCTCCCGTGGTATAGCCCCGCAGGTGGATGCCTGTAGTCAGATAATAGTCGCTCTCCTCCCCATAAAAGCGGCGGGCAGAGAGCAGCTTGAGGGGCATTTCCACAATGTCGCCGGGGCAAAGCTCCGCAAAGCCTCCGTCGTAGCTGTAGAGCAATATTTTTCCGCGGGGCAGCGCCGGGTCCATGCATCTCCCTGTGACGCGGGCATAATCCCCGGTGATGGCGGGATAATCCGAAATGCGCACCGTGACGCTGCGCTTCTCCCCTGCCAGGGCCTCCGCCGGGGCGATGGTGAGCGCGGTGTAGCCCCAGAGCCACAGCAGTCCCAGCGCCGCTGCCCCCAGAGACAGCGCCGCCTGCACGCGCCGACTGCCTCCTGCCGCCAGCGCCGCCGCAAATCCCAGGGCAGGGACCAGCGCAGCCCAGGGAAGGCTGCCCTCCGGCAGCAGATAAACTCCCGTCAAAAGCGCGGCGGAATAGCCCAGGGCAATCCAAAGCAGCTTACGTCCGGCCATGCTTCACATCCATATCCCGCTTCTCCTTCTCTCTCCGGGGACCTTTCACTGCATGTCTGAGATCAGGCACTTTCGAAAGGCTGTGGGCAGGGCGTATTTCTCCCGTAAAAGCGCAGGGCCGGCCCAGACAAATTCCGGCGGCATCTCCCGGCAGCGCAGATGGCAGCAATGCATGTTCCATTCCACATGGGTGAAAATATGACGGCGCTCCGTCTCCCCCAGCAGCTCGCCGGGGTGCAGCCCCCAGTCCTCCGCCAGGGCAACTGTCTGGGCCGCAGAGAGACAGCCCGGGACATTGGGGAGCTCCCAAAGCCCTGCCAGGAGGCCATGCGCTTTTCGCCGGCGCAGGGCGATACGCCCGTCGCAGTGCAAAACCAGAACGGTCAGAGTCTCCTGCCTGCGCGGTTTTTTCTCCGCGCGGACCGGCAGCCTCCGCCAGTCTCCCGCCCGGCTGCGGCAGACGCCTCCCGCGGGACAGCCGGCACAGTCCGGGGCTCCGTTGGGCACACAGACCACCGCGCCCAGCTCCATCAGCGCCTGGGTAAAAGCCCCGCAGCGTCCCAGGGGGTAGACCTCCCGCAGCGCCTCTCGAATCTCCGCTCTGGTGCCCGCATCCGATACGCTGCGGCAATCCCCCGTGAGGCGGGAGACCACGCGCAGCACGTTGCCGTCCACCGCCGGGGTGGGCAGGTCAAAGCAGATGGAGGCGATGGCCCCCGCGGTGTAATCCCCGACCCCGCGAAGCGCCCGGATGGCAGCATAGTCAGTGGGAAATTCTCCGCCCCAGTCTGTCATAATCTGCTGCGCGGCCGTCCGCAGATTTCTCACGCGGCTGTAGTAGCCCAGTCCCTCCCAGAGCTTATTCAAAAGCTCCGGCTCCGCCGACGCAAGGGCAGGGATGTCCGGCAGCGCGGTGAGAAAGCGGAGATAATAGCCCCGCACGGCCTCCACCCGCGTCTGCTGCAGCATGATCTCCGAAAGCCAGACGTGATAGGGCTCCCGGTCCCGCCGCCATGGGAGATCCCGGGCGTTTTGCACATACCAGGGCAGCAGCAGCTCCGGCAGCACGGAAAGCGGCGCAAACAGCGCCCCGGTCATCGCGTCCTTCCGCTCCATACGATCACTCCCCCTCTGCCGCTTCACCGCGGGGCGTGCCTTTGCCCCGTCCCCACCGGATAAAAGACGGCTTCATTATACCAGAGCGGAGAAATTTTGCAACCCGTCCCGGACAAGGGGCGCAGCGGAATTCCTCGTTGCGGGAGCAGAGAAAAAGAGATATAATTAATATTAAGAGCTTGTATTCACAGGCGAAAAGCACCGTCCGGGCGGGTCCTTTCCCGCCAGACTGCGTTGCTTTCCCTTGAAACATACAAGGATTTGGAAACGTCAGGAGGGATCTGATTGAAGCAGCCGATTGCGCTGCCTCCGGCAGCGGAGGAAATCCTTGCCGCGCTGCGCGGGGCAGGTTTTCTGGCCTATGCCGTGGGAGGCTGTGTTCGTGACAGTCTTCTGGGGCGGACGCCCCACGACTGGGACATCTGCACTGCCGCGACACCGGAGGAGATCAGCCGGGTATTTGCCTCCAGGCGCCGGATCGAGACCGGAAAACAGCACGGCACCATCACCGTGCTGTGGGACGGCGTGCCCTATGAGATCACCGCCTTTCGCGCCGACGGGAGCTATACAGACCACCGTCACCCGGATCAGGTGGTCTTTGTCCCCACGCTGCGGGAGGACCTGGCCCGGCGGGATTTTACCATCAACGCCATGGCCTATCACCCGGAGAGCGGCGTGGCGGATTTCTTCGGAGGCCGGGAGGACCTGGAGGCGGGCCTGGTGCGCTGCGTGGGGGACCCGGATACCCGGTTTGGGGAGGATGCGCTGCGGATGCTCCGGGCAATGCGCTTTGCCGCAGTCTACGGCTTTCAGGTGGAGGCGGAAACGGCCTGCGCCATCCACCGCAACGCGCCGCTGCTGCGCGCAGTGAGCGCGGAACGGATCAGCAGCGAGCTGAGCCGGCTGCTGTTCGGCCCCGGCGCAACGGCGCTTTTGCTGGAATTTTCGGATGTGCTCGGCCTGCTCATCCCTCCCCTCGGGCGCTGTATCGGCTTCCCCCAGAATAACCCCTTTCACCGATACACCGTCTATGAGCATATGGTGCGCGCCGCCGGCTGTTATGCGGGCAGGGAGCTTGCAGTCAAGCTGGCCCTGCTGCTCCACGATATTGGAAAGCCGGACTGCTTTACGCAGTCCGGCGGAGTCGGGCACTTTTATCACCACGCGGAGAGGAGCCGGGAGCTGGCGGAGGAGATTCTGACCTCCCTGCGCTTTGACGGCGCCACAAGGCGGGCAGCCGCAGAGCTGATCCGGTATCACGATTCCCGGATTCCTCCTTCCCCCGGCGCCGTGCGCCGGTGGCTCAACCGTCTGGGCCCGGAGCGGTTCCGGCAGCTTCTGGAGGTGTTTGACGGCGACGCCGGGGCCCAGGCCGAGGCGCCCGGAGCAAGACGCCGTGCGGAGACAGCGGCGCTGCGCGCAGTGCTGGACACCGTGTTGGCGCAGCAGCAGTGCTTCTCCCTGCATGACATGCAATTCTCCGGCGCAGACGTGCTGGCGCTGGGCCTGCGGGAGGGCAAGGAGGTGGGGGCAGTGCTCCGCACCCTGTTGGACCGGGTGCTCTCCGGGGAAGTGCCCAATGACCATGCCGCTCTGGAACGGGAGGCCGCGGCGCTGATCGTTGCTGTTCAGACGCCCCCGGCGTCGGAACAGTAATCTCCGTGAGGGGAAAAAGCGGATTGAAATTTGACCGGGATATGTTATACTGTTTTACATACCGGATAAACAGGAGGAAAAAATTATGAATGAAGCGTATCAGAATCTTTTGGACCGCCGCTCCTGCAGGAAGTATCAGGATACCCAGGTCCGGGCGGAGGAGCTGGATGCAATTTTGAAGGCCGGCACCTACGCCCCCACGGGGGCAAACCGGCAGACGCCGCTGATGGTGGTGGTGCAGTCCCCGGAGCTTTTGCGCAAAATCGAGAAGCTCAACGCCATTGCTGCCGGTAATCCGGAGGCCCGGACCTTTTACGGCGCTCCCACCGTGGTGGTGGTGTTCGGCATCCGGGACAGCGCGCTCAGTACGGCGGACGCCAATCTGGTGATCGGCAACCTGCTCAACGCGGCCAACGCTCTGGGGGTGGACTCCTGCTATATCTGGCGGGCAGCGGAGTCCTTTGACAGCCCGGAGGGGAAGGAGCTCAAGGCCCGGTGGGGCATCCCGGAGGAATATGTGGGCGTGGGAAATGTCATTCTGGGTTACGGCCAGCCCGGGGGAAAGGGCCCGGCGGCGCCCCGTAAGGAAGGCTATGTGATCCGGGCGTGAGCGCCGTAATCTATCTGCTCCGCCACGGCGAGACACGCCTCAACAACGCCTTTGCCCTGCAGGGCAGGAGCGATGAGGCGCTGAACGAGACCGGCCGTGCCCAGGCCCGCGCCGTCGGGGAGCTGTTTCGTCAGCAGGGTGTCCGCTTTGACCGGGTGTATTCGAGTCCTCTGATCCGCGCGGTGGAAACAGCGCGTCTGGCAGCGGGAGAAGCCGCGGAGATCACGGTGGACGAACGGCTTATCGAAATGGACTACGGCCCCTACGAGGGCACGAGCCTCAAAAGCCTGCCCCCGGAGATCCTCACCTTTTTCGGCGACTTCAACAACAACCCTGCCCCGGCAGGCATGGAGCAGCTCTCCGCCGTGGTGGGACGGCTGGGCGCGTTTCTGGAGGACCTTCGCCCGTTGACAGGGGAGGAGGAGAATATTCTGGTCTCCACCCACGCCATCGCCCTCAAGGGCGCCCTGGAGTATCTCACCCCGGAAGCCCATGGGAGCTATTGGTCCAGGCACATCGGAAACTGCGCGGTATTCCGGACGCATCTGCAAGATGGCGTCTACAGTGTTCCCATAGAGTACGGCCATGCAGATCAGCATTGAGGACGACTTTGACCTGGGCAGGATTGCGGACAGCGGGCAGTGCTTCCGCTGGGAACGGCTGGGGGAAAACAGCTTTCGCATCCCGCTGGGACGCCGCTGCCTTCGCATCCGCGGGGAGGGAGGCGGCCGCTATGCGCTGGACTGCACCGAGGCGGAATACCAGGCCCTGTGGCGCCCCTACTTTGACCTGGATACAGACTATCGCGCCCTCCGCCGGCGCATTGACCCTGAAGCCGATCCCTTTCTCTATCAGGCGGCGGAGGCCCAGCAGGGCCTCCGCATTCTGCGGCAGGACCCCTGGGAGGTCACAGTCAGCTTTATTATCTCCCAAAACCGCAACATTCCCGCCATCCGCCGCAGCGTGGAGCTGCTTTGCCGCAGCGCGGGCGAGGCCCTGACAGACCGGGCAGGGGAGGTCTTCTGGACCTTCCCCACGCCCCAGGCTGTGCGGGCCCTGTCCCGGGAAGCGCTGGGCCGCTGCGCCCTGGGGTATCGGGACAAATATGTCCGTGCCGCAGCGGAGGACGCCTGCAGCGGCAGGCTGGATTATGCGGCGCTGGCCGCGGCGGACGGCCGGTCAGCTCTGGAGGCCCTCACGGCGCTCTACGGCGTGGGGATCAAGGTTGCCAGCTGCATCTCCCTGTTCGGACTCCACCAGACCGACGCCTTCCCGGTGGACACCTGGATTCGAAGGGTCCTGCAAAACGAGTATCCCGACGGCTATCCCGCGGCGCGCTACCGTCCATACAACGGGATCTATCAGCAATACATGTTCGCCTATTACCGCGGCAGGACGCCGGGGAAACCGGATGCCCTCTGCGGCACAAAGCTGCGCGAAACGCAAAAGCCGAAATGATGCCCGCAGGCACAAGCGGGTTCTATCGGGCCATGCGGTAAATGTTCGCCATGTCCTCTCCGTAAAGCACCCTGGCGCTGCCCTGGTGCCCTCCCGTGGCGCGGACACAGCTCTCCGCCAGCGCCCGGATCTGTTCCTCTGTCGGTTCAATGCCGAGCTCATGCAGATTGACCGGCATCCCGATCCTGTGATAAAAGTCCTCCATCCGCGCAACTCCCTCCAGAGCCACGTCCCTGTCGGACATGTCCTCCGTCCGGACAACGCCCATGACCTTTTCCGCATAGCGGACGAAACGGGGCAGGTCATTGTCCATCACATAGCGCGCCCAGCTGGGCCAGAGGGCGGCAAGCCCCGCGCCGTGGGTCACATCAAACATTCCGCCCAGCTCATGCTCCAGCATATGGGTGGCAAAATCGCCGCCGTCATTGCCGCAGCCGGTCAGCCCGTTGTGCGCAAGGCTGCCCGCCCACATGATCTCGGCCCGCGCCTCATAATTTCGCGGGTCGGTGTGCAGGATCTCCGCATATTTCATCACGGTGCGAAGCAGACCCTCGGCCAGCTCGTCCGTCAGCTCCATGTTGCCGCCCTGTGTAAAATAGCGCTCCATGGTGTGCATCATAATGTCCGTGCAGCCGGATTCGGTCTGATAGTCCGGCAGCGTCATTGTCAGCTCCGGATTCATAATCGCAAACTTCGGACGGGAGAGGTCGTCGTCATAGGCGCGTTTTTCGCCCGTTTTCTCGTTGGTGATCACGCAGCTCGGGCTCATCTCACTGCCGGCGGCGGCGATGGTCAGCACCGAGGCGACAGGCAGACATGCTTTTGCCTTCCGCGTGTGGGCGAACAGCTCCCATACATCATACTCCGGCTCCGCCAGCGCATAGGCGATGGCCTTTGCAGAGTCGATCACCGAGCCGCCGCCCACTGCCAGCAGGAAGTCCACGCCGTGCTCCTTCGCCAGCGCGATGCCCTCCCGCACTTTGCCGAGGTGCGGATTGGGCACCACGCCGCCAAGCACCGCATAGGGAAGACCCGCCGCGTCCAAGGACGCCTTCACCCGGTCAAGGAGGCCGGAGCGCACGGCGCTTTCCCCGCCGTAGTGGATCAAAACCCGGCTGCCTCCGAACTGCCGGATGAGCTCGCCCGCCTGATTTTCCGTTCCTCTGCCGAACACGACCTTCGTGGGGGTGTAATAGCTGAAATCAAACATTTTCGCAAACCTCCAAATCAGTGATGAGGTAATCATAGCAGATCGGACCCATTTGCGCAAGACGGCTGCGCAAGGTTGCATAAAAAGGCTGCTGTTGAGACGCCCCCGGCGTCTCAACAGCAGCAAAAGAAGTACCCGGGAGCGTTCCCCCGTCAGGCGGGAGGTGATCAGCCCCCGGGTGCTTTTTGCGCTTTTCCGCCCCGCGGGACGGCTTTTCCTGATTTATAGTCACGACATTTATGTCGTTGACTATATACCACTATACGCTGTTGCACACTATGGCAAAACAAAATACGGGAAAGGGCTTGACAAAAAGAGGCAGTCCGATTATAATGTGTGTATTAATACAACTAGTACAGTTAATACACGTGCGGCATTTCCCGTCCGGCAGGAGCGGACAGGCGGCCTCCGGCGGCGGGAAATGACTGCGCTGGAAAAAGATGTGTTGATCGTCAGATGGGTGAGGTGATTGCGGATGTTTTCGATCAACTACAGAGACCCCCGGCCGGTCTATGAGCAGATCATGGACGAGATGCGCAGGCTGATAATCTCCGGTGTGTTTCCGCCGGATGAAAAGCTGCCCTCGGTGCGGGAGCTGGCCCAGCAGCTGGCTATCAATCCCAATACCATCCAGCGGGCCTATCGGGAGCTGGAGCAGAGCGGCTATCTCTACTCGGTCCCGGGGAAGGGAAACTTCGCCGGAGGAAGGCAAGAGGTGGACCAGCGCCGCCGGGATACGCTGCTGCAGCGCCTGCGGGATACGGCCAGGGAGCTGCGCTGGCTGGGCATGACAGACCAGGAGCTGGCCGCGGCGGTTTGCGAGGAAGGAGAGGAAACGCAATGATTGAGGTTCGCAATGTAACCAAATATTTTGACGGCGGCAGCAAGGCGCTGGATAACCTGACCATGACTGTGCCCACCGGTGCGGTCTACGGCCTGGTGGGACCCAACGGCAGCGGCAAAAGCACCATCATTCGTCATATCATGGGCATTTACCGCCCCGACAGCGGGGAGATTCTGCTGGACGGCGCCCCGATATACGAAAACCCGGCAGCCAAAGCCCGCATGGCCTACATTCCCGACGATGTGTTCTATTTTCTGCAATCCAGCATCCGGGACATGATGAAGTATTACCGCGGGATTTATCCCGGCTTTGACCTGGAGCGCTATGAGCGGCTGCGGGAGGCCTTTCCGCAGCTCGACGACCGCAAAACCATCCGCACCATGAGCAAGGGAATGCAAAAGCAGGCGGCCTTCTGGCTGCAGATGTGCCTGAGACCGGAGGTGCTGGTGCTGGACGAGCCCGTTGACGGGCTGGACCCGGTGATGCGCCGCCAGGTCTGGGGTATCCTGATGGCGGACGCGGCAGAGCGGGGGCTCACCGTGCTGGTGAGCAGCCACAATCTGCGGGAGCTGGAGGATGTTTGCGACCACGTGGGCATTCTGGACCACGGCCGGCTGCTGCTGGAGCGTTCCCTCAGCGAGCTTCAGGAGAACATCACAAAAATCCAGATCGCCCTGCAGGAGGGGCAGAGCCTTCCCCGGGACCTGAATCTGCTCCATGACGGCGTGACCGGGCGGCTCCACACGCTCATCGTCCGGGGAGACCCGCAGAGCGTGGAGGCACAGCTGCAAAGCTGCAATCCTCTGTTCATGGACGCGCTGCCCCTGAGTCTGGAGGAAATCTTCATCTACGAGCTGGGAGGGAACGACTATGCAGTCAAAGACATCCTTCTTTAATTTCAACTTTAGCTTTAACAAAACCCTGTTCGCCAAGAGCGTCACCCGCTTCTGGCCGGTCTGGGGCTCCTATCTGGTCATCTGGTTTATCCTGATGCCGGTGGTTCTGCTGAGCAGCGGACCCCTGACCAGCTCCAGCTGGTATGTCAACCAGCAGAACCATATCCTTAGCTTTGCCAAATACGGCGGGACCATTCTGGGCGCGGTCTACGGGCTGTTTTCCGCCATGGCGGTATGGAGCTTTCTCTATAATGCCCGTTCAGCCCACGGCATGGCCTGCCTGCCCGTGACGCGGGAGGGACAGTTTCTCTCCTATGCTCTGGCGGGAATCCTTCCAATGCTGGGGGTCAACGTTCTGATCTTTCTTCTGAGCGCCCTGGCGGAGCTGTTCTGCGGCAGGCTGCACCTCCCCTCCCTCCTGACGTGGCTGGCGGTGGTGAGCATGATTTTGCTGTTTTTCTACGCCTTTGCCACCCTCTGTGCCCAGCTCACCGGCAGCATTGTCGTACTGCCGCTGGTCTATGGCGTGCTGAACTTTACGGCCATCGGCGTGGAGGAGCTGCTGCGCGCGGTTTTTGCACCGTTTGTTTACGGCCTGAGCAGCAGCTGGGGCTATACCACCCGGTATCTCTCCCCGGTGGTGGGATATTTCATCAACCTGGACAGCCGCAGCATCCTGGAGGGGCCCGTCACCCAGTCCTATCGCGTTGTGGGCTGGCGCTTTGTGGGCTGGGGCACGGTGATCGGTTATGCGGTGATGGGACTGGTGCTGCTGGCGCTGTCGATGCTGCTGTTCCGAAAGAGACGGATGGAGACGGCCGGAGACGTGGTGGCCGTCCGAATTCTCAAGCCCGTGTTCCGCTGGTGCATGGCGATGGGCTTTGGACTGTGCTTTGCCTGCCTGCTCTATGCCATTATCTTCAGCTACAGGACAGCGGAGCGGAGCACAGCCTTTGTCAGCCTGCTGTTCTTCCTGCTGGCAGGGGCCGTGATCGGCTGGTTTATCGCCGATATGCTGATCAAAAAATCCTTCCGCGTATTTCACACGGTCCGGTGGGCAGGTCTCGGGGCCTGCTGCGGCGTGATTGTTGTGCTGATGCTGGCCATGCGCCTGGACCTCTTTGGGGTGGAGCGCTATGTCCCCGTCATCAGCCGGGTGGAGGAGGTCACGGTCTGGTCCCAGGGAGAGCGGGCCACCTTCAAAACCCCCGAGGGCATCGCCCGGGCCGAGGAGGTGCACCAGGAGATTATCGCCCACAAGCAGTGGAACGCATGGACCGGGAACGCAGAAGACGGAAATCTGCTGCATTGCCGCATTCTTTACACACGCACCGACGGCAGTATTGTCAACCGGGAGTATATGCTGCGCTACACGGCGGACAGCAACGGCGAGCCCGTTGAATTACACGACGCGGCGCCTCTGCAGGCCCTGATGAACACCCAGGAGGCAATCGCCAACCGGAAGGAGCCGTCGTTCCCTCTGACGGAGAGCAACATCCAGGGCGGCAGCATCAGCGCTGCCATGACAGTTTCGGAGTGTGTGAAGGCCGGGGGCTGGAAGGACCCGGAGGAATTTCTGCTGCGGGAGTACATGGGAATCTTTGAGCGGGAAATGCTGGCCCTGTCCTCCACAGAGCGGAAAAATCTGGTGGGTCAGGCCGTGCTGGATTACGCCATGAACGGCTATGACCTCTACTACAGCTTTGCCAATGCCGGCATATTGCGCGCTCCCGGCTCCGACAGCGATCTGAACGAGGCAATCGAGGAGGATTCCTACTTCAACTCCAGAGCCGTGCCGCGGTACGACAGAGGGTATGACCTGGAGGGCTTTGTGGAGGTGCTGAACTGGGACGCCGTCTGGATAAACTACGAGGTTGGACTGACCCCGCAGGAGGCCGCAAGACTCTATTTTGACAGCGTGTGCCCGGATCTGGATGCCGGCACAGTGGGCAGGGTCTGGCTTTTGACAGACGAGAATTACCTTGACACGGTCTACAACGCCCGGGTGGACATCACGGCACGGCAGCGGAGCGACGGGCAGCCTGAGCAGTATGACGGCCCCACTGCGGAAGCCGTCGCCACAGCGCCCGCGGCGAGGGACTATTCCTACTCCAGCTTTTATACGGTCCCCACGGTGGAATCCACATTGACCAACGCCTTTTTGCGGGAGAAGGGCCTGGTACTCCATACCGAGCGCGAGACCCGGAACGACCTCCAGAGATAATCCGCAAAGGGACGAAGGCCGCCCCTGCGAAGAAAGGACATTCAAAAAACGCCATATATGCCCGCCCCCCGGAGGGGGTGGGCATATATGGCGTTCAGACTGTAGACAAAGCCTCGCAGAGCTCGCGTCCGCAGACGAAAAAAGCGTCATACTACATACTATTTTTATAAAATTAAAAAGTATTAGTATGATTCCTGCCGGTTTTCCGCCGCCTCCCGGTCATAGCATTCATGAAAAACCGCCAGGTCGTCAGCCAGCGTCTCAATATTCTGTCTGGCGGACTGAATGTCCTCCAGCGCGCCGAAGCCATAGACCATGCCGGCATAGCGGCCCCTGCAGCGAATGGGCGCGGCATAATACTCCCGTTCGCCGCCCTGCTCAAACACGATTTTGGACTGACGGGTCAGGGCAGGGCTGCACATCAGCTCGGTATTCATACCTGTCACGGTCTCGTTGGGCTCCTCAAGCTCCGGAAAGAGGCTGTAGCCCATGGCGTCCGTAACACGGATGCTGAGGTTGGGATAGCGGCGCGCCATCTTCTGGACAATGCGCAGCGGCGCGCCCCGCAGCCAGTCCGATTCCGCCGGCAGGAAGCGCCGGACCACCAGCACCGGGGTTCCCTGGTCATCCACCGCCAGATCCAGCTCCAGAGGGGTGTTTGTGGCCGCGCCTAGATGCTGCGCCGCTTCCCTGGGCACGGTCAGCCGTATGCCGTCCTCAAGCCGGCAGACAACGCCCTCCGCGTCATATCTCACAAGATTGCTCATGCTGATTCGTTTCCCCCTGTTTCCATTGCGCCGGGCCGGCGTTTTCCCGGGGATGCGCTCCCCGAATGGCTGCGCGCGGGCGAAAAGAAAGGATCACCTGTTGTTTCTGCGGACCAGATAGGGATTCAGGGTAGAAAACGCATCCTCCGCCTCCCGGACGCTGGTCTTGTACCAGGTATCCAGCTCCTTTTCCGCCTTTTTCGGCCGGATGGCGGTATCTGCGGGCGGAGCACCCGTCTCCTCATAGACCTCTGCATAATGCAGGTATGCGGCAAGGCTCCCCTGTTCCTTACCCAGAAGCACGTCCTTCACGGACCGTTCCAGCCGCAGCTGGTTGAGCAGATTTTCCAGCGGCGTGTCCGTGATCTGGTCGATCAGGCTGAAGATACCCAGGAAAAAGCCCAGAATGGGCTCATCCTTTGCGCCGGCCTCGTCCATGATCCGCTCGATGAATCTGGCCCGCTGAAAGGCATGGGCCGCCAGGTCCGTCGTGTCATTGACGTTGAGCTGCTTGATCAGCAGGAGGCAGCTCCATTTTCGCAGCCGCTCTGTGCCAATGGTCATCAGCGTCTTGCGAATCACCACACCGATGTCCCGCTTTTCCTTGGGAGAGGGCATCCGCTCCAGGAACATATAGGTCAGCACCGGCTCCTGCTCAATCATGGCGCAGGCGGACTCAAAATTGGAGCTGGCGCTGGCCAGCTCGTTATACAGCTTGCCATAGGGCGTTGTGGCGAGGTTGACCTCGCGGCGGAATACGCTGGGCATTCCAAACAGCAGCCCCTGGAAATATGTAAAGCTGAGTCCGCTGATCTTATCAAAGTCCGCTTCATTGTCCACCTGCTCCGCCAGAAGCTTTGCGTGGCTGCGCAGGCGGACATTTTTGATCAGGTCGATCAGCTGCAGGCGGTTGTGCCGGCGCACATTGATATAGATAAAATCGACCCACTGGATGATTTTATTCAGCTTGACCGTGGCGCTCTGGACGGAATAGCCGCTGACTGCCAGCTTGTAGCCGAAATTTTTCAGCTCGTGGATTTTCTCCACCAGCGCGTCGTCCACCATAATATCCGCGGAGAGCTCCACCACAATCTGCTCCGGAGAGGCCATATAGGGGAAGTTGCTGAACAGCAGATTTCGCGTCAGCCGGATATGCGCGGGCTTGCCCTCCGTCAGCTCGGAAAAATCGAACATGGTAATGGCGTCGGAGAATACACCCCGCAGCTCGTCGTCCTCCTCCTGAATATCCCGAAGATTTTTTGTCACATTATCCCGATGCAGGAGGTCATAGCCATATAACACATACTCCTTGTTGTAAAGCGGCTGCCGGCCGATATAAGCATACAATGAAAAACGCCTCCCTTTTTTCAGCAAGCATATGAAAAAATGCACTCTGAGATTATCACATTACCGGCGGGAAGTCAAGAAAGCTGTCTGAACGGATATTATAAAATCTCCAAGCGGGGACCGCATCGCCCACGATGCAGCCCCCGCCCGCGCCGGAAACTTTTTTATACGAGTCTTCCATAAAACGCTGTGAAGCGTTTTATGGCGCCGAAGGCGCTTCGAAGACTGCATGAGACATGTTTTGCGCCTTTGGGCGCAAAACGGGCAGCACGCCTTTGGCGTGATGCCTTTTCCATAAAACATCGTGTTTTATGGAAAAATAGTATCACTCTCGCTTTTTCACAAATCACCGAATGCTCTCTACACACCATGCCGGCGCTGAACCCAAAGATTTCGGACGCCATGCGCGCGCACTGCAGCGTCCGCATGGAAAAGGCGTCCCGGCCGGTTTGTGACCATTCGCCTTTCGGCACCGGTCTGGAGCGCCCGTGTTGTGCGGGAGCCCTGCCGGCCGTCTTTGTTCCGGGTCTGGCATTAGTATGGCCGCTCCGCGCAAAAACATACACTGGAAAAAATTATAATACAGCGGCAGAGGCAAAGCATGTTCTCGGCTGCTGTTCAGACGCCGGGGGCGTCTGAACAGTAACGAAAGGCTGCACTGCGCTGCGCTCGCACACTCCGCGCCGGCGCCCTGAGCCCATTGCCGGAGCAATGCGCTCACCGGACCCGCTTGTCCCCCCAGAAAAACAGCGCCACGGTGCCGGGACCGGTATGTGCGCCGATGGTGGTGCCGATGTTGTTGATTTCCACCCTGCCATTGAGCCTGGGGAACTTTTTCTCCACCAGCGCGGCCACGGCTTTGGCGTCCTCCATGCAGGCGGACATGCTGATATAGCACTTCCCGGAATAGCCGAGGCCGCCCTCCGCGTGCTGCTCCATGCGTTTGACGCACTCCTCAATGACCCGCTTTTTCCCCCGAAGCTTGCTGCGGGGAATCAGGCGGCCCAGATCGTCCATGTTCAGCAGCGGGCAGATGTTCAGCGCGGTGCCGAACCAGCCGGCAGCCTTGGAGATACGGCCGCCCCGGACATAGTACTCCAGCGTGGTGGAGAAGAACCAGTGGTGGAGATTCAGCTTGTGCTCCTCCGCCCAGTGATAGAGCTCCTCCAGACCCATTCCCTCGTCCCGCTTATCCGCCAGGCCGTCCATAAAAAGTCCGTAGCCGGAGGATGCGCCCAGGGAATCCACGACGAATACCTGCCGGTCCGGATAGCGCTCCCGGCAGATTCTCGCCGCGTCCATGGCGGAGTTGCAGGTACCGGAAATGCCGGTGGAGAGGCAGACATGCAGCACGTCCCTGCCCTGGGAGAGATATTTTTCAAAGTGCTCCAAATACTCGGAAATGCTGATCTGAGAGGTCTTTGTCTCCGCGCCCTTGCTCATGGCATCGTAAAACTGATCAAAGGACATACTCTCTCCCAGGTCGTCGGGATACTCCTTCCCATTCAGACTGTAGTGGAAGCAGATATACTCGATATTCCGGGCATTGAAATGCTCCTTGCTCAGATCGGCAGTCGAGCAGCAGCTCAATACATAGCTCATGGCAAATATGTTCCTCCTTGCGTGATACGTGATATATGTGTTGTGTATCGCATATATGTACCGATACGCCCTCTCCTCCCAAAAACAAAAGACGGGTATGGGACGAGGGCCATCCTTACGACTCCTTCACTCTATCCCATGCCGGGAGGTAAATGCAAGCTACTCGCCGCCGGGGACGCTCTACAAACCGGGGAATGCCTCTCCTGCGCGCCAAACCGGGGACTCTACGAATTGTAGAGTCCCCGGTTTCCGAAGTATTTTTGTACTTTTCGCAGTCCTTTGCCGGTCACTGCTCCAGTGCCGGAAGAATGGAGCCGTACTCGGTGTCGTCCGCATGCTGCCGCAGGGACTCCTTCTTCAGCTTCTGCACAGCGGCAGCGGAGCGGTTGATGGGCTGGACCGTTCCGGCGCCGCCGACGCAGCCGCCGGGACAGGCCATGCCCTCCAGCAGATAGCCGTTGAGCTGGCCGGCCTTCGCCCGCAGCAGCAGCTTGCGGCAGTCCGCCAGGGTCTCCGCCCGCTCGATCGGCACCTCTCCCAGGTCCGGCCGCCAGCGCCGGACACAGTCGGCCACCGCCTCCGCCACGCCGCCGCTGACGGCAAAGCCGCGGCCGGCGCCGCTGGCCTCGTTGGGGTTTGGGTATTCCTCCAGCGCGGCGCAGTCCACCTCTCTGGCCTCCAGCATCCCCATGACCTCCTCAAAGGTCAGCACAAAGTCCACATCCGAACGGATGGTGCGGCGGCTGGCCTCCAGCTTCTTTGCGGCACAGGGGCCGATGAACGCCACCTTGCAGCCGGGGTGCTCCCTCTTAATCAGCCGCCCGGTGAGCACCATGGGCGTCAGCGCCATGGAGATACACGCGGCAAACTGCGGAAACTCCTTTTTTGCCATAACCGACCAGGAGGGGCAGCAGGAGGTGCCCAGGAAGGGCAGCTTCTCCGGCACCTCCTTCACAAAGTCCTCCGCCTCCTCCAAAATGCAGAGGTCTGCGCCGATGGCTACCTCCACCGCATCGGTGAAGCCGAGCGCCTGAAAGGCGGACCGCACCTTGCTCATGGGCAGTTCAGGCCCGAACTGGCCCACAATGGCAGGGGCAAAGGCTGCATAGACCGGGGTGCTTTCATCCCGCAGGGCCTGGATGGTCTGGAAGATCTGCGCCTTGTCGGCGATGGCGCCAAAGGGACAGTTGGCCAGACACATGCCGCAACTCACGCATTTTTCCTGGTCAATGTCCGCGCGCCCATACTGATCGCTGCGGATTGCGTTCATGCCGCAGGCGCGGGCACAGGGACGCTCCATAAACAAAATGGCGCGGTACTGGCACACGTCGATACAGCGGCGGCATTTGATGCACTTGTCCTGGTCGATCACCGCCCGGTGGTCCCGGATGGTGATGGCCTGCCTGGGGCAGATCTCCTTGCAGGGGTGGGCCAGACAGCCCTGGCACTGGTCGGAGACCACCACCTTCCTGTCCGGACAGGCGTGGCAGGCAAATTTGATGATGTTGATCAGGGGCGGCTCATAATATTTTTCCGGCTTGACGCACTCCTCCGCCCCCGTGGAGACGGGGGCGTGCTCCGAGGCAGTGCGGAGATTCAGTCCCATGGCAAGACGCATCCGCTCCTTGACAATGGCCCGCTCCAGAAAAATGCTCTCCCGATAGGTGGATACTTCTCCGGGGATAACCCGGTAGGGAATCTGCTCCATCTCGCTGAGGTCGCCGTCCCTGTAATTGTAGGACAGCCGGGCAACCTCCGCAAAGACGCGCTTGCGGATGTCGTTGACCGAGGTGTAGATACCGCGCATACTCATGTGGGTGTCCTCCATAAGAATTGACCGGGGTCAGGGCAGTCAGTGCGGCGCCTCTCCCATAAAAAGTTTCTACTTTTTATGGGAGAATAGTATGAGACGTGTTTATTTGAAACGTATTTGTTTGAAAGCGGTATTACACCATCTTCTCCCCCAGCTGCGTGCCGGCGAGAACGTGGAAATGCAGATGGGGAACGGTCTGCCCGGCGTGGGGGCCGCTGTTGGCAATCACCCGGAAGCCCTCCTCCGCAATTCCCTCGCGGTAGGCGATCTTGGAGATGGCGCTGAACACGTGACCGATCAGATCCCCGTTTTCCCGGTTGATCTCCGTCACGTTCACCAGATGCGCCCGGGGCACCACCAGAATATGGGTCGGCGCCTGGGGATGGATGTCCCGGAAGGCATAGCAAAAGCTGTCCTCATACACCCGGTCCGAGGGGACCTCTCCGCGCATGATCTTGCAGAACAGGCAGTTGTCATCGTAACGCATTACATCGGCCATAGCAAATTTACCTCCTAATGTCCCTTTATATCCTTTTATTTTGTCTTTTCGCTGACAAAGTCATCCACTCTCGCCAGAGCGTCGTCCAGCTTCAGCACATCGGTGCCGCCGCCCATGGCGCTGTCCGGACGGCCGCCGGCCTTGCCGCCCACGATGGGGGCGATGGCCTTGATGATGTCGCCGGCGCGCACGCCCTTGGCGACCGCCTCCTTGCCGCAGGAGGCCAGGAAGGTGATCTTCTTCTCCGCGTTGACCGAGGCCAGCACCGCCACCACGTCGGCGGCCTTGTCCCGCAGCGTGTCGCCCATCTGCCGCAGCCGCTCCACCGCCGCCTCAGGCACCGTGGCGGTGACGACCTTCAGGCCGTTGACCAGGCGCGCCCCAAAGAGGATGCGCTCGGCCTCGCCCGCGGCTTCCCTGGCCTGGAGCGTCTCCAGACTGCGCCGCAGCTCCCGCATCTGCTCGATGTGCTGGCTCAGGCGCTCCCGCAGG
>CAJOPB010000137.1 GCA_905236305.1 uncultured Oscillospiraceae bacterium | reverse complement strand
CTCATGGGGTTGACGAAATAGGCGGGGACATTCAGCTTGTCCGCGATTTTCTTCGCCAGCACAATCCCCAGCGTGGCAGGGTGGTTGATGCCCTCCACGTCGTTCAGGGCGTGGTCATAAGCCAGGTCATTGATAAAATATGTACCACCCGTGCAGGAGTGGACGCCCACGCCCCGGCCGGAAACCGCGTCGATGCTGTCCAGGTCCACCTTTGCCTCTTTGAGCATATCCCAGATCATCCGCTCCCGCTTCGGCACCTGGTCCGCGAAGTTCGGACAGTCGGCGAACATCCCCTTGGGCGTATCCACGTTCAGGTCCAGCAGGACCTCGTCTCCCCGGACCAGGCCGAGCTTTGTCCCGGTGGAGCCGGGATTCACCGTCAGAATCGTGTAATTGTGCAATGCGTTCTCCCCCTTGCTGATGTAGTACTGGCAGGTGCGATTCCTTTACTGCCTCTACCTTACCATGGGGAAACGCGTCGGGGTATGTTCATTGCTGCTGAAAAGGGGCCTGCAAATTGTGCGCTATTGCACAATTCACATGCCCCTTTTTCTGGTATAATATAATGCGTGGTAATGGTGAATATTATTTGGATTTTATCTTGATTTCTGGATAAATATTATATGTTGGTATTATTGAGAGGGGAAGTGCAGCGTGTTTATCGGAGCAGAGGATATCCGGCAGCTTCTCGCCGGGTATCATACGGAGCTGCGGAGCGCCGATCAGTCGCTCTGCCTGACCGGCTACCAGCGCCTGGACGACGCCCCGGTGCCTTATTCAGACCATATCCTCTATGTGACGGAGGACCCGAACCGGTTCCAGGAAGCCCCCGAAGCGCTGCCCGCGCATGTTCTTCTGGTGCCCGTGGAGGAGAGCGCGGCCGTATACGCTGAGCTGCAGCGCTACTTTTTGAAGCGCACCGGCGACGCCCTGTTCTCCGACTCCCTGTTTCAGATCCTGACCGCGGGCGGCAGCATCCAGGAGATGACCGAGCGGGCCTTCCGCGCCATGCAGAACCCCGTGTTTGTGTTCGACGCAGGCTTCAATCTCGTGGGCGTGGGGCCGGAGGCCGGCGCGCCCTACCTGGACGATTACAGCCGCCGCATCATCGAGAACCAGGGCTTTTCCTTTGAGGACTTCCAGATGGTGAGCCGGGACCGCAACCTGCACAGGCGGGTGCTGCGGGCGCGGGAGCCCGTCGAGGAATACAACAAGGCGCTGGGCTATTCCCAGCTTCTCTGCTCCGTTGACCCCGACCGGGACCTGGGCCACATCGTCGTCAATGCGGTAAACCATCCGTTCACAGAGGCCGACCGCAGCTTTTTGCAGATCTTCCGCATGGCGCTGCTGGAAAAATACCGCAAGGACGAGTTTATCCAGCAGAACCAGGGCTCACACATCGAGTATTATCTGAAGGACCTGCTGGACGGAAAGATTGTCACCGCAAAGCGCTACCGGGACAGAATGGACTTCTTCAAGGGCGAATTCAGTTACAACCTGTATTGCCTGGTCGTGGAGGTCGCGCGCAGCAGCTCCACGATCAATGTCAGCCATATCTGCCACCTGTTCTCCTTCACCTTCCCCAAGGCCGTCACGCTGGTCCACAACGGGCAGATCGTGGTGCTGTTCCGGATGGTGAAAAGCAAATGCCTCTCGGAGCAGGAATACGCGGCCGCGGAAAAAATCTGCGTGGAGAACGGGCTGTTCGCCGGAATCAGCAACCGGTTTACCAAAATCCTCCATTTCCAGGATTACTGGCGGCAGGCCCTTCGCGCCATTGAGCTGGGCATTGAGACCACCGCCTCCCCCGCCCTCTTCCGCTATCAGGACCACTCTTTGCGTCATATCGCAAACGTTTTTCTCCAAAAGGAGAACGCCAACATCTACTGCCACCCTGCTTTAAAGCTCCTGCTGGCCTGGGACGAGGAGCACCGCACGGAGCTGGCTGAAACGCTCTATGTATGGCTGACCTGCGAGCGGAACACCAGCATGACGGCGCAAACGCTGAAAATTCACCGCAATACGATGAACTACCGGATGCGGCAGATCAACGAGCTGATACAGGCCGACTTTGACGACTATCGGGAGCGGGAATACCTGCTGCTCTCCTATGAGCTGCGCCGGATGCAGTGCACAATGCAGGAGAGCGGCGCAAAAGGCCTGTGACCCGAATACGGATTACGCAAAGAGACGATAAAGATACGATACGGAGGAAACAGACAGTGTTTGACAAATGGCTGATCCGCGGCGACAGCCTGGAGAATGTGGAGCGGGACGGCACGGTGGCCGGTTTCCGGTTCGCCTGCCGGATCGCGGATTATCGCGGCTGCATTCTCTCGCTGCACAACGGATATTACATTGAGGTGGACGGAACGGTCTACCCCCGGGAGGTCCAGCGCTTCCAGGTCAACGGGAAGCCTCCCCGCAGCTTTGAGGAGATCAAGACCTGTATTTCCGAGCACTGGGACTTTGACGACGAGGGGATCGTGTACGTGGAAGCGCCGGGCGGTCTGGGACCGGGGGTCCACCGCGTCGGCTTCCAGCAGAGCATCTTGAGCTCCTACGGTTATATGCCAACAGACGAAGAATGGATTCGAAACCCTCCTGTCCCCGGGCAAGGCGCCGGTGCGGGAAAGACGGAGCAGATTTGCTATTACGAATTAGAGCTGCAAAAGGAGACGGCAAAGCTATGATGAAACGGGGCGTTTCCCTCTACAGTTATCAGCAGGAGCAGTTTTTCAAGCGGATGGATTTTCGGGACATGGTCAAAGAGGTCCACAATTTGGGCTGCGACGGCATTGAGATCATAGACGAGTCCCTCATCCGGCAATATCCCAACCCTTCGGAGGAATTTGTCTCCCGGTTCAAGGACACTCTGGCGGAATTTGGGATGCGGGCCGTCACCATGGACGTGAACATGGACCCGCTGCTGTACCGGGACCATGTGATGACCCATAAGGAGTGCGCGGACCGGCTGATTCAGGATATTAAGCTTGGCGCGCGGCTGGGCTTCCAAAACCTGCGGCTCTGCGGCGTCCCCATCGACGCGATGGAGCTTGCGCTGCCGGCGGCGGAGGATTATAATGTCCGCATCGGCAAGGAGATTCACGTTCCCTTCACCATCCGTCCCAACCCGGAACAGGCGGACAAGCACAGCTTTATGCCGTCCCAGCCCTACCTCTGCCAGGAGGTTATAGAGCTGGCGGAGCGGAAAAGCACCCGGCATGTGGGTGTGATCCCGGATATGGGGATTTTTCAGCACCGGATCAGCGGCTCCCGGTTTGCGTATCTGGTGCGTCACGGAGCAAATCCCGGCGCGCTGCGCGCCGCGGACAGGCTTTACGCCCGTGGGCTGCGGCAGGACGCGCTGGTATCGGCGCTGCGGGAGCGGGGCTACCCGGAGCAGGACGCCGTGACATCTGCCCAGGCCACCGCCTTCCGCTCCGACGTGGACCCGCGGGATCTGCTGGAAATCGTACCTTATATCCTCTCCATCCACGGAAAGTTCTATGAGATGACGGAAATTCCCGGCGCGGAGGGGCAGTACGAGGAGCTGAGCATTGATTATGACGCCCCGTTTTACTATCTGCATAAGGGCGGCTATGAGGGATACATCAATTCGGAATACGAGGGCCAGCGGGACGCGCAGGACCGGGACCTGGAGCACCTGGCAGACGAGGTGGAGCAGGTCCGCTGGCACCATGAGATGGTGGGGCGGCTCATCAATACCTACTGGCACGCATAAAAAGCAATCTTATCCGCGATTCGCGGAATGAAACAGGAAAGGAGTAAACAAATGGCAAAGGAAAAAGGACACCCGAAGCGGGGCATCTCGGTATACAGCTACCAGGCCCTGCTGGGAAAAACCATGACGCTGGACGATGCCTTCCGGGAGATGTACGACTGCGGCGCCACCTGCTTTGAGCTGCTGACCAGCTACATCGAGGGCTACCCGAACCCCTCCCCGGCCTGGGTGGACCACTACTGGATGCTCTGCGACAAGTACCAGCTACAGCCCGCGGAGCTGGGCCACTGGGCGGAGAACCACCTGCACCGCGGCCCCGGCGCTTCCGACGAGGAGATGGTGGAGCAGCTCAAGCAGGACTTCCGGCTGGCGAACCTGCTGGGCTTCAAGACCCTGCGTACCAAGATCACCTGCCTCAACGACCTCTGCGACCCGGAGCCTGGCTGGCAGAGCTACATTGAGAAGGCCCTGCCCTGGGCGGAGAAGTACGACGTGCGGATGCAGAACGAGGTCCACCGCCCCACCACGCTGCACACCCCCCACATCCGGGAGGAGTACATGGCCTTCATCGACCGCACCAAGACAAAGCACTTCGGCTTCAACGTGGACTTCGGCACCTTCCAGTTCAAGCCCGCCGACAACGACCCCATGGCGGCCATGTGGGGTTTTGACGACATCTCCAAGCCGGAGGAGATCGTGGAGTTCCTGCCCTACTGCTGGACCTGCCACGCCAAGTTCACCAACATGGACGAGAACTTTGAGGAGACCACGATCCCCTACCGGGAGATCATCGGCCTGATGGTGGACAACGGCTGGAGCGGCAACCTGCTCAGCGAGTACGAGGGCCCGCTGGCCTTCGGCGCCATCAACGACCCCAAGGCGGCCATGGACCTGATTCCCGACCAGCTCCGCCGCCATCACATCATGCTCCACAACATTCTGGGCTACTGAGGAAGGGAGGAGAACGAACATGCTGGAATTTCAACCCGTACAGCAGCGCGGCTTTCACAACACCTGCGACGAGAACGGGAACGTCAACGGCTTCGAGTTTGATTTCGCCACCCCCTATTACAAGGGCCTGTGGCTGACTCAGTGCCGCTTCGGCAACGTGATCGTGGACGGCGAGACCTTCGACCGGGACAGCCTGGCCTTTGTGTACAACGGCTTTGATTATTCCCGGGAGGAGCTGTTCGACACGAAAATCTACTGGCAGTTCCGGGAGCCCATCACCATCCGGGTCAGCAAGCCCGGCGGGCTGGCCCTGGGATATCACGACGTGACCTTCCAGTTCGGCTGGGTGCTGAACTACAACGGCGCGCCGGAGAAGGAGCCCGACGGCAGCGGCCTGGGCAACGCGCAGTTCATGTTCGGAACCGATTTCAGCCGCCGGATGCTGCTGGCAAGGTAAAACCTCCATGCGCCACACACGCGCCACCATAAATGAAAGCTCACAGGCGCATGGAGGTTTTTTCGCATCTGCCCCGCTGCGCGGGGCAGGCATTAAATCAATCTTTACTATGGAAGCGGAGCTTTCATAGTAAAAAAATAACCGCCCCGGAAGGACGGTAAATACATTATGAAGGATTGGAGAATGAAGAAAATGACAAAGAAACTGCTTGCAATGCTTTTGGCCGTTCTGATGGTCATGGCGCTGTTCGTCGGCTGCGGCAACAGCGAAACCGCCGCCCCAGCCTCCGGAGGAAGCGGCAGCTCCGGCGGCTCCGAGAGCGCCGGAAGCTCCGGCAGCGCCCCCGCGCCCGCGGCAAGTGAGGATGAAGACGAGGATTATGACGACGAGGACATCGTGGAGATCAACCTCTGGGGCCTGACCCTGTTCGGCACGGACGGTATGCCCGAGGTGGAGGCCGCCATCAACGAGATCTCCGAGCGGGAGATCGGCGTCCATGTCAATATCACAGTCATGGATATGGCCTCCTACGCCCAGCAGTGCAGCCTGATGTTCTCCTCCCAGGAGAGCGTGGATATCATGCAGACCACGCCCATCCAGTCCGCTGGCTTCTCCTCCCTGACCAGCCAGAAGGAGCTGCTGCCCCTGAACGATCTGCTGCCTGAGTACGCGCCCGAGACCAACGAGCTTCTGGGCGATCTGGTCCAGGGCACCACCGTGGACGGCAACATCTACGCCCTGACCACCTACCGCCTGCTGAACTCCAACTGCTATGCCCTGATGCGCAAGGATATCCTGGACGATCTCGGCCTGACGGAGAAGGCGCAGAATCTGGACAACTGGACCGATTACGAGGCCATCCTGCAGGCCGTGAAGGACAGCGACTATGACGGCGGCAAGGTTGCCGCCTGCCTGGCGAACAACGACAACGACGGCACCGTCATCAGCGTGGAATACGCCTACGTGGGCAACGAGGACTGGAGCCAGAACCGCGGCTATGACACCCTGGGCGACACCTACAAGATCATCGCCATCAACGAGGACACCAACACCGTGGAGGATTACTTCGAGAGCGAAGAGTATTACAAGATGCTCAAGCTCATGACCGACTGGTACAAGAAGGGCCTGATCTACAAGGATGCCGCCACCAGCGACGAGGGCGGAGACCCCCTGATCAAGAACGGCGTCACCTTCGGCACCGTGGTCAACTCCGAGACCGGCGTAGAGGCCAACCGCCTCTCCACCACCGGTTATGAGATCGTGGCCCCGATGATCTGCCAGGAGCCCCTGTCCACCGGCTCCACCACCAAGTTCTGCTGGGCCATCCCCGTGACCGCCAAGGAGCCCGAGGCCGCCATGAAGTTCATGAACCTGATGTACACCAACGCGGAAATTGAGAATCTGTTCGCCTGGGGTATCGAGGGCCGCGACTACGCCGTCAACGACCAGGGCGAGGCCTACAAGCTGGACACCAACGTCTACAACAGCGCCGACTTCCTCTGGGGCAACCAGTTCCTGGCCTATCCCGCAGAGGGGCAGGGCACCAACTTCCGCACCGAGGGCGAGGCGGAGATGAAGAACGCCCCCCGCAGCAAGTACTTCGGCTGCGCCGTGAACACCGACCCCATCGCCAACACCCTGACCGCTGTGTACAACGTGATCCAGCAGTACAAGGCGGGCTATGAGTCCGGCTCCGTCCCCGTGCCCGACACCTACGAGGAGTACCTCCAGACCGATTTCGTCAAGGGCCTGCAGGCCGCGGGCGTCAACGATGTCATCGACTACTACCAGCAGCAGCTGGACGCCTGGCTGGCAGAGCAATAATTGCCCGCGTGTTCACACCTTGAAGGCAATTGTTAAGGACGAGATATATTGTCGAAAAACAGTCGGGATATACTGTCGTTTTTTGCCGAACTGTTTTGCCGAACCATCGTTTGAGCCGATGAATAAGGCGGCTTCACGCCGCCTTGGCTACCCTGGAACGCCGAAGGACGGCGTTGTCAAGGGCGGCGGTGCTAACCGCCGTTCATCGGAGAGCCGCTCTCTGCGGCTCGGAGACCCTTG
>CAJOPB010000136.1 GCA_905236305.1 uncultured Oscillospiraceae bacterium | reverse complement strand
CCTGCTGAACATCCTGATTGTGGCGGTGCTCACCGTGGGAATGTATCTGTATCTCAACTACACCAAGCACGGCTATGAGCTCAGTGTGGTGGGTGAGAGCGAGCGCACCGCCCGGTATGTGGGCATCAAGGTGGGAAAGGTCATTGTCCGCACCATGCTCCTCTCCGGCGCGCTTTGCGGGGTTGCGGGGCTGCTGCTGGTGGGCGGCACGGACCACACCATCACCACCACCATCTCCGACGGGCGCGGCTTTACCGCGGTCATGGTCTCCTGGCTGGCAAAATTCAACCCCCTGGGCATGGTCTTCGCTTCGCTACTGATCGTGTTTCTGAGCCGGGGCGCCAGCGAGATCTCCACGATCTACGGCCTCAACCACTCCTTTGGCGACATCCTCACCGGCATCATCCTGTTTTTTATCATCGGCTCCGAGTTTTTCATCACCTATCAGCTCCATTTTCGCCAGAAGGAGGTAAAATAAGCCATGATCGACCTTGTATCCTTCATCCCCCGGGCCGTGATGCAGGGCGTGCCGCTGCTCTACGGCGCCACGGGAGAGACCCTGACGGAGAAGTCCGGCAACCTCAACCTGGGAATTCCCGGCATCATGTACGTGGGCGCCATCTCCGGCGTCATCGGCGCCTTTCTCTATGAGCGGGGCGGAAACGTGGTGGGCTTCTGGGCGATTGTGATTCCGATGCTGTGCTGCCTGCTGGGCAGCCTGCTGATGGGACTGATCTACTGTTTCCTCACCGTCACCCTGCGGGCCAACCAGAACGTCACCGGCCTGGCCATGACCACCTTCGGCGTGGGCTTCGGCAACTTCTTCGGCGGCAGCCTGATCAAGCTCACGGACAGCGACGTGCCCAGCATCGCCCTCAGCGCCACCAGCGGCTATTTCAGCCGGAGCCTGCCCTTTGCCTCCTCCCTGGGGGCCGTCGGACAGATCTTTCTGAGCTACGGCTTTCTGGCCTATCTGGCCATTGTCATTGCCCTGATCACGGCCTGGGTGCTCAAAAAGACCCGGGTGGGCCTCCACCTCCGGGCCGTGGGCGAGAGTCCGGCCACCGCCGACGCCGCCGGCATTGACATCGCCCGCTACAAATATGTCGCCACCTGCACCGGCAGCATGATCGCCGGTCTGGGGGGACTGTATTACGTCATGGACTACGCCAGCGGCGTGTGGAGCAACAACGCCTTCGGCGACCGGGGCTGGCTGGCAATCGCGCTGGTCATCTTCACCATCTGGCGCCCCAACATTGCGGTGCTGGCCTCCATCCTCTTTGGCGGACTCTATATCCTCTATCTTTTCATCCCCTCGGGCATGAACCTCTCCGTCAAGGAGCTGTATAAGATGCTGCCCTATATCGTCACCATCATCGTGCTGATCATCGTCTCCATCCGCAGCAAAAAGGAAAACCAGCCCCCCGAAAGCCTGGGCATTGCCTATTTCCGCGAGGAGCGGTGAAGCAAGCAACACAAAAGAAGACGTTTCCCCCGTCGCAGGTAGGGGAAACGTCTTCTTTTTGTCCATATCATTATCGCATTTGCCGCCCGGTGCGGGCGTAATAGGCGTCCTTTTCCTGATACATCTGCCTCTCCGCCTGGCGGATCAGGGCGGCGACATCCAGCTCATCGCGCGTTTGGCTGCAAAGGCCGAAGGAGACGTGGTAGTTCTCGGCGGCCAGCGACCGGGTAACGGCGGACAGCTCCTGCTCCTCCAACGGCGCATCCACCCGGATAAAGACAAACTCGTCGCCCCCCACCCGAAACAGGCCCTGGTCCCCCAGGAACTGCTTCATGGTCCCGGCAATGGTGCGCAGCATCCGGTCGCCCTCGGCGTGGCCGCTGGAATTGTTCAGCTCGTGCAGTCCGTTGGCGTCGCCATAGACGCATGTCACGCTGTCGTGACACAGCTCCGGCAGCTCCCGGAGCATGGCCTCATAGCTGTTGCGGTTTTTCAGCCCGGTCAGCACGTCCGTCTCGCTGAGCCATTCAATGCGGCGGCCCTGGTTGATATAGCGCACCTTCAGCTCCGTGAGAAACAGGCCGATGGCGACGGCGGCCACGGAGAACACCAGCGCGTTATAGGTGTCCACCTGGGCGATGTAGGAGGCCTTGACCTGGGCCGTGAACAGGCAGAAAATTCCCGTCGCGACAGCGGTTTTCAGTCCGAGGATCACAGGACGGTCGATAAACAGCATGGGAACGATGAGCAAAAAGGCGATCTCCGTCACCGCGGGCAGCTCCACATGGGCCACGGAAACCGCAATGCCCACCAGATACAGCACTGCCTCGAAGCAGGTGATCAAAAGCTCCACGGTGGACTGCCGCAGGTTTGTCCGCAGCGACAGCCAGGCGATCAGGATACAGACCGTCGCGGCGGCCAGATAGATTTTCCGGTTGCGGCCGCCGAAGCTGGTTTCGTCCTTCGCAATCAGCGCCAGCACAATGAGCATAAACAGGGTAATCATGGAGAAAATGGTGAGCTGAATCCGGTTTTGTCCGCTCACAGCGCTGCCAAGGGCTTCATATTCTTCTTTTTCAAGGCCGGCATAGAGCAGATGCCGGCGGAGCTTGGAGAGCCTCATGGCCTTTTCCTCCGGTGGAAGATCTGAAACTGGACGTTGAAATTATATCATAAAGTGAAATCGCATGCAAATATAAATTCACCGTCAGCCGCTCTCCCCCACCAGGTCCGGGTCCGCCAGGTCGGGCTTGAGATACCAGGTGGAGAAAATGGTGTGGGTTTTGTTGTTGTCCTCCGGCGTCAGCGCCATATAGCGGACGCCGCCGTAGCAGTCGACATGGACGATATAGCCATATTTCCAGTTGGCCTTGGTGGAATGGACGGGGATGTTTTTGCTGTCCAGCCCCGCTGTGACCAGAGCCTCCCGGAGGGAAAGGGTGTCGGCCCGGCCGGTGGGTCCGCCGTCCTGAAACAGCGCCACGGCCCCGTCCTGAAATACCACCACCTCCGCATAGCGCGCGGAGATCACCAGCGTCTCCTCCTCCATGGCATCCAGCATGGCGGCGGAGATGGCGTGCATGTTGTCGATGTCCTGCCGCCGCCGGCCCTCGGCGGTAAAGAGGTTGTTGCCGCCCCAGTCCAGCGTCACCCGGTTGGACTCCGGCACGTAGCTGACCACGCATTTCCCGTTGGCCTCGGGCATTCCCACCCAGCTGGGGCTGTCCACGCTCACGCCGGCCACAGCCAGCTCCCGCACGTCCAGCGCCCAGGCCGCCCGCTTCTGCCGCAGCGGGATCTCCGCCCGGTAATAGCTGTTCTCCTCCCAGACGATGGGGATGCCGTTGTATTCAAAGCTCTCCCCTGCCTGCTCCGCGCCATAGAGCATATTCAGATATACCGCGTGGACCTCTGACAGGTCGGTGGACTCCCGCGCCTTTTCCAGATGTACGGTGTAGATGCGGAAAACCTCAGCGGAGAGCAGGGCCACGATACAGGCCACCACCAGCAGCTCCTGGAGGGTATAGCCCCCCCGCCTCCGTAGATGATGTATGTGCATAGTATCTTTTTTCCAATCATTGCATGGTACTGCGCCGAGTCAGTATTTCCTCGTACAGCGCCTTATCATTCGGTACTTTCCTGAGCTTCTTCTCATAGTTGAAAAAGAGAAACGGCAGCAAAATGAACAGCTTGTTCTCCAGAATTCTCTCCAGCGTGTAGTCCTGCATCTTGATAACCGGAATCTGACAGGACACGGACCCTCCCTGCGGGACTTCCGGAACTACCGTCATGATCTCCGGCGTGTTCCTCGTGCTGCGCCTCCATGCAGAGTGGGACTTTTTCATATAGCGCCAAGGAGTGCTCCGTATACAGAGGGTGCACTTTTTGTCGATCTCAGGCCCTCCGCGCGCCCATAGTAAAGGCCCCGCTCCTGAGAGCGGAGCCTTGTTGGAATTAAGGTTCACGCGGGTATGATGATAACACGGTAATAATTCTTATGGGCTCATGGTAATTGTAGTGGTTCCCGTTTCCTCTTTATATTCTATCGTAGCTGTTCCTTTGGCTTTTGCGTTAGCTGTAGGAATTGAAATACCGCCAATATCCTGATCTCCGCTCTGCCACCCGTCCTGCGTCTGCTTCAACGTTACAACGGCCTTCGAGGAATACTTACCGGCAGTAGCGTCTTCCGCTGAATATGTTATATCCGCTGTATTCATCTTTTCAATATCGTCATTTGACTCGTGAGACAGCCCGGCGGCCTGAACCGCCGCATATGCCGCGCGGATATTGTTGGCGTCCGTGGCCTCGCGGGCCTTCTCCAACTGTGAAGAAAATACCGGCACGCTGGCGGCCACCAGCACGGCAATGATCGCAACGACGATCAGCAGTTCGGCCATGGTAAAGCCCTTGTTGTTGCGTTTTTTCATGTTTTTCCTTTCTCCCTTATAGTCTGTTTTTTTATTTTATGGCGCACTCGCGCCGGGATTGCTGTGTTTTGTCACATGCCGCCGTAGATCGAGAACACGGCCATATAGATGGAGATTACGATGAAGCCCGCAATGCCGGCGATTCCCACCAGCAGCGCCGGTTCCAGCTTGGCCAGCGCGCCCTTCACGGCCTCATCCAGCTCTGTCTGGTAGTATTCGGAGATGGTGCGCAGCGTCTGCTCCATCTCGCCGGAGCGCTCCCCCACGTTGCACATGTCCACCAGAATGGGCTGATAGATGCCCTGATCCTGCATGGCCTCCGCCAGCGCGTGGCCGGACTCCAGCTCCTCGCTGAGCTTGCCCGCCTCGGTGCGCATGTAGTAGTTGTCCAGCACCCGGGCGGAGATGGCCACTGCCCGGTTCATGGGCAGTCCGGCGGAGAGGGTGGCGGCCATGGTGCTGCTGAACTGGCTTGAGGTGTTCAGCTCCTGTATCTTCCCCAGCACCGGCAGCCTGAGGCTGAGCTTTGCCAGGTTGATCTTTCCCTTTTCGGTGTTGCCGTAGACCCTGATTCCCACCACAATGCCCACAATGGCCGCCAGGAGGATGTACCACCATTTTGCGAAGAAGTCCGCAATGGCGATCAGCATCTTTGTGGGCAGGGGCAGCTCCACGTCCATGCCGTCGAAGATGGTGAGGAACTTGGGAACCACCACGGCCATCAGCACAATCACCACGATCACGGCGATCACCATGACGAAAATGGGATAGGCCATGGCGCTCTTGACCTTGCCCCGGGTCTTGCTCTGCTTGTCAAAGTGGTCATGCATGGCGGCAAAGGAGCCGCTGAGATTTCCGGTGGACTCCCCCGCAGCGAGGGTCTCGATAAAGGTGGCCGGCAGCAGCTTTTCGCCGCGGTCCGCGAAGGAGGCCGAGAGGCTTCTGCCCCCCTCCACATCCTTGGCCACCGCTTCCAGCAGCCGCTTGAGGGGCCTGTCGGTGGTCTTATCCGCCACGAGCTTTACCGCCCGGGCGATGGGAATGCCGGCGTTGAGAATGATGGAGAACTGACTGCACACCACGGTGAACGCCTTCACGTCCAGATGGTTGCCCCCCAGCTCCATATTCAGGAGGCCCTTGTGCTCCTTCACGGGGACGAGCTTCACCAGAATGGCATTGGCATCCCGCACCACCTGGGCCGCGTCCGCCTCGGAAACCGCGTCCACCGTCCCCGTCCGCCGCTGCCCGTCCAGGGTCTGGGCTATGTACTTGAATTGAGGCATGATTATCACCTCCTTAGGGGCGAACGGTCCCCTTTCTCCGGACCATTCTCTGCTGATTCCGTCAGATCAGGCGTGCATCACGCATTTTTCCGCACATACTCCTGCTCGTGCGCGTAGTGCAGCGCCATGTCCTTGCTGATCTGTCTGGACTTGACCAGTCTGACCAGGGCCTGGTCCATGGTCTGTCCGCCGATGGCGGCGCTGGTGGCAACGGCGTTGGCGATCTGCGGGGTATTGCCGGCGCGGATGAGGTTGCGAATGGCGTCGGTCACCACCATCAGCTCGCAGGCCAGCGCGCGGCCGCCGCCGATTTTGGGGATGAGCTGCTGGGTCAGCACGGCCTGCAGCGTCATGGACAGCTGCAAGCGGATCTGGGTCTGGGCATCGGCGGGAAAGACCTGGACAATGCGGTCCACGCTGTCCGCCGCGCTGCCGGTGTGAAGGGTGCCGAAGACCAGATGGCCGGTCTCGGCGGCGGTGATTGCGGTCTCGATGGTGTCCCGGTCGCGCATCTCGCCGATAAGGATCACGTTGGGGTCCTCCCGCAGACTGGCCCGCAGGCCCTCGGAAAAGCTGCGGGTGTCCTTACCCACCTCGCGCTGGTTGATGGCGCACTTGTCGGGCTTGTAAACATATTCGATGGGGTCCTCCAGGGTCACGATATGGGCCTTCTGGCTGTGGTTGATGGAGTCCAGCAGCGCCGCGAGGGTGGTGGATTTGCCCGAGCCGGTCTCGCCGGTCACCAGCACAATGCCCTTGTGCAGGTTCGGCAGCTCAAACACCGCGGGCGGCAGGCCCAGACTCTCCAGCCTGGGAATCTCCTCCCGCAGCAGACGCAGCGCCACGCTGGGCACGCCCTGCTGCTTGAAGATATGAATGCGGCAGCGGTTGCCCGCATAGGTCTCCGCGGCATCCAGCTCGCCGGTCTGGTCAAAATGGTCATACTTGGCCCGGGCCAGAATACGGGCCATATCAAAGCAGTCCTGGGGTGAGAGGGGAATGTCGCTCATATTTTCCAGCCGGCCGTCCTTCCGGTATTTCGGCGGCAGGCCGCAGATCAGGTGAATGTCGCTGGCCCCGTCCTCCCGGGCCTTCGCCACCAGTTGGTCTATGCTCATCATCGTCGCTCTGTCAGTCTCCTTCCGTCACGATACGCAGCACCTCTTCGCTGGTGGTCACGCCCTCCCGCATCAGCCGCAGAGCGTTGTCCCGCAGGGAGACAAAGCCGTTTTCCGGCCGCTTGAGCTCGCTTTCGATGGCGTCGCGGCCCCGCTGCTCATAGATCAGGCGGCGTACCGTGTGGTTGATGGGCAGCATCTCAAACACTGCAATGCGCCCGCGATAGCCGGAATTGTAGCACTCCGGGCACCCGGCGCCCCGATGGAGCACCAGATCCGTCTCCTCCTCCAGCCCCAAAGCCGCCAGCTCATCCGCGTCGGGCCGGTAGGTTCCCGAACAGTTGGGGCAGACCCGGCGCACCAGGCGCTGGGAGATGACCCCCTTGAGGGCGCTGGCAATGACATAGGGCTCCACTCCGATGTCCCGCAGACGGTCGATGGTGCCCACGGCGTCGTTGGTGTGGATGGTGGAGAGCACCACGTGGCCCGTGATGGCCGAACGCATGGCGATTTCGGCGGTCTCTCCGTCACGAATCTCGCCCACGGCGATGATATCCGGGTCCTGGCGCAATATGGCCCGCAGGCCGTTTGCAAAGGTCATGCCGGTTTTTTCGTTGATCTGTACCTGGTTGACGCCGTCGATATTGTATTCCACGGGGTCCTCCAGCGTCACCATGTTGACCTCCGGGGTGTTCAGCTCGTTGATCATGGCGTACATGGTGGTGGTCTTGCCGCTTCCGGTGGGACCCACCAGCAGCAGCACGCCGTTGCGGTTGCGCAGCATGGCGTCATATTTGTCCAGGTCCGGTCCGCTGAGGCCCACCGCCTCCTTGCTGACCCTGCCGCCGGATTTGTCCAGCAGACGGGCCACCAGCTTTTCTCCGTAGACCGTGGGGAGGGTGGACACACGCAGGTCGATGTCCTTGTCCTTTACCCGCACGTTAAAGCGGCCGTCCTGGGGGATGCGGCGCTCGGCAATATCCAGTCCGCACATGATTTTCAGCCGGGAGATCACGCTGCTCTGCACATCCTTGGGAACGGTAAAGATGTTCCGCATCAGTCCGTCAATGCGCATACGCACCTGCATCAGATTTTCCCGCGGCTCCAGGTGAATGTCGCTGGCCCGCTCGGTCACCGCCCGTTCCAGAATGGAGTTGACCAGGCGGATGGTGGGGGCGCTGGCGGTATCCTCTCCCAGCTGGTTTGCCACGAAGGCGTTGTCCGCAGCCTCCTGGGCGTCGCCGTTGGCGGCGGCCTCGCGCTTCATGTCGGCAATGGCCTTGGCCGCGCCCTCGCTGCTGTAGAGGATCTGGATGGCGTGCTCCACCCCTGCCCGGGTTGCCACCAGGGGAACAATCCGCCGCCGGGAGGCAAGACGGGCCTCCTCAATGGCATAGAAGTTCAGCGGGTCGCTCATGGCAAGGAACAGCTCATCCTTCACCACCTTGATGGGGACGATCTGATATTGCTGGGCGATGGCCTTGGGGATGACCTGGGCCATTTCCGTGGGGATTGCGGTCTTGGTCAGGTCGATATATTCGATACCGAGCTGCATCTGCAGCACTTCGATGAGCTTTTGCTCTGTGATGAAGCCGTTGTTGATCAGCACCGTGCCGATACGGTCCTTGGACTGCTTTTGAAGCCGCAGGGCATCCTCCAGCTGGTCCCGGGTGATGCTGCCGGCGGAGACGAGAAGCTCTCCGAGCTGCATATGGGCCATAACCGTGTATCCTCCTGTGAAAAACAGATAACCTGAGCGCCTTGGAAGCTCTCTCCCCTGCCCCGACGCCCGCAGAGCGCCAGCGCAGAAGGGAAAAGAGAATGTTACAGTTCGAAAGGACAATCTCCCCCCGAACTGTAACACATCATAGCATATGTTGAAAGAAACATCAAGAGTGATTTCACAGATTCGTCAGAAGCGCCGAATCCGGACGCAACAAATTGCAAAATATGACAAATTGTGTCAAATCATTCCTTCCCCCCGGGCGGCTGACGGCCCGCTCATGGAATATCGGCGCTGCCGGAGGCGCTGATGCTGTCGAGCTGCACGCCGCTGTAGCTGCCGCGGTAAGCCCACACCACGGAGAGGACCGCGCTGCCGGTCGGCGCATCCACGGTGAAGGAGCCCAGAGGCGTGGTGGTCTGGCTGCTGCCGTTGTAGCGGATTGCGGGGGTGCCGGTATTGTAGGACGCGCCGTTCACCGTCAGGGTCAGGGAGTTGGGCAGCGCGTCGGTGTTAAAGCTGTAGGAGCTGACGGACACATCCACCTGGAGCTTTTTGGCCCCGGAGGCGTCGCTGAACGCCTTCCAGCTGGTGACAAGATTCAGATAAGTACCGGTG
>CAJOPB010000135.1 GCA_905236305.1 uncultured Oscillospiraceae bacterium | reverse complement strand
GCGGCTGACATCCAGCTCCTGGGTCAGAATGTCCGAGGACATGTCGCTGACCAGAGGCACCGCGCCCGTCTGAGGGACATAGTGCCATTCGGTTCCGAAAATCGTGTTGTTGGCGCAGTAATAGAAGTATTTCGCCCCCGCGTCCAGCTGCAGCTCGCTTTGGGCGGGAATGCGGTTATGGTTGCATTCTGTGGTGTCAAAGACAACGTTAACTCTGCCGTATTTGCCGGCCTCCTTGGCTGCGATGCGCGCGAAGTTGCCGGTGACGGCATAGTCCGCGCTGCCGTTTTCCCCCATCAGGTTCAGGGGAACCATGGAGAACTGGGCGGAGGCGCCGCCCTGCAAAAACAGAATCTCGTGGGTATCCGGCACATGCATAATCCGTTTCAGATCGGCCTTGACCTCGTTAAAAATCTCCTGATAGAGCTTGGAGCGGTGGCTCATCTCCATAACGGACAGACCGCTTCCCCGATAATCCAGCAGCTCGGAGGCCGCTGTCTCCAGCACCTCTGTAGGCAGCGCAGACGGTCCTGCGGCAAAATTGTAGGTGGTCTCTCTCGACATACTGTCATCCCTCCGGTATCTTGGTCTGAAAAAGGATTGGCACATCCCCCCCCGGGGGGGCGGAGAAGCGCAATCCATGCTTATGCGCCCGCCGCGGGAGCGGTGCATAAGCATGAAAAAAGTATACTACTTTAATGCGCTGAATTCAAACGATAATTCCGATAAGCTTTTCGCCGTCAATTGATATTATTTTGACATTTTTCATAATACCGTGCCCGGCGCCGCGGGCGCAGACCACGCAATAGTTGTCCGCATGTCCCTGCCACAGCCCATCCCGTTCGGTCTCGAACAGCACCGGCAGGGTCCGGCCCAGCTGGGCGGCGAGATAGGCCTGGCGCATCTCCTCCGCGGCCTGCTGGGCCTCCCGGGCCCTGGCCTCCCTGACGGCCCGGGGCAGCTGGTCCGGCATGGCCGCAGCCGCGGTGCCCGGCCGGGGAGAATAGGGAAAAATATGCATGGACGCAAAGCCGGCGGAACGGATAAAATCCAGCGTGGCGCGGTGGTCGGCCTCGGTCTCTCCGGGAAAGCCGGTGATCAGATCGGCAGTCAGCGCGCAGCCCGGAAAGGTCTCCCGCAGCAGGGCGGCGGAGGAGGCGAAGCGGGCGGTGTCATATCTCCTGCGCATGGCCGCCAGGGTGCGGTCGCAGCCGCTCTGAAGGGAGAGGTGAAAGTGGCGGCAGAGGCTACCGCACGCCTTCAGCGCGGCGCAGAAGGCCTCTGTCACCACCGTGGGCTCCAGGCTCCCCAGCCGCAGCCGCAGCCCCGGCGCCGCCGCGGCGGCGGCCAGTATGGCATCGGACAGCCCCGGGCGCGCCCCGTCCGGGCGTTGGGGCGGCAGGTCCTTGCCGTAGGAGGCGATTTCAATGCCCGTCACCACGATCTCCCGAAAGCCGGAGCCTGCCAGACGCCCGGCCTGCGCGGCAATGTCGCCGGGGGGCATACTGCGCACCCGTCCCCGGGCGTAGGGGATCACGCAATAGGAGCAAAAGTTGTCGCAGCCGTCCTGTATTTTCAGATAGGCCCTTGTCCGTCCCTCCAGCGCCCCGGCGGGCAAAAGCTCCATCGTCCGGCGGCGAAAGGGGTCGTCCACATGGGTTTCCGATGCGTTTTCCGCCGCGGCGCGCTCCACCGCGGCCACAAAGCGCTCCCGGTCTCCGCTGCCGTAGACCACCCGCACCTCCGCGCCGAGAGCTGCGGTCTCCTCCGGACTGAGCTGGGAAAAGCAGCCGCATACCGCGGCAATGGCCCCGGGGTTTTCCCGCAGCAGCCGCCGCACGGCCTGCCGGGACTTTCGCCCGCTCTCCGCGGTCACCGCGCAGGTGTTGACAATCACCACATCGGCGTCTCCGGCGTCCGTGGCGCTGTGGCCCCGGCGGGCGAGCAGGGCTTCGATTGCCTGGGTTTCAAACTGGTTTACCTTGCAGCCAAGGGTGGCAATGGCATATTTCATGGGCAATTCTTCCTTGTGAATTTTCCGCACATCGTGTAAAATAGCAACGAATCCTATCATAGACGGAAGGGACGAAAATGTCAATCTATCTCGACAACGCCGCGACCACCCGGGTCTGCCCGGAGGCTGCCGCCGCCGCCCTGGCGGCGATGACGGAGTGCTACGGCAATCCCAGCTCCACCCACCGGGCGGGACGGGAGGCGAAAAAGGAGCTGGACCGCTGCCGCCGGGAGCTGGCCGCGGTCCTGGGCTGCGGGGAGCGGGAGCTGTATTTCACCTCCGGCGGCACGGAGAGCGACAACTGGGCCATACGGTGCGGCGCAGAAGGGAACCGCCGCCGCGGCGCCCACATTCTCAGCTGCGCCGCGGAGCACGCCGCCGTGCTGCATTCCCTGGACGAGCTGGAAAAACGGGGCTTTGCCGTCACCCGGCTGAAGCCGGAGCCCTGGGGCGGCGTTTCCCCCGACGCGGTGCTGGAGGCGCTGCGGGAGGACACCATTCTGGTGACGCTGATGGCGGTAAACAACGAGACCGGCGCCATGACGGACCTTGCCGCCGTTGCCCGGGCCGTGAAAGCGCGCAACCCCCACACCCTGCTGCACTCTGACGCGGTGCAGGGCTTTTGCAAGGTGGCCCTGCCCCTGGGCGCCTCGGGGGTGGATCTGCTCAGCATCAGCGGCCACAAGATACACGCCCCCAAGGGCGTGGGGGCGCTGTACATCCGCGAGGGCCTGCGGCTCCCTCCCCTTCTTTTCGGCGGAGAGCAGGAGCAGGGCAGGCGGGCAGGGACGGAGCCGCTGCCTTTGATCGCGGCCTTTGCCGCCGCCGCGGCGGCCTTTCGGCGCGACGGCGGCGCGGTGCAGCGCATGGAGGCGCTGCGGCAGCGCGCCGCGGCGCGGCTTGTGGAGGAAAACCCCGGGCTGCTGGTGCTGGGCGGCGGAGCGCCCCACATTCTCAGCGTCTCTCTCCCCGGCTGGCGCAGCGAGGTGCTGATGAATTTTCTGGAGGCGCGGGAGATCTATGTGTCCAAAAGCTCCGCCTGCAAGCGGGGCGGACGGAGCTATGTGCTGGAGGCCATGGGGCTGCGGAGCGCGGTCATTGACGGGGCGATTCGGATCGGCCTGTCCCGGTTTACGACGCCGGAGGAGATCGAGGCGCTCTGCGACGCCCTGGGCGACGCCAGGCGCTCCCTGCGTCCGTCGCTGCGCTGAGCCGAACCGCCGCAAAGAAAACGGTACCGGATATGTCCCGCCCCTCCCGAAGGGGTGGGGGACATATCCGGTACGTTATTTTTTTTGCTCCTGCGGGTCCGGCTTTTTCGGCCTGCTGATGGGCCAGCGGATGCTGCGGCGCCGGCGGACGGACTGCAGCTCCTCCTCCGGCCAGGAGGCGGGCTGCCCGGTCTCCGGGTCGAAATACGCCACGTTTTTATATTCCTCCGTCTCCGTGGGCAGGCCGCTGCGGGCCAGCTTTCTGTTAATCAGGTGGGAAAACAGCGTGTAAAGCACCACAAAGACCGGCACGCCCAGCAGCATCCCGGCAAAGCCGAAGACGCCCGCCCCCAGAATGATGGAAAACATGACCCAGAAGCCGTTGATGCCCACGCGGTTGCCGAGAATTTTGGGGCCCAGGATGTTGCCGTCAAACTGCTGCAAAACCACCACGAAAACCAGAAAAATCAGCATCTTCCAGGGGGACTCCGTCAGCACGACCAGCGCCGTGGGAATGGCGCCGATAATCGGCCCGAAGAAGGGGATGATGTTGAAGATGCCGATGATGAAGGCCAGCAGCAGCGGATACGGCATACGCAGAATCAGGCAGCCGATATAGCAGATGATGCCGATAATCAGGCTGTCCAGCAGCTTGCCGGAGAGAAAGCCCATGAACACCTGATTGGTAAACTGCACCCCGCTCAGCAGCTTTTCCGACGCCTCCAGGGAGAAGATGCAGTAGATCAGCTTTTTGCAGCGGGCTGCGAAGGCCTCGCGGCTGTAGAGCACGTAGACAGAGACGATCACGCCGATCAGGATGTTATAAAGCCCCCGCACCACGTTTACCACGTTGGTGGTGATGCTGGCCAGCAGGCTGCTCATCCGGGGCAGCAGCTGGCCCGTGGCCCAGTTGACCACGCCCTTGGAGAGATCCCCCACCGCGTTGCTGGCGGCGGATTCCAGCTCCGGGTAGTCGGCCAGGGTTTTGGTCAGCCACCCGTCAATGCGCTCCACATAGTCCGAGCTGTTCATGACGATGCTCTCTATGCTGCTGTAGAGCTGGGGCGCAACCAGGCGGATCAGACCCCCCACCAATACCAGCAGCGTCACGATGCTGAGAAACACCGACAGCCCCCGCGCGGCCGCGGCCGTCCGGTGCTCCGCCCTTGCGCTCCTGCGAAAGAGAACGGTGCATAAGGGGGTAAAGAGAAACCGGGAATAGAGCTTCATCACGGGATAGAGCAGATAGGCGATGACCAGCCCCCAGATAAAGGGACTGAGAATCGTCCCCAGCTGGTGCAGCGCATTGCGCAGCCAGCTGAGGTTGCTGATCAGCTGATAAAACACGATGGCCGCCGCGATGACCAAAAACGCAGTGACCCCCCAGTGGAGATATTTTTGATCCCAACGAAATCGTTTCATGCCCAAAGCACCACATTTCGGCTTTTATCGTCAACGGCGAAAGGCCGTGACGATTTCTTTCGTTTCAGCTGTCATTTTCCGCCGCAGAGCTTACGACAGGAATGCGCCCACGCTCCGCTTTTGCGCCCGCCGGCCCGGGGGAGCCGGCCACGGGAAACGGAAAAAGTTTCAAAGTGTTTCATATTTTAACATTATGTAAATAAAATGTGTATATTCTTTACACAAATTCCTGTGGAAAAACCGGTGGAAAAAGTGGAAAACTCAACGCTTCCCGCACTTTCCGTGCGAGATCGGGAATGAGAATTCCTGCATATCCAAAATTATTTGAAACTGTCCCGCGCGCCCCCCTCCGGGGGAGGGGGGAACCGGCTCAGGCGCGTCCGGGTCAGGGAGCAGGTCAGTTCCTCAGAAAAAGCCGCCCACAAGGGGGAGCGCGGCGAGATTTTGCCTGACGGCCTCCAGCCGCGCCGCCAGATCGAGCGCGGTTGTGACCCGGCCGGCGGAGGCGCCGGTGATCAGCCCCGCGCCGGCCAGCAGCGCCCCGAAGGCCAGCAGGATTACCGCCAGAATTATCACGTATTTCCAGAGCTTAGCCATCCTGCGCCACCTCCTTTTTCAGGCACAGCGCCCTGGCCAGAGGCAGGAGAACCTTTTCCAGCCAAAGCCGGCAGAGGCTCAGGCTCAGCCAGATGCCCAGCCAGGCCAGCATTAGTCCGATGCCCGCCAGGGCCATACAGCAGCCCCACACCAAAAGCATATCCGAGAACAGGTTAAACCTGCCGAAGCTGCGGAAAACCTGTTCCGCCGCCAGTCCGGCACAGCCGATTCCCGCCACCAGAAAGGGCACCCCCACCGCCGCCAGCACCACCGTGACGGGAATGCCGAAAACCAGCAGGCAGAGCACAAACAGCGCAACGCCGCCGCCGCGAAGCTCCCGCGCGCGCTCCGGCGCGGGAGGCGGCTCCGGCTCCGTTGCCTCCGGCGCGGGCGGCTCCGGCTCCGCTGTCCGGGGGGACTCGCGCGCGGCCTCATCCAGCGCCTCCTGCCAGCGCAGATTTTCCGGCGGCGGCGTGGCAACATAGTCCCTGGCCAGCTCCACGGCCACCCTGGTGGGCGTGCCCAGTTCTTCGATCAGGGCGTCCTCGTCCGGCGTTATATCAAACATCCGTTCATAGCGCTGTATCTCCGCCCGCCTGTCCCAGGGAGACATAAAGCCCAGAAGCTTTGTCAGTTCCGCAAGATATTTATCCCGATTGATAACCGCTCAGCCTCCTTCTTTACAGATTTATTTCACATTTTTACCGCTGTATTATAGCATAGGGGAAAAACCCGGTCAAGAGCGGGATACGGTTCAGACGCTGCCGGGGTTACTGTTCCCAGGAGAGGGGAAAACTCCCCCGTGGCCTCGCAGAGTTCCGCGCCGCAGCGCTTCCCCTCAGTTCAGTGGCCTCACCGAGGCCACTGAACTGTAACCTGCCGGGGGGGCATACGATTGTGTTCATACGCCTCCGGGAAAATCGAAAAAAATTTGTAAATATCGACAAAACCATTTTCCGACCCTTGACAAGCCCCTGCCGCGCTATTAATGTTAAAAAGACTATAAAATAGTGTCATTGCGATACAGGAGGGGACCTTCATGGCAGATCATGGCATTGGTACGCGCTGCGTACAGGCAGGCTACACGCCCGGGAACGGAGAGCCCAGGCAGATTCCCATTGTCCAGAGCACAACCTTCAAATATGCAAGCGGCGAGGCCATGGGCCGGCTGTTTGACCTGGAGGAGAGCGGATATTTTTACACCCGGCTCCAAAATCCCACCAACGACGCCGTAGCGGCAAAAATCGCGGCGATGGAGGGCGGCAGCGCGGCGATGCTGACCTCCTCCGGGCAGGCGGCCAGCTTTTACAGCGTGTTCAACATCGCCTCCTGCGGGGACCACGTGGTGTCCTCCTCCAGCATCTACGGCGGCACCTACAACCTCTTTTCCGTAACCATGAAGCGCATGGGGATTGATTTTACCTTCGTATCTCCGGACTGCACGGATGCGGAGCTGGAGGCAGCCTTCCGTCCCAATACCAGGGCCGTGTTTGGTGAGACCATCGCCAACCCCGCGCTGACGGTTCTGGATATTGAGCGCTTTGCCCGGGCGGCCCATGCCCACGGGGTTCCGCTGATCGTGGACAACACCTTTGCCACCCCGATCAACTGCCAGCCCATCGCGTGGGGAGCGGACATTGTGACCCACTCCACCACGAAATATATGGACGGCCACGGGGCTGCCGTGGGCGGCGCCATTGTGGACAGCGGAAAATTTGACTGGTGCGCCCATGCGGACAAGTTCCCCGGCCTCTGCACCCCCGACGAGAGCTATCACGGCGTCACCTATACCCAGCGCTTCGGCCTGGAGGGCGCTTACATCACCAAGGCTACCGCCCAGCTGATGCGGGACTTCGGCTCGATCCAGTCCCCCCAAAACGCCTTTTTGCTGAATCTCGGACTGGAGAGCCTCCATGTCCGTATGCCCCGTCACTGCGCCAACGGACAGGCCGTGGCGGAATTTCTGCAGGCGCATCCCCGGGTGAGCTGGGTGCAGTATCCCGGCCTCCCCGGCGACCGGTATTACGCGCTGGCGCAAAAATATCTGCCCAACGGGAGCTGCGGCGTGGTGAGCTTTGGCGTTCAGGGCGGCAGAGAAGCTGCCCAGCGCTTTATGGGCCGGCTGCGTCTGGCGGCGATCGAGACCCATGTGGCGGACGCCCGCACCTGCTGCCTCCACCCTGCCAGCACCACCCACCGCCAGATGCGGGACGACGAGCTCCGCGCCGCCGGCGTCGCACCGGATCTGGTGCGGTTCAGCTGCGGACTGGAGGACACCGCCGACCTGCTGGAGGACATCGCGCAGGCCCTGGAGGGATAACCATAAGAAAGGAGCCGTGACCATGCCGATCCGCATTCCCAACGATCTGCCCGCCACCCGTGTCCTGACCTCGGAGAATATCTTTGTCATGACGGAAAAACGGGCCCTGGCCCAGGACATCCGCCCGCTGCGGATTCTGGTGCTGAATCTGATGCCCACCAAGATTGAGACGGAGACCCAGCTGGCAAGACTGTTGGGGAATACGCCGATTCAGGTCACGCTGGAATTTCTCCACACCAAAAGCCACGAGTCCAAAAATGTGGCGGCGGAGCATCTGTTTCAGTTTTACCAGACCTTTGACCAGGTGCGCAACCGCAAGTATGACGGGCTTGTCATCACGGGCGCACCGGTGGAGCAGCTCGCTTTTGAGGAGGTGGAGTACTGGCAGGAGCTCTGCGAGATTATGGAGTGGAGCAAAAGTCACGTATTCAGCACCTTCCACATCTGCTGGGGGGCCCAGGCCGGGCTGTATTACCACTACGGCATTCCCAAATATCCCCTCCCGGAGAAGCTGTTCGGCGTGTTTCCCCACCGGGTCGAGCGCCGCAGCAATATGCTGATGCGGGGCTTTGACGAGGTGTTTATGGTCCCCCATTCCCGCCACACCACCGTGAAGCGGGAGGATATAGAGGCCTGCCCCGCGCTGAAAATTCTCGCGTCCTCGGAAAAAGCCGGAATTTACGCCATGTCCACCGAGGGGGGACGGCAGGTCTTTATCACGGGGCATTCGGAATATGACGCGGACACCCTGCAAAAGGAATATCTCCGGGACAAAAATGCCGGACTGCCCATCCATGTGCCGGAAAACTATTTCCCGGACGACGATGACACCCGGCCGCCTGTGGTATCCTGGCGCAGCCATGCCAATCTGATCTATCAGAACTGGCTGAACTACTATGTATATCAGACCACGCCCTATGACCTGACGAAGCTTTCCTAGGAGAGAAAAGCCCGTATGCCCGCCTCCCCCTTGATTAAGGGGAGGCGGGCATACGGTTTTATGGAAAAATAGTATCAGCGCTTTTACGCTGAAAACGCCATGCGCAGCATGGCATTCCCCGATTAAAGCGGAGAGGAGAATCGTATTAAAAGCCAAACACAATGCCGATGACGGCGGAGGCGGCGATAAACAAAATCGGATGCAGCTTTGCCGTGGGCTTCACCACATTGGTCAAAGCCCAGACGGCGGCGAACAGGAGCAGTCCCTTCCAGTTGAGCAGCGCGGCCAGGGACCCGGTCTCGCGCCAGGCCTCCAGGTCCACCAGACACAGCAGCACCACGCCGATTCCGGCGGAGGCGATGAGGGCCGTGGATGCGGGACGAATTCCGTAAAAGCCGGCTTCCACATAGCGGTTGCTGCGGAAAGCCTTCAGGAAGGCGGCCACGATCAGGATCACAATGATGGAGGGGGTTACCTCGCCCAGCGTGGCAATCACGCTGCCGGGCACGCCGCCCACCGTGTATCCCACATAGGTAGCCATATTGATGCCCATGGGGCCGGGGGTGGATTCGGAAACTGCCAGCATATCGGCCAGCATCGCTGCGGTATACCAGCCGGTGCGGGTCCCGATCTCCTTGAGGAAGGGCAGGGTTGCCATGCCGCCGCCCACTGCAAACAGGCCGGTCTTGAAAAATTCCCAATACAGCTGCAAATAGATCATGCCCGTTTTCCTCCCCGAAGCTTGATCAGAATGCCCAGAGCGGCGGCGATTACCACATAGAGCACCGGAGAGAGCCCGGTAAACAGGGCCAGAGCCAATACGCCCAGAAAGATCAGCAGGCTCGGCAGGTCCACCACGGTCTTTTTCCAGAGCTTGACCACTGCGTTGAGAATCAGCACACAGACACAGACGCGGATTCCGCCGAACGCGTGCTTGACCGCGGGCACCTCGGCAAAATTGCGCAGCACTGCCGCGATGATGGTGATAATGACCATGGAGGGAAATACGACGCCCAGGGTGGCGGCAATGCCGCCTGCGGTGCCATAGAGCTTTTGCCCGACAAAGGTGGCGGTATTGACGGCGATGATACCCGGCGTACACTGGCCGATGGCAAAATAATCCGTCAGCTCCTCCTCGGTTGCCCAGCCCTTATTTTCCACGATTTCCCGCTGCAAAATGGGCAGCATGGCATAGCCGCCGCCGAAGGTCATGACACCCACCTTGGCAAAGGTCAGAAATAAGGGAAAGAGCTGCCTGAATCGCATGTCTGCATCAACTTCCTTTCCGATAATATTGAAAATAGTCGATTGCGAAACTCGTTTCGCAATCGAGGACTCGCGCTTATCGCAGCGGCCTTTGGCCGCTTTGGTCGGCGCGAGCCTGAGCGTTAAGCAAACATGCCGGTGGCATGTTTGTAGCGAAGGGGCTCTTAGGGTGTTTTTGCCACGGCAAAGCCGCGTCAAAAACGGATTTGATTCCCTTCGGGGTATTTTCTTCGGCTTGTCAGAGAGTTTCGCAATTACCTAAATATTGAAAAACTGAAAAGCGCCGCTTGCTGCGGCGCTTTTTCATAGTTCAGATCAGGACCAGGATGAAGGTCAAAATTACGAAAGCGATGGCAACCCACTTTGTCATGCGGGCAAACTTTGCATCCCAGGTCTTGGATTTTGCGGCGAAACCGCTGCCGAATTCGCTCTGGCCGCCGATGGCGCCCGACAGGCCGGAATTTTTCCCGGATTGCAGCATGATAATCACAATCAAAAACAGTCCGCAGAGCATCTGGAGAATCATCAGGGGAATTTTCATCTTATTACTCGTCCTTTCAAATCAAAGCGGTACACCGCACATACTCAAAGTCACTTGGTCATCATAACACAGCCGGGCAAATTATGCAAGCGTTTTTTCGCGCAGAAGCGGAATATTTGTTGCAGTTCAGACGCCGGGGGCGTTGCTTAGCCCTCTCCGCTCTGCTTGCCTCTGGGCTTATAATAGCGGCGGCGTCCGCCGCTTTTTTTCTCCCCGGCGGGGGCCGGCGCAGCCTCCGGACGGGGAACGGCCTTCTGGATCTGGGGCTTTTTATCCCGGGAGCGGTGGGGCTGGACGGGCTTGCTCTCGCTCCTTTGCTGGGCCTCCGCCTTCTCCACATGGACGGGCTTTTTACCACCACCGCCGCCCTTGCCGCGGGCATGGGTCTTTCCGCTGCGCCGCGGCTGCGTGCTCTCCGGTATTACGGTGGCAGCGGTGTCCTCGGCAAACATCGCGGGCGCTGTCCAGGTGTCCGGCTCCGGCTCGGGCTCGGGCTTGGGGACAAGCTTCAGAATATGGGGCGGCGTCCCCTCCCGCGGCCGGCCCCCGGGGATGACCGCGATCTCATCCACGGGATAGGTGCGCTGGTCCTCGTCGTTGTCCAGGCGCACCTTGACGGTCTGCCGCAGCAGGTTGACGGCGGTCACGTTGCCATAGCCTGCGACGGTCTCCACAAAGGCGCCCGTCCTGGGCACTGTGCGTACCAGCTCCTCATAGGCCTCCTCCTCATACCGCAGGCAGCACATCAGCCGCCCGCAGCAGCCGGAGATTTTGGTGGGATTCAGAGACAGGGACTGCACCTTTGCCATCTTGGTGCTGACGGGGGCAAAATCGTCCAGAAACAGATTGCAGCAATAGGGCCTGCCGCACATGCCGATGCCGCCCAGCATCTTCGCCTCGTCCCGCACGCCGATTTGGCGCAGCTCAATCCGGGTGCGGAACACGCCGGCCAGATCCCGCACCAGAGCGCGAAAATCCACCCGGCCGTCCGCGGTGAAGAAGAACAGCAGCTTGCTGCCGTCAAAGGCGCACTCCACGTCCACCAGCTTCATTTCCAGGCCGTGCTCGGCGATCTTCTTTTCCGCGATCACCAGCGCCTCTTTTTCCCGGGCCTTGCAAAGCTCCAGAATGCGCCGGTCGTCGTCTGTGGCAATGCGCACCACCGGCCGCAGCGGGGGGACGATGCGCTCGTCTAATACGGTGTGGGGCCCCTGGACACAGTCGCAGAGCTCCAGCCCCTTGCTGGTCTCCACCACGATCTGGTCTCCGGGGGAGATTTCCAGACCCCGGGGGTCAAAGAAATAGGTCTTGCCCCGGTTTTTGAATTTGACGCTGACTACTTCGATCAAGCTGTATCCCTCCATTCCGTCTGACCTGCTTGACCACCACCCCCCGCGCGCGGATTCATCCGGGGATGGTGTTTACCAGAAGCATTCCCAGAACATGCCTGGTGCTGACATGAAAGCGCAGATATTCCGCGGCGCGGTCCATAAGTCCTGCCAGCCGCAGCAGCTCCCCCCGGGACAGGCCCCTGTCCGGCAGGCGCGCGCAGAGCATATCCGCCAAAAGAGCGCGGACGGCCAGAACAAACTCCTGCATCTCCGTTCCGCTGAGCTCACCGTTGGCGTTGACAAAGCTGATCAGGGAGATGCGGCCGCCCCCGGCGGCAATATCCAGATAGCGCTCCGCCCGTTCCCGGGCCTCTGCCGGGGGTGGGGCATCCTCTCCGCCGGCGCGGAGCGTCACGCAGCGGGAGCGCACGGTTTCCAGCAGCTGGTCCGCGTTCTCCGCCGTCAGGAGAAAGGCGTCGAAGGGCGGCGGCTCCTCCAGCAGCTTCAAAAGCGCGTTTTGGGCGGCGGGATTCATGGCTCCGGCGTCCTGAATGATATAGATTTTCCGCTCCGCCTCGTTGGGCAGAACAGGGGCGGACGCCGCAATCTCCCGCACCTGGTCCACATAGATTTCCGGCTTCTGCTTTCCCTTGTCGTCCTTCTGCCGCTGCAGAACCAAAACGTCCGGATGGATATGCGCGAAAACCTTGCGGCAGGAGCGGCACGTGCCGCAGGGGGTGTCGCCGCCGCCGGTGCAGAGCATGGCCGCGGCCAGCTCCGTCGCCGTGCGCAGGGTGTTTTCGGGGCTTCCCGTGATGATATAAGCGTGGGAAAAATTTGCCGCGGCCATGGGTTTTCCCCTCCCTTTTGTTACGCATCCCGCATTGCGGCGCTGTGCAGCTGTTATTTTTTCCCGTAGATGGATTTCATGCGTTTGTCGTGGTCCAGAATCCGCTTGCGCAGACGCAGGGACTGGGGCGTAACCTCCAGCAGCTCGTCATCGGCCAAAAATTCCAGGCACTGCTCCAGACTCAAAATCCGGGGCGGTGTGAGGCGGAGCGCCTCGTCGCTGCCTGCGGCGCGGGTGTTGGTCAGCTGCTTTTTCTTGCAGACGTTGAGCGTGATGTCCTCCTGCTTGGGGCACTCGCCGATGACCATTCCGCCGTAGACCGGCACGCCGGGGCCGATGAACAGCGCGCCCCGGTCCTGGGCGGAAAAGAGCCCGTAGGTGACGCTCTCGCCGGTCTCCCAGGCCACCAGAGAGCCGGTGCCGCGGCGGGCGATGTCCCCCTTGTAGGGGCCGTATTTTTCAAAGACGCTGGCCATGATGCCCTCGCCCTTGGTGTCGGTGAGAAATTCGTTGCGGTAGCCAAAGAGCCCGCGGCTGGGCACCAGGAAGGTGGCCTTCATGCGGCTGCCCACCGGGTTCATCTCCAGCAGCTCTCCCTTGCGGATGCCCAGCTTTTCGATGACGGCGCCGATATTCTCCTGGGGCACGTCCACCACAACCCGCTCGATGGGCTCGCAGCGCTTCCCGTCAATCTCCTGAAACAGCACCCGGGGGGGACCCACCTGAAACTCATAGCCCTCCCGGCGCATGGTCTCGATGAGGATGGAGAGGCTCATCTCGCCCCGTCCGGCCACGTTGAAGCTGTCGGTGCTGCCCTCCACGTCGCTGACCCGCAGGGAGACATCCTTCAGCGTCTCCCGCCGCAGCCGCTCGCTGATCTGGCGGGAGGTGACAAATTTGCCCTCTCGCCCCGCGAAGGGGCTGTCGTTGACCGAGAAGGTCATCTCCAGGGTGGGGGCGCTGATCTGGACGAAGGGCAGCGGCTCCGCAAAGCCCCGGGCGCAGACCGTGTCGCCGATGGTCACGTCGCCGATGCCGCTCATGGCGATGATGCTGCCGGCGGCGGCCTCGGTCACCGGAACCCGGGCAAGACCGTCAAATTCGTAGAGGCTGACAGCCTTGGCCTTTCGCGCCACGGCCTCGGGGTCGTGGTAATTGCAGACCTCAAGCTCCTGATTCTGCCGGATGACGCCCCGCTCGATGCGCCCCACGGCGATTCTTCCCACATACTCGTTATAGTCAATGGAGCTCACCAGCATCTGGAAGGGGGCGTCCACGTTTTGCTCCGGAGCGGGGATATATTCCAAAATCGTGTCAAACAGAGGCTTGAGGTCCGTGCCGGGCTCGTCGGGGGAATAGGAGGCGGTGCCCTGGCGGCCCGAGCAGAACAGCGTGGGGCTGTCCAGCTGTTCATCGGTGGCATCCAGGTCCATCAGCAGCTCCAGCACCTCGTCGATCACCTCATGGACCCGCTGATCGGGCCGGTCGATCTTGTTTACCACGACGATGACCCGGTGCCCCAGCTCCAGGGCCCGGGAAAGGACAAAGCGCGTCTGCGGCATGGGACCCTCCGCGGCGTCCACCAGCAATATGACGCCGTTGACCATCTTCAGAATGCGCTCCACCTCGCCGCCGAAATCCGCGTGGCCCGGGGTGTCTACAATATTGATTTTTGTATCCCGATACGTGACGGCGGTATTCTTCGCCATGATGGTGATTCCGCGCTCCCGCTCCAGATCACCGGAGTCCATGACCCGCTCCACAATCTCCTGGTTTTCCCGGTAGACGCCGGACTGCTTCAGCATCTCGTCCACCAGCGTGGTCTTGCCGTGGTCGACGTGGGCGATGATTGCCACGTTTCTCAACTTCTCCAAGGGGCTCAAATCCTTTCCTGCGGGGATTCTTTCGTTATCTCAGGGCCTGTTTCTCATGCTTCCCCATGTAATATTCACAAAAAGCTATATTAACATTTATAATGAAAAAAAGCAACTGCTTTTTCCCGCTTTCCTGCGGGGAGATTTTTCCGCGCCGGCGCCCGGCGCAGGAAAGGGCGTGCGCGCAGCGCAGGGTCCATCCTGCAGTTCAGACGCCCCCGGCGTCTGAACTGCAACAGATTGTCCATTTTTGTTTCGCCATGTATTGCTTTTCACCCGAAAGCATGGTAATATATCCACATATTGTAAGCCTTTTGCGGAGGTCTCCGCTTTGCACCGGCGGCTCCGTTCAAAGGAAATTAAATTGAAAACAAGGAGGGACAGGCTATGGAAAAAGGCCATCCGCAGAGAGGCATCAGCGTATACAGCTACGAGGTGCTTCTTGGCAAGACCATGACGCTGGAGGACTGCTTCCTGGAGATGTACGACACGGGGGCGACCTGCTTTGAGCTTTTGACCAGCTATATCGAAAACTACCCCAATCCCACAACCAAATGGGTGGACAATTACTGGCGGCTTTGTGAGAAATACAATCTGCGCCCTGCAGAGCTGGGGCACTGGTGTGAAAATCACCTGCACCGGGGTCCTGCCCTGAGCGACGATGAGATTGTGGAGCAGCTGAAGCAGGATTTCCGCCTGGCAAATCTGCTGGGCTTCCGGTCTCTGCGCACCAAGATCACCTGCGTCAACGATCTCTGCGACCCGGAGCCGGGCTGGCAGCGCTACATCGAGAAGGCCCTCCCCTGGGCGGAAAAGTACGATGTCCGGATGCAAAACGAGGTCCACGGTCCCACCACGCTGCATACGCCGCATATCCGGGACGAGTATCTGGACTTCATCCGCCGCACCGGCACGCAGCACTTCGGCTTCAACATCGACTTCGGCACCTTCCAGACCAAAGCCGCCAAGGGGCTGGAGTGGATGGACATGGGCTTTGATGATCCGACGCTGCCCGAGGAGATCGTGGAGTTCCTGCCCTACAGCTGGACCTGCCACGCCAAATTCACCAACATGACCGAGGACTTTGAGGAGACCACCATCCCTTACCGCGAGGTTATCAAACAGATCGTGGACCACGGCTGGAACGGCAATCTGATCAGCGAATATGAGGGTCCCATCCGCTTCACCGCGGAGAGCAGCCCCGAGAGCTTCGGCCGGGCCATGGACGAGATCCCCGAGCAGATTCGCCGTCATCAGATCATGATGCGCAACCTTTTGGGCTATTGAGAAGGAGGCAGAGACGATGGTAGAATATCATTCCATTCAGCAGCGCGGCTTCCACAACACCTATGACGAGGCCGGCAATATCAACGGCTTTGAGTTTCGCTTTGTTCCGATCTACTACAAGGGCTACTGGTTCACCCAGTGCCGCTTCGGCAATGTCGTGGTAGACGGCGAGGTCTTTGACCGGGACGGGCTGATTTTTGAGTATGACGGTCTGGAGTACTCCCGGGAGGAGCTGTTTGACCTCAACCGCTACTGGCAGTTCCGCGAGCCGCTGATTATCAAGGCCCGGAAGCCGGGCGGCCTCTCCATAGGCTATCACGAGGTTGCCCTGCAGTTCGGCTGGGTCATGAACTACAACGGCGGCCCGGAGCTGGAGGCCGACGGCAGCGGCCTGGGCAACACGATCTTCCCCACGGATCATAAGCGCAGAATGCTGCTTTGCCGCTGAGCGTCCCCCGGCAGGCCCGGATTGCAACGATGCCAATGGAGCAGCAAAGAAACCGCGCAATCATACACTGCAATCTGATCGGAATCGGATTGAACCTTTTCCTGGGTGCGATCAAGCTGACGCTGGGTCTGGTGATCCACTCCCGGGCAATCGTCCTGGAGTCGGTCGAGGCTCTGGCGGACATCCTGATCTCTCTGATCTCCATCGGCTCCGCGGTGCTGGTGGGGAAGCAGGCGAGCAGGCGGCATCCCATGGGCTATGGGAGGATTGAATATCTCAGCTCGCTGCTGGTCACGCTGGTCATTTTGTTTTTGGGCCTCCACGCGGTCTATGGGGCCATTCGCGAGCTGCTGGAACCCAACGGGGCGCCGGATTACAGTCTTTGGGCGGCGGCGGTTTTGGCCGTCTCCGTGGCTGTCAAGTGGTTTGACGCCCGTCATATGCAGCATGTCGGAAAGCATATCCATTCCGCCTCGCTGGTCATGATGGGGGCAGGCAGCTTTCGGGATGCCCTGATTTCCGTCGGCATTCTGGCTGCAATGCTGATCCACTGGCTTTTTTCCGTGGACATTGAGGCGTGGCTGAGCCTCCTGATCTCCCTGGCGATTTTGAAAACAGGCGTGGAGATGATCCGGGAATCCGCCGACAAGCTTTTGGGAGCGCGGCTGGACCCGTCGTTCCGGCGGCGGATCTACAACCGGATTCTGACCGAGAATGAGGTGCTGAACGTCTATAACCTGGCGCTCCACAACTATGGCGTGGGCCGGTTTGCCGGCAGCGTGGACATCGAGGTGGACGAGGCCCTGGGCCAGCAGGAGATCGCGCGGCTGACCCGCAGAATCATCCGGCAGGTGCGGGAGGAGGGCGTGACGCTGACCTCCGTGGGCTTCAGCTGCGTCAACCGCAGCGACCCCCGGGTCTCCGAGATAGAGGACCGGGTTCTGGAATGCGCCATGGCGCAGGAGGGCGTCGCCCGTGTGCAGGGGCTGATGGCGGACTTTGAGGAGGGGGTCATCTCCTTTTATGTGGTGCCGGATCTGAACTGCCCGGACTGGAGCCGCGGGGCGGAGGCGCTGCGGCAGACCCTCAGCGGCATATATCCGGATATGCGCGTGGAGATCGACTCCGCCCTCGATTTTTGAGAAGGAAAGAGGCTGCCTCACGGGGAAATTTTCCCGTGAGACAGCCTCGGATTTTTATTTTGGATTAAGAGCCTGTTTAATATCTCGACGTGTGCGGATTTTCGAGCGGATTTTTCGTCTGTCGAGGCGCGAAACCGCAGGAATCCTTTGTG
>CAJOPB010000134.1 GCA_905236305.1 uncultured Oscillospiraceae bacterium | reverse complement strand
GCTGATGCCCGGCTTCTCCACCAACACCGAGGTCACGGAGTACTCCGGCCGCGGCGTGGGCATGGATGTGGTCAAGAGCAATGTGGAGAACGTGGGCGGCACCGTCTCCATCACCAGCGAATTCGGCAAGGGCATGACCACCACCCTGAAGATCCCCCTGACCATGGCGATTATGGACGGCATGGAGGTCGCGGTGGGCGACAGCATCTTCACGGTGCCCATCAGCAACATCCGCCAGATCTTCAAGGCCAGCGATATGCACATCATTCAGGACGCCACCCACGGCGAGATGATCAAGATTGTGGACAATTTCTACTCCATCGTCCGCACCAAGACCTTCTACAACATGGACACGGGGGCCGACAGCTTTGACGACGGGGTGCTGCTCTGGGTGGAGTCCGGCGACAATTCCTTCTGTCTGTTTGTGGATGAGCTCATCGGCGAGCAGCAGGTTGTGGTAAAGCCGCTGCCGGAGTATGTCAACAACTACGGCATCAAAAACTACGGGCTGTCCGGCTGCACCATCCTGGGCGACGGCAGCATCAGCCTGATCCTGGATATTGCCAACATCTACGCGGCCCAGAACTGAGAGGAGAGGAGTTTCCGCTATGAACGAAGAACTGTTTGCCCGCAGCGACGACTTTGACAGCGCCCTTTCGGATAAGGTCCACGAGATAGACGATGAGAGCTTTCTCATCTTCCGCTCCAGCGGCGTCCTCTATGCCATGAGCACGGACTATGTCATGGAGATTTTCACCAGCGTGGACATCACCAAGGTGCCGATGATGCCGGAGTATGTCAGCGGCGTGATCAACCTGCGCGGCCAGATTGTGCCGATTGTGGACTTCCGGCTGTTGCTGGGCCGCTATCCCGAGGAGGACCCCTGCGCCATCATCCTGGACATTCACGGCACCAGCATCGGCATTCTGGTGGACACCGTGGATCAGATGGTGGACATATCCCGCTCCGCCATCCTGCCGGTGCCCGCCCAGAACGAGCACCGCATGGTCAACGGCATGTGCACGGTTTCCGGCATACCCAATACCGTGATGATTGTGGACGCCACCGCGCTGATCCACTCCGAATAAAAAAACCGCGGGCGCAGCCGCGCTTCTCTCCCGTCCCCGGGAGGGCGGGAGAGAAGCGCGCGCCCCATGTGCCAGCCACCCCGGCCGCGGCAGACGCCCGCGGAGCGGAGAGAGACGCCGGCGCCGATTTGAATTGAGGGGGAGAGAACAGCCAAAATGATCGAAAAAGACGATCTTCTGATCTCCGACAGTGACTTTAACCGCATGGTTAGTTACGTCAAGAGCAATTACGGCATAGACCTTCACGCCAAGCGCCAGCTGGTAAACAGCCGCCTGACCGGCGTGGTAAAGAACAAGGGCTTTCACGATTTCAAGGAATATGTCGATTTTCTCCTGACCAAGGGAAGCGGGGACGATATTAACGAGCTGCTGAGCAAGCTGACCACCAACTACACCTATTTTCAGCGGGAGACCGAGTCCTTTGACTACTATGTCAAGAACATCCTTCCCGCCATCACCCAGAAGCACAAGCGGGACAAGATACTCTCCATCTGGAGCGCTGCCTGCTCCAGCGGCGAGGAGCCCTATAATGTCACAATGTACATGATGGACTACTTCGGCGCCCACTGGAGGGAGTGGGACACCCGGATGCTGGCGACGGACCTGAGCGTGGACGTGCTGTCCAAGGCGAAAAAGGGCGTCTACCAGCTGCCGGACAACCTCCCGAACCACTGGAAGCGGGAATATTTCAAGCCCGCCGGCGGCAACAAGTTTGCCGTGGCCCCCAAGGTGCGGGAGAACGTGATCTTCCGGCAGTTCAACCTGATGGAACCCATCAGCTTCAAGCGCAAATTCGATGTGATTTTCTGCCGCAACGTCATGATCTATTTTGACCAGCCCACCAAGACCGCGCTGATCAACCGGATGTATGACGCGACCCTGCCCGGCGGCTATCTGATCATCAGCCTGTCCGAGAGCCTGCCTCCCGACACCCGGTGGAAACGGCTCACCTCTGCGATTTTCCAGAAGTAAGGAGCGACGAGATGATGAATAAAATCCGCGTGCTGGTGGTGGACGATTCCCTGCTGGCCAGAAAGGTGCTGATTGACGGGCTGAACACCGATCCGCTGCTTGAGGTGGTGGGTTATGCCATCAATGCCATGGACGCGAAAAACAAGGTGAAGCAGCTCAAGCCGGATGTCATGACCCTGGATGTCAACATGCCCGGCACCTCGGGGCTGGATTTTCTCCGGCAGCTTCTGCCGGAGCACCCGCTGCCGGTGGTGCTGGTGTCCTCGCTGAATCTGGGGGTCTTCGACGCCCTGCACGCCGGCGCGGTGGACTTTGTCCGCAAGCCCGACGCCACCCAGAGCAACGAGGCTTTTATCCACACCCTCAAGCAGAAGGTGAAAATCGCCTCCAAGGCCAAGGTCCAGCGCCACACGGGCTCTGCCGCCGCCGCGGGCGGAGGCGGAGGCGCCAAGCTGCTGGGCAGCGCCATTTCCGGCCGCATTATCATCGGCCTGGGCGCCTCCACCGGCGGAACGGAGGCCACGCTGGAGGTCATGAAGCGCCTGCCCGCAGATATTCCCGGCATGGTCATCACCCAGCACATGCCCACGGGCTTTACAAGGATGTACGCCGAGCGTCTGAACAAGCTCTGCCAGATGGAGGTGCGGGAGGCCAGGGAGGGTGACGAGATCAAGCGCGGGCTTGCCCTCATCGCGCCGGCGGACCTGCAGATGCGGGTGGTGCGCTCTCCGCTGGGAGGCTACAGGGTCAGCTGCACCCATGGAGAAAAAATCAGCGGACACCGTCCCAGCGTGGACGCGCTGTTTCTCTCGATGGCGCAGAATGTCCAGTGCAGGATGATCGGCATCATCATGACGGGCATGGGCGCCGATGGGGCCAAGGGCCTGCTGGAGATGCGCAAAAAAGGCGCCTTCACCATCGGCCAGGACAAGGAGAGCAGCGTCGTCTACGGTATGCCCGGCGTTGCCCAGGATATTGGCGCGGTGATGGTCCAGGCCAGCTGCAAGGACGTGGCAGGCGTGCTCCTGCGTCATCTGAAAACAATGAAGACATAAGCTTTTTTCCGAAAAGGCGCGCGTTCTTCTTTTCATGATTCAGCTGCCGAAAGGCGGCTGAATCATTCTGTTATTCCGGCGTGTCCCGCTTGAGCCGGAGGCTGTTTTTCCTCCCCGCAGGGGGAAAAACGCAATCACCGCCGTCCGAAGGCGCTGGGAAGGGCGCCGGCGGACGCCGGGAACAATCTTTTTTATTTTGCAGCTTTTCTGCAGAAAGAGCATATACTATCATCCATGTATTGAAGCTTTTGGAGGCGAACAGCTTGTCTGAGTCTGAGAAAAAAATTACCGTCTGTCTTTTGAACGATTCCTTTCCCCCGCTGATCGACGGAGTGGCAAACGCCGTGGTGAACTATGCCCGCATCCTTGAGGAAAAATACGGGCACGCCCTGGTGGCAGCGCCGTCGGTGCCCGGCGCCGACGACAGCGCCTTTCCCTTCCCGGTGCTGCGCTACCCCAGTATCGACACGCGAAAGCTGGTGGGTTATGTGGCCGGCTATCCTTTCTCCCCGGAGACTGCCTATCGGGTGCGGGAGGAGGGGGTGGAGCTGCTGCATCTGCACTGCCCCGTGGCCTCGGCCGTGCTGGCCCGCCAGCTGAGGGAGGCCATGGACCTGCCGCTGGTGATGACCTACCACACAAAATACGATATTGACATCGCCAACGCCCTCCACAGCAAGCTGCTGCAGGAGGGGGCCATCGCCGCGCTGCTGCAAAACATCAACGCCTGCGACGAGGTCTGGACCGTCAGCCGGGGCGCGGGGGAAAACCTGCGCTCCCTGGGCTATAAGGGCGACTATCTGGTGATGGAAAACGGCGTGGATCTGCCCCGGGGAAGGGTGAGTCCGGCGGAGATCGAGGCCGCAACCGCGGGGTATGATCTGCCCGGGGGCGTGCCGCTGTTCCTGTTCGTGGGCCGGATCATGTGGTACAAGGGCCTTCGCATCATACTGGACGCGCTGGCCGCGCTGAAGGCGAAGGGCGTGGATTTCCGCATGGGCTTTATCGGCTCCGGCAGCGACAGCGAGGCAGTGCAGCGCTGCGCGCAGGAGCTGGGGCTGACGGACCGCTGCTTTTTCACCGGCGCCATCGGCGAACGGGAGACGCTGCGGGCCTGGTACAGCCGGGCGGACCTCTTTCTGTTCCCCTCCACCTTTGATACCAACGGTCTGGTGGTGCGGGAGGCGGCGGCCTGCTCGCTGGCCACCGTGATGATCGCCGGAAGCTGTGCCGCAGAGGGCGTGACCGACGGGCAAAACGGCTTTTGCATCGAGGAAAACGCCCCCGCGCTGGCCGCGCGGCTGGAGGCCCTCTGCGCCGCCCCGGAGGCAATGGCCGAGGTGGGCGCGCGGGCGGAGCAGGAGCTCTATCTGTCCTGGGAGGACGCGGTGGGCCGGGCTGCGGAGCGCTATCAGGTGGTGCTGGAAAATTATCGCAGGGGCCTCTACCGCCGCCGCCACAGCCTGCGGGATGAGTTTTTGAAATCCCAGGGCGAGCTCATGGAGATCATGGGAAAGCTGGGGGCGGCCAGACAGGAATTTCTGGACGAGGTCCGGGCCGGGCAGGAGGAGGTGCGGCAAAAGCGCCTCGCGGTCCAGGCGGAAACCCGGGAGCGGCTGGAAAAGGGCCGCACGGCCTTCCTCCAGCACTGGGACCGGTATCTGTAACGCGCCTCCGCGGCGCGCGCCCCTTGGCGCAAAACGGGCGGCACGCTTTTGCGTGATGTCTTTTCCGTAAAGCCAGCGTGTTTTGCGGAAAAGAATATTACACCTTGTGCATCAGCTTTGCCGCGGCACGCAGCATCAGGCGCTTTCTGCCGGCGGACGCAAACTCCACCTCCACCAGAAAGTCTCCCCCCATGGGCGTCATGGCAGCCACGGTCCCCCGGCCAAAGCTCCGGTGCTCCACCGAATCCCCCACTGCCAGCGCCGGCGGCGGCGCGGCGGCGGAGGCAGGGGTGAGGATGGGGCGTATGGGCGCCCGGGCTCCGGCGCTTTTGCGGGACGCGGCTCCCTCCCCGCGGCGGACGGGGGCCTCTGCGCCGCCCGCGCGGCGCTCCGCCGGATACCGGCTGCGGCCGGCGCTGCTGTCCAGGTGCTCCGGCGGAATCTCCTCGATAAACCGGGAGGGGCGGTTGGAGGTGGTCTTTCCAAAGAGCATCCGCTGGCGGGCGCAGGTGAGATAGAGCCGCCGCTCGGCCCGGGTGATGGCGACATAGGCCAGCCGCCGCTCCTCCTCCAGCTCCTCCGGCTCTCCGATGGCCCGGGCGCCGGGGAAGATGCCCTCCTCCACGCCCACCAAAAACACGGTGGGAAATTCCAGCCCCTTGGCGGAGTGAATGGTCATCAGCGTCACGCAGTCCGCGCCCTCCTCCGGGTTGTCCAGGTCGGTATAGAGGGCCACATCGTCCAAAAAGCCGTGGAGCGAGTTGTCCCCGCTCTCCTTCATAAAGCCCAGAATGCTGGATTTCAGCTCCCCGATGTTCTCAATCCGGGCGTTGTTCTCCGGCGTGTCCTTTTCCTGCAGGGCGCGCACATAGCCCGTGCGGTCCAGCACCGCGTCGTAGAGCAGGTCCGGGGTCAGCTGCCGGGCTTCCTCCTGCAGCGCGGAGATCATATCCGCAAACTGCACCAGCTTTGCCGCCGCGCCCCGCTGAAACTCCGGCCGGGCCGCGGCAGTGCGCAGAATTTCAAATACCGGGCAGTTTTCCGCCCGCGCCAGCTCTGTCGCCCGCTCCACGGTGGCATTGCCCAGCCCCCGGGGCGGGACATTGATAATGCGCAGCAGCCGCAGGTCATCTGCACTGTTGGCCACCACGCTGAGATAGGCCAGCATGTCCTTGACCTCCGCCCGGTCAAAAAATTTCATGCCGCCGTACACCCGGTAGGGGATGCCGCTGCGCTTGAGGGCGGATTCAAGCTGGTTGGACTGGGCGTTCATGCGGTAGAGCACCGCGTGCTCCTTCAGCTCCGCGCCCTTTGCCCGGTACTCCAGAATCTTGTCCGCCACAAACTGGGCCTCCTCATACTCGTTGGGGGCCTCGAACAGGACTACCCGCTCCCCGGGCTCCCGTTCGGTCCACAGGTGCTTGCGTTTGCGGCGGCGGTTGTTCTGAATCACCGCGTTGGCCGCTTCGAGAATATGTCCGGTGCTGCGGTAGTTCCGCTCCAGGCGGATGGTGCGGGCGTGGGGGTAGCGCTCCTCAAATTCCAGAATATTGCGGATGGTCGCCCCCCGGAATTTGTAAATGCTCTGGTCGTCATCCCCCACCACGCAGATGTTCTCATAGCCGCCGGCCAGAAGGCTGGCAAGCAGGTATTGCAGATTGTTGGTGTCCTGATACTCGTCCACCAGCACATATTTGAACTTTCGCTGATAAAAGCTCCGCACGTCCTCAAACTCCTGGAGCAGGCGCACGGTGTTGCGGATCAGGTCGTCAAAATCCATGGCGTCCGCCTCCCGCAGGCGACGGTCATACTCGGCATAGATGGCCCCCACCCGTCTGCGCCGGGCGTCATAGCCCCTCTCCTCCCGGGCGGCAAACTCCGCCGGGCCCAGCAGCTCGTCCTTGGCGGCGCTGATGACAGAGAGCACCCAGCGGGGCGGAAACATCTTTTCATCCAAATCCATATCCCGGAGAATCCGCTTGACCTGGGCCTGGGCGTCGGCGGCGTCATAGATGGTAAAATTGCTGCTGTAGCCCAGCCGGCCGGCGTCCCGGCGGAGAATGCGCACGCAGGCGGAGTGAAAGGTCTGGGCCCAGATGTCGTTGCCCGCCGTCCCCAGACTGCGCTCCAGGCGGCTTTTCAGCTCTCCCGCGGCCTTGTTGGTGAAGGTGATGGCCAGAATGCGCCAGGGCTCCACGCTGTCCACTGCGGCCAGGGGGCGGCTGGCTTCGTCCGGCCCGGCCTCCATGCGTGCGATGTCCGCCTCCGTGGCGTTTTCCGGCACAAAATCGCTCTCGCTGCCCGTGCCGTAGCGGATCAGGTTGACGATCCGGTTGATCAGCACCGTGGTCTTGCCGCTGCCGGCCCCCGCAAGCAGCAGCAGCGGCCCCTCCACCGCCATTGCGGCATCCAGCTGCTCACGGTTGAGAAAGGCGAAATCCCGCCGGATCATGGCGCGGCGGGCTGCCAGGTATCGTTCCTTGAATGCTTTGTCCATATATCTGTCTTCCCCGGTAAAAAGAATCTGCCTCCCGCGGCAAAGCGCGCGGAAAGCCGCTTTGGCTTCCGGGACATTTTACTATATTCCGCCCGGCGGCGCAAGGGGAGAATCTATTACGGTTCAGACGCCGGGGGCGTCTGAACCGTAATAAGGGGAAGCACTGCGCTCCGCGCACTCCCTTCGGTCGCACACTCCGCTCCGCGAGAAGTATTTTTGGCGAAGACGCGGTCTCCGCCAAAACAGTTCAGACGCCGGGGGCTTTTCATTTCCGGCGTTTCAGTATATAATACGGAAAACGCGCGCCGCGGCGGGCGCACGGATGCTTTTTGCGGAAAGGAGACCAAGCCATGCCTCTGCTGAAGGTACAAAGTCCCTACACCCCCTCCGGGGACCAGCCGGAGGCCATTGCCGCGCTGGCGCAGGGCGTGGAGGACGGCCTGCGGGAGCAGGTGCTGCTGGGCGTCACAGGCTCCGGCAAGACCTACACCATGGCCAAGGTCATCGAGGCTGTGCAGCGCCCCACGCTGGTGCTGGCCCACAACAAGACCCTGGCGGCCCAGCTGTGCAGCGAGTTTCGGGAATTTTTCCCGGATAACGCGGTGGAGTATTTCGTCTCATACTACGACTACTACCAGCCCGAGGCCTACATCCCCAGCACGGATACCTATATAGAGAAGGACGCACAGATCAACGAGGAGATCGACCGGCTGCGCCTGAGCGCCACGGCCTCTCTGCTGGAGCGGCGGGACGTGATTGTGGTGGCGTCGGTGAGCTGCATCTACGGCCTGGGCGAGCCGGACGATTTTACCCGGCTGATGGTCAATCTCACCACCGGGGCCGAATTTCCCATAGACCAGCTGCTCCGCCGGCTCATCGACATCCGCTATGAGCGCAACGACATCGCCTTTGAGCGCAACATGTTCCGGGTGCGGGGGGACACGGTGGAGATTTGGCCGGCATACTGGAAGGACAAGGCCGTGCGGGTGGAGTTTTTCGGGGACGAGATCGACCGCATCAGCATCATCAACCCGGTGAACGGCGCGGCGGAGAGCCGGGTGATCTCCATCCCCATCTGGCCCGCCAGCCACTATGTCACCACCCACGAGAAGATGGAGCGGGCCGTCAGAGAGATCCGCCGGGAGTGCGACGAGCGGGTGGCCTTTTTCCGGGAGAACGGCAAGCTGATCGAGGCGCAGCGCATCGCCGAGCGGGTCAATTATGACATTGAGATGATGACCGAGCTGGGCTACTGCTCCGGTATCGAAAACTACTCCCGCATCATCTCCGGCCGCCCCGTGGGCAGCGCGCCCATGACGCTGCTGGACTATTTCCCCAAGGACTTTCTGCTGATGGTGGATGAGAGCCACGTCACCCTTCCCCAGGTCCACGCGATGTACAACGGGGACCGGGCCAGGAAGGAGGCTTTGGTGAATTTCGGCTTTCGCCTGCCCTCCGCCTTTGACAACCGCCCCCTGAAGTTTGAGGAATTTGACCAGCGGCTCAACCAGGCCATCTATGTCTCCGCCACGCCGGGGCAGTATGAGCGGGAGCGGGCGGGCAACGTCGCCGAACAGATCATCCGCCCCACGGGGCTCACGGACCCGGAAATCTCCGTGCGCCCGGTGGAGGGACAGATCGACGACCTGATCGGAGAGATCAACGCCCGCACCGCAAAGGGCGAGCGGGTGCTGGTGACCACCCTGACCAAGCGCATGGCGGAGGACCTGACGGAATTTCTCACCGCCGCCGGCATCCGCTGCCGCTATATGCACCACGACATCGACGCCATGCAGCGCATGGAGATCATCCGGGACCTGCGGCTGGGGGAGTTTGACGCCCTGATCGGGATCAACCTGCTCCGGGAGGGCCTGGACCTGCCGGAGGTGAGTCTGGTGGCCATTCTCGATGCGGACAAGGAGGGCTTTCTCCGCAGCGAGACCAGCCTGATTCAGACCATCGGCCGCGCCGCCCGCAACGCGGAGGGGACCGTCATCATGTACGCCGACACCGTCACCCCCAGTATGCGCGCCGCCATCACGGAGACGGAGCGCCGGCGGAAAAAGCAGCAGGAATTTAACGCCGCCCACGGCATCATCCCCCGGACCATCGTCAAGGACGTGCGGGAGCTGCTGCAGCTCAGCGGCAGCAGCTCCGCCATGAAGAAGTCCGGCGGCAGGGTGAAGATGACGGACCAGGAGCGGCTGGCCGAGATCGCCCGCCTGGAAAAGAAGATGAAGGAGGCCGCCAGAATGCTGGAATTCGAGATCGCGGCCCAGCTGCGGGATCGGATCATTCTGCTCCGGGGAGAGAAGTGAACTGTAACCGCCTGCGGCGGGCGGAGGTCTCTATGCTTGACAGGTCTGGCGGCGGCGGCTATACTTTTCCGAAGGGGAGACGAAGGAGGTATGAATATGGATAACGCCAGAAAATTCTATCCCGGGGATTATGTGATTCACTACAAGCGCAGCCTGATGACCGCGGCCCAGCTCAGCCGGGAGCCGAACATGTTCCGCTATGTGATCTTCGGCGTGGCGGAGCACAGCAAGACCGGGGAGAAGCTCATGATCTATCGCCAGCTGTTCGGCCTGTGCAAGCTCCGCGCCCGGCCGCTGGACGAGTTTTTGTCCGAGGTGGACCACGAAAAGCACCCCGAGGTGACCCAGAAATACCGCTTTGAAAAATACATTCCCACCCCCCGGGAGGAGCTTCCGCTCTGATACTATTCTCCCATAAAAAGTAGAAACTTTTTATGGGAGAGGCGCCGTTTGACGCGTCGCCCATTTGCGCCAAAAGGCGCAAATGCCGTCTCATACAATCTTCAACGCGCCTGGCGGCGCTATAAAAAGCAGAT
>CAJOPB010000133.1 GCA_905236305.1 uncultured Oscillospiraceae bacterium | reverse complement strand
TCTACCCTCGGATCAGTCTCCAGCTTCAGGTCTTACAGATTCCATTCAGAGTTCCATTGTCACACAGGGCCTATCCTTGCATCAGCGTTCGCAGGATTGGGGGGACAGACAGTCTGATGATTCCCAGGCCGCCTGCGCATTTAGAGAAAATCAGAAGAACACTTGATATTTCTATTTTTACGTTAATGTTATTGTATTCCTCTATTTCATGTCGTGCGCCCGGATGTGGTGTATTTTTTATTATTCAAAAGAATAATGGCACGAATATAGAAACGTATGATTCAAAATCTGAACCAATGCGGTGAAAGAAACGGGCTTTACATGAATACTCCTGCCTGTGCAGAGACATGCTTCATTTGCTGTTTGCCTGGTGCAGGATTCGATATAATAGCGTATCTTTTGGAACTGACTCATCACAAGGGGCGTAAAAATGGGATATGCCATAGAATGCATATCCCGTGAAGGTTTGCTTATTGATTTATGCGGCGCAATGATTGATTCGCTCACAGTTTCCCCGCCAGCAGCGCCCCCATCTGTTCCGCCGCCTGTTCCATCTGCTGCTTCGTCGTTGTGTTCGTGTAGGTCCGCAGGGTAAACCCGGCGTCGTAGTGCCCCAGCATGGCGGATACGGTGCGGATGTCCGTGCCGTTCTGGAGCATGACAGTCGCTGCGGTGTATCTCGCATCGTGGAGCCGAATGTGCGGCAGGCCTGCGCCCTTCAGAATCATTTCGTGGAGGCTGGTGATCTTACGAACGTACGATTTAAAAATCGTTGCAGTCAAAGGATTGAATCCTGTGACTGCTCCGAGATTGTCCGCAGACCCTCCGGATCCAGGATGCAGTAGCAGCGCTTCCGGTTCTCCAGATAACCTTTCGCGCAAAAGTCGTTCAAAATTCGGTGAAGATGCCTGTAACTGATACAAAGCTGCTCAGAGACGCGCTTTTGGTTCTCATTGAACATCCCGTCCTCGCCTGCACTGCCCAGGAGATAGGAGGCCACTCTGCTCTCGGCGGGAAGAAGCGTGTTTTTCAGCTGCATCTTTGAGAAATAGTTGATTTTCTCCGCGAGGGAAACGGCGACCAGCCGCATAAAGGCGGGGCCGTTCAGAAGCTTTTCCCGGATTGCATCGTAGTTCAACCGCAGGGCGTGGCCGTCGCTCATCATCTGCACCGTGTTTCCGCTCTCCCATTCCCGGTGGACCGGCAACAGGGAAGCTTCATTTCCCTGTAAGAGCTCCATCTCTCCGAAAATCATAAACGCCTCGGCAAACATATACAGCATTTGCCTCCCGTCGGGAAGATTCCCGCAGACCTTGAAGCTGCCCCGGAGCAGAAAGAAGATATAACACGGCCGCTCTCCGTCTGTAAAGTCTATCAGCGTGCCCTTCTTCAAAGGAACCGCTGTCAGCGCGTCACGGTATGGCTCCAAGACGCTGAGCCAGTCCATGTTCCGTCGTTTATCAGTTGCATTTCCCATGAGATCCTTCAGCTATGAAACATCGTTTCGCTGTATCTTCTGCATTCATCCGTAATCCAGAAGCGGCGCAGCCGAATGTCCTCCTTGGCGGGGTCGCCCAGCACGATCGGGAACAGCATGAAATGGCCGTCTCCCGCATAGGCGTCCAGCGCCTCCCGCGTGGCCTGCCGCAGCATCTCCTCCGTGCAGCCGTCAAAGTTGTGCGGGCCGGTGGAGTCCCAGCCGCCGTGGATCAGCAGCCGGTCCCCGTATTGTGCCTCGATGGCTTTCAGATCGTTCATCACCTGAGCGGTCTGCCAGATGGTAGCGCCTGTTTCGATGATGTCTGGGAGGATGTTCTCGCACTTCCCGCAGACGTGGTGCTCCAGGATCAGGCCGCAGTTGATGGCAGTTTTCCCCAGCATCATCTCAAAGGGGTGGATCAGCTCATCATACATGTCCTTGGAGAAGAACATGCCGCTGCCGGAGCAGACGTCGTCCCCGTTCACATAGATATCCGGCTTATAATATTTCGCCATCTTCTCGATGGTACGGCATTTGAAGCGGGTGTATGCCTCGAAGAACTCACAGCAGGCCTCCGGCTCCTCCAGCATGGCGATCATGGCCTCCGCTGTGCCCATCAGGGATTGCAGCCGGTTAAAATTGCCTTCCATGCCGAAGCAGGCCACCACCTTGTTTTCGCGGTCGGCACGCGCCAGGTCGCGCTCCGCCGCGGCCTCCCAGTCCATGGCGTCGAGGTCTGGGAAGCTGATATAGTCCCGCCATTCTGTGATGTCCTCGATCAGATGGAAATGCGGGTCGGGAATCGCCTGCCAGCCGGTGTCCTCCGTGCACAGCCACTTCGCGCCGAACATATCCGTGCCGCCCTTCATATACTCGCCCTGATTGTTCAGCAGGCTGCTTCCCACCGGCGAATAAGCTTCAAAGAAGTTTGGCGTCCACGCGGGGGTCTGGTGGTTGTAAACCAGGAAAAAGTTCTCTCTTTCGGTCAGCTCTTTCATTTCTGCGTCCCTCCGTTTTTTGCTGTTGGGAGGATTATACCACCTGCACTGATTTCTGTGTTGGGACATGCGTCCCAGTTTTGTGAAGTTCAAATGAAAACTGATCGGTCAGGTTTTCCAAGAAAGCCGGTTTTTTCACTCGGTTGCTTTCAGCATATATCTATCCACACTATATCCAATACCCGGGTTTTCGTCAAATCCATTTCATCGGAACCGTGTATGAAGGACTTTCGTCATCAGACGGATTGAACGCTGCTGTACTTGCAGTGGTTTTTGTGTTATAGTTACAGCAGATATATACTCGTGAGCGATAAAATTTGCCGCCCGGCGAATCGTTCGTGAACGAGTATATCAGTCATATTTTGCGGTTGCCGCGTCAGCGGCGAGCAAAATGGCGATTAAAATGTTATACTCGCGATCCGCTGGCTGGTCATTTGGCAACGTTTTCCGTTCGCGAGTATAACAGCCGGAAAAGCTATAGTATTGAAAGGGGAACTGCAAATGGACGCACTAAATATTCCTTCGCCGGACATGATTTTTGGAAATTAGATGGCATGGAAGCTGGAAGAGGTTACCTGGTGCATCAGCTTTATGGAGGGGACAGAGTACATCTATCTGCTGGAGGGTGAAGAATCCGCCCTGCTGACGGATACCGGTTACGGTTTCATCTGCGGGAGTTTGCCCAGCGGTTGACGAATAAGAACATCTTTGTGGCAAACACGCACTACCATCCCGACCACTCCGCCGGGAACGGAGAGTGGGAGTCGGTGATGCTTTCAGCGTGGTGGGAGATCGACCGCCCGTCCGTGGAGCTGTCCGGAGCCGGACCCTACGATCTCAGCGCCTTTCCCCACCCGGACTATGAAAAGCGTCTTCTCCGCGACGGCGATGTGATCGAGCTGGGAGGCAGGGCGGTACAGGTGTTGGAGGCATATCCCGCACATTGCAACAGCTCCCTGTTCTTTGTAGACAGGGGGCATGATATGATTGTTCTGAGGGATGAATTTGAGGCGGCGCAAACCAATCTTTTTGACAACTCTTGCAACCATGACGCGCCGTATCATGTGGAACAGCGTATAGAGAATATGAAACGGAACGCGCAAAGATTGAAAGCACTTTGTACGCCGCATACCCGTCTTCTGCCAAACCACAACGGTACGCCAATCTCCGTGTCCTACCTGGATGATTACATCTGTCTGGCGGACGCGATCTTTGCGGGCACTGCCCCGATTGAGGACAAGCTAAACCACCGCTTCATAGAGATGGATCCGAAGGCCCCGGAACTGTGCCGGGTGCGCTATGGCTGTTGTAGCATTTTTATTAAGAAAGCGGAGCTTATGAAGATCTACGGCACAAAAGGACAATAAAAGAGAACAGGCTGTCTCTGTCGTTGCAATTTTGTGACGGAAGCGTTCGTACGTTTCATACGAAAAATGCCGCAGGTATACCAGGAAAAGCTCTGGTAAGCCTGCGGCGTTTTCGTATAATAAACTGATTGCGGAGAGTCCTTCTGTATTGCTTACTGAGACGCATCTATTGATCTGTTTACAGCTTCCCCGCCAGCAGCGCGCCCATCTGCTCCGCCGCCTGTTCCTGCTGCTTTGTTGTGGTGTGCGTGTAGGTCCGAAGGGTAAAGCTTGCGTCATAGTGGCCCAGCATGGCGGACACAGTGCGGATGTCCGTGCCATTCTGAAGCATGACAGTAGCTGCAGTATGTCTTGTATCGTGCAGCCGAATGTGCGGGAGGCCTGCGCCTTTCAGAATCTTTTCGTGGAGGCTGTTGATCGTATCGGGGTAATACATGCTGTGGGTTACGGGGGAGGGGAACATATAAGGGTTGTCCGGGTGTTTCGCGTGTTCTTTTACAAGAAGGTCGACGGCTTCCTTTGGGATGGAGATCGTGCGGATGGAAGTTTCTGTCTTGGGACGTGTAACCTTCACACCTCCGCCCTTGATGGCAGTCGCCTGTTTGTTTACACGGAGCGTCCGTTGTTCTGTATCCAGGTCCTCCCACAGTAGCGCGGCAAGTTCGCCTTTGCGGAGGCCAGTGCATAGCTCCAGGAAGAACAGAGGGAGAACGCCGCGGCGCTCCGCCTCATGGAGATACGCGCCAATCTGTTCTGGCTTGAGGATCTTCATTTCCTGCTTCTGGGCCTTCGGTACGATCACATCGTCGCAGGGGTTGTATACAATCAGATGCTCTCTCACCGCACGGTCCAGGCATCCCCGCAGC
>CAJOPB010000132.1 GCA_905236305.1 uncultured Oscillospiraceae bacterium | reverse complement strand
TCCCGACAACCAATTCACCGCGTATGGGCCAGTGCGGATATACCGGAGAGTATGATGTCTTTCAGTATCCGCCGAAAGGCAGCAATTCACCGAAGTAACAACAAAAAAGAGCCGCGGCGTTTTCATTCAGCAGCGTCACGGCTCTATTCCAAGCTTCTGTCTATCGGTTCTGATCCCGCTGCTTCTTCCGATACCGCTCCTCCAGCAGCTTCAGGATGCTTTCCTCCATCTGGCGGGCGGTGTAGCTCCGGGGGAAGTATTTGCGGATTGCGCTGACCTCGATGCGGACGCGCTCGCGTTGGTTGGCCTTTTCCTCGCTCATGATATCGAAGATGGCCTCCGGCGTCAGCTCGGCTTTTTGAGAGAGCTTTTTCAGACGCACCGCCTGGGACAGGGACGGGCTGCAATACTCGCTCTGCATGATGTCCCAAAGCTCGGCCTGCTCCTGTTTCGTGAGATAGGAAAGCTCCACCGCCGGGGACAGGGCGATCTTCTGCTCGTCCACCATGTCTAGAATCGGCTTTGCCAGGTTGGTCAGGCGGATATAGCGGTGAACCTGATTTCTGCTTTCGCCATTCTGTTCCCCAATGATGTCAAGTGATTGCTTACCCTCGGAGTTCATCCCAAGTTGGGATGAAGTTGCTTTCCCTTGATGCTTCATTGCCTCCAGCTTCATTTTATACGCAAATGCCTTTTCGCTTGGCAGCAGGTTTTCCCGCTGGATGTTGCTGTCCACCATCAGGATTACTGCCTCGTCGTCGGTCATGTCCCGCACCAGCACAGGGAGCTTGTCCAGCCCCAGCCGGAGGGCCGCTGCCCGCCGCCGATGTCCGGAGATGATCTCGTACCCGTGCTCCACCGGACGGGCCAGCAGGGGCGATAATACGCCGTATTGGGCGATGCTCTCACACAAAGCGTCCATGGCCGCGTCGTCCTTCACCTGAAACGGGTGGTTCCGAAAGCCGTGCAGCTCGTTCAGCCCCAGCTCCAATAGCTGCTCCTTCATCGCTTTGCGCCTCCTTTCCCGGAGGCGTCCTCCGGCAGGGCGGCGCAGACGTCGATCCGCCAGCGGGGCTTGTCCACCCGGCGGAAAATCGGCTCCCCCGTCCCCGGGTGATAGCGGTAGATGGAAGGACCGGAATCCAGCGAAAACAGATATCCGGAAATCGGCACATTCGTGTTTCCGACGCGAAATGGTCCAGAAAGTCCTTGATTTTCAATGCTTTCCGGAATCGGGTGCATTTGTGTCTGCGTTGTGGGTACAGAGGAGCTCGGGCACCTGGAGATGGTTGCTGCCATTGTCCATCAGCTGACCCGCAATATGACAGTGGAGGAGATCAAAGCCGCGGGCATGGATGCTTACTTTGTGGACCATACCTCCGGTGTATATCCTCAGTTTGCCTCCGGCACCCCTTGGACTGCAGCAACGATTGCAGTGAAGGGAGATGTCATCACGGACCTGACCGAGGATATGGGTGCAGAGCAAAAGGCCCGCACCACCTATGACAACATCCTGCGCCTCAGTGACGATCCGGATGTGAACAACGTCATACGGTTTTTGCGGGAGCGGGAGGTTGTACATTTTCAGCGTTTCGGCGAAGCCCTTCGCCTGGCGACCGAGAGGATGGACCAGAAAAATGTCTATGCAGTCAATCCGGCCTTCGACCGCGGGTAGAACTGCACCGTCTCCCCACTCCCTGCTGCAGATCTGCCGGATGCAGCAATAGAGTATTTGCAAGAGCCATACAGATAACGCCGGAGCCCGCATTAAGCGGGCTCCGGCGCGCTTTGCATTTCTGCGGAATCCTCCTGCCGCAAAAATGCGAAGTATTTATTTTTGCGGATTTTCCCTTGGTATATCCGCCCGCTGTGTTTCCTTAACCGCTTGCCTACATCATACGGATCATTTCCCGGCGCAGGCGCACAATGATCCGTTTTTCCAGACGGCTGATATAGCTTTGAGAGATGCCCATACGGTCGGCCACCTCCTTCTGCGTCAGCTCATCATGGCCAAGCAGGCCGAAGCGCAGGATGATAATGTTTTTCTCCCGCTCATCGAGCTGATTGACCGCGTCCAGCAGAATCTGCTTTTCCACATCCTCCTCCAGCGGACGGGATACTTCATCGCCATCTGTGCCCAGCACATCACAAAGCAACAGCTCATTCCCGTCCCAATCCGTGTTCAGAGGCTCGTCTATGCTCACCTCGCTGCGCCGGGTGTTGAGCTTGCGCAGATACATCAGGATCTCATTTTCTATGCAGCGGGAGGCATATGTTGCCAGCTTGATGTTCTTGTCCGCACGAAAGGTTGAGATGGCCTTGATCAGACCGATCGTACCGATGCTGATCAGATCCTCCAGTCCAACGCCGGTGTTTTCAAAGCGCCGGGAAATATAGACCACCAGCCGCAGGTTATGCTCAATCAGCTTCTGTCGGGCCTCGGTGCTTCCCTCCGCCAAAGCAGTCAAGGCTTCCCGCTCCTCCTCCGGCTCCAGCGGCGGCGGAAGCGTATCACTCCCGCCAATGTAGTGTACCGCGTCGGGAAGGGACAGGCCCAGCCGTGCCAGATACCTCCCGGCTGCCAGACGCAGCAGAAGCAGCTTGTGCAGCAGAATGTTTCGCGCCATATTCAATTACCTCCCAATCGTATGATTGCCTGATATTCCCCGTCCGGGGCCAGAGCGTGGGGACTTACAGCTACGGCCATGGCCCGGCGTATCGTTTTTCCGTCCACCGACAATGCATCCGGGGTAAAACAGAGCAGCAGCGCCCGTGCCGCAGTTACCCCACCGCAGGGCAGCAGGCGAAAGCGCGGCTTTCGTTCTCCTGCATTCAGCGTTTCCAGCGCGGCCAGCGGGTCCGGATCACCCAAGGGGCCGGGGTCCGGCAGCAGGGGAAACAGTGACGGCGCGGCTGCAATCAGCACTTCTCCCCCGGTGACAGGATCAATCAGCTCGTTACCGCTGTCCTCGAGGGCGATCAGGGTTGTTTTACGCTCCCCGAGCGTAATCTCCACCTGATGCAGGCACCGCTCCGGGCGGCGGCCGATATGGCGAAACACCAGGCTGATTACAACATAGCAGAGTGCAAAGGAGAGCGCCAGCATGCGTGGTGATACAGGCAGATAAAGTTCATGCGTCAATCGCTGCCCGGCCAGGCAGCTCACTCCGTAAAGCGTCCCGGCGAAAGCGGCGGAAACAGCATAAAAAGTCACAGTTGCCCTGAGCGTGCTCCGGTTGAAGCCGAAGGCAATGACCACCACCAGCGCGCCGGAGATCAGCTTTACGCTCAGCAGCGCAAAGTATTCCGGATAAACCACTGCCAAAAGGGCGTACAGGCCGCCCCACAGTGCGCCCAGACCCATGCGCCAGCGACGCAGAGGCGCCCCGCACAGCTTGCCGGTGGAGAGCAGCAGCAGATAGTCCACTGCCGTGTTCAGCACTACCAGGGAGTCAGCATAAACAGTCCTCATGCCCGGAGTATAACCGCTCCCGGGAGGCGAAGTCCGTCAGTTCCGGGGCACCGGAGCAAATTTTTCCGCCCGCGTCCCGGTCCGGTTGCCTGCCCTGGGCTCTTTTGCGCGTAAAGCAGCAAAAAACTCTCGACGAGTGGGGAGAAGTGTGTTATAATTGCACAATACAAAGTCTTCTCCAACTGTGCCGGCACAGCTGCGTTCCACAGAGGAGCTTGCGTTCTTCGGCTTTTTGCACGGGTCATTTGGCGGCGGAGTCCGGCCCGGCAGCGCAGACGCAATTATCGAAACATACAAAGGAGTGTATAGTTATGGCCATTACCACCACCCATTACCGCAATGAGAACAGCAGCATTCCCCTGCGTGTGGCAAGAGGACATTTTGCCACCAACCACAGCCATACCAACTGCTTTATCGACATGACCTATACCAAGCACCGTCTTGCAGAGGCCAGGCAGGCTGCCCAGGAGCTGGCCACCACCTTCAAGACCTCTACGGTTGTGGACTCCATACTCTGCCTCGACGGTACCGAGGTCATCGGCGCCTGCATGGCAAGTGAACTGACCAAGGCCGGAATCCGCAATCTCAATGCCCACCAGACCATCTATGTCGTGACTCCGGAATACACCGCAGGCAACCAGATGATTTTCCGGGAGAATATCTCTCATCTGATCACAGGACGTCATGTGCTGGTGCTGGCGGCCTCTGTCACCACCGGCTACACCGCACAGGAGGCTGTTAACGTGATCCGCTATTATCTGGGCACCCCGGTGGGTGTCTGCTGCATCTTCTCCTGCCTGGAGGAGTGCGCCGGGTTCCCCGTGACCACCATCTTCAAATCCGACGAAATCTATGACTATTCCTCCAATCCCACAAACAAGTGCCCTCTGTGCAAGGCCGGGGTCAAGCTGGATGCGATTGTCAACTCCTACGGCATCTCCAGCTTCTGATTTTGCTGCTCCTGTTCTGCAGCGCACCTGCAGTCTACGGCGGCCTCGTTCCGTGTCCGGGATGGGCCGCCGCCTTTTTTTCCGATGGTATGACGGAGCGGTAAATGAGGGAACCTTATTGACGCCTTATCCTTGCCGCACAGGCCTCCAACTCCTGCAGGGCAGCGTTATGGAGCCGATAAATCTGCCTGTTCTCATACCACAGATCATACTCCTTTTCCAGAGTTGTCCGAATGGCATTCCAGCCCAGAGCATCGACATAGCGCAGGAATAATATCACTCTGTGCCTTCGGTCGGGCAGTAGATCAATGAGCAGAGTAACCTGGCGCATTTGCCTCAGACAGTCCTCCATCCGCTCTGTCAGCTCTCGCTCCTGCGCATCCAGCAGCCGGCACAATGCCTCCTGATTCGGGCACTGTTCCGTCTCATCTTTGCAAAACTCCGACAGCACTGCCCGCTCTCGTTTGAGCATAAACAGCATCCGCTCGCATTCCAGCCGTTCCAGACGCGCTTTTGCCGCCGACTGCAGAAGCTTCTTGACTGTCCCGGTTTTTCCGTTCGTTCTCTGATCCGGCATTTTTTACACCTCCTCCGCAATTCGCAGTGCTTCTTCAACACAGTATTCGCAATAGCTCTCCCCACCCAGCGCATAATAATAGCCCCCCAGGTAGATGGGCGCGCCGCAGTCGGCGCAGGTTTTTACCGCCTCTGCCGGCAGGGGTTCAAGTCTCGGTTCCGGTATCTGACAGTGCATAGTATTTCCTCCTTGCGTCTGATTGCAGGTTCTTCCGCTGCGGCAAAGCTTCTTCGCCCGCACCGGTGGTCTGTAGTACAGTGCCCTGCAGTACACTCCAAAAAAATATCCCGCAGATGGGCAGAGTTTTTTCTTTCGGAGAGAATGATTCCGTCCACCTTTGCCTATACTGAAAAAGCGGCTGCACCCTTCCCCGTGGTGAAATCCTGCCAGAAAAGGAGGCGGAAGCCATCTTCCATTCCAAATCGACGCTGCCGTCCGGCTGGGCCTGGTTTGTCCGGGAGCCGGGAACGCTCAAGGAACTGATGCAGCCCCACCCGGCTGGGGCGGAGCGGCCCTATGCGGTTGTGCAGGAGGTAGCGCTCAGTCCCATGGACTATGAGAATTTCATCACAGATTTTTATGCGGATCGCCCTTTTCTGCGCAGTTATTTTCATCTGTGCAGCCATGATAAGTGCTTCCGCTGTCTCCTGGTCCAGTGCCGCGGCCGCAGGGACGGTGTGCTGGTGCTCCCTGTGGAGGGTGGTTTTGTCGGCTATGCCGCCTATTATCCCGGACCGATCGGTCTGATACTATTTCCTGATTAAATTCTTTAATCAGGAAATGCCATGCTTACGCATGGCGTTTTCAGCGCAAAGCGCTGAAAACCCGTC
>CAJOPB010000131.1 GCA_905236305.1 uncultured Oscillospiraceae bacterium | reverse complement strand
GGCACCGAGCCGAAGCTGCTGCTGCTGGACGAGGTGGCGGCGGGCCTGACGGAGGCCGAGGTGCAGGACGTGATGAAGATGGTGGCCAACCTGAAGGAGGCCGGCTATTCCATTATCTGGATCGAGCATGTGATCCAGACCATGGTGCAGTCCACCGACACGCTGATGTGCATGGCCGAGGGCCACAACCTCCTGGTGGGCAACCCTGTGGAGGTCATGAACTCCAAGCTGGTGGAGGAGGTCTATCTGGGGGTGGAAGAGGATGAGTGAATCCATATTGAAGGTAGAGCATGTCCAGGCCAAATACGGCGACTTCATCGCGGTGGAGGACGCCACCCTGGATGTCCCGGCGGGCACCATCGTCTCGGTCATCGGCGCCAACGGCGCGGGCAAGAGCACACTGATGGACACCATTGCCGGCGTACATAAGGCCTCCGGCGGAAAGATCATTTTCAAGGGCGAGGACATCTCCGGTATGCCGGCGGAGAAGATCGTGCTGCGGGGGCTGTCCCTGGTGCCCCAGGGCAGCCGCTGCTTCATCCGCATGACGGTGGAGGACAACCTGATCATGGGCTCCTTCCCAAAATCCGCCCGACCCATGATGAAGGACACCCTGGACCGGGTCTATACCCTGTTTCCGGTGCTCAAGCAAAAGCGCAACGACCTCTCCGGCAGCCTCTCCGGCGGCCAGCGCCAGATGGTGGCCATCGGCCGGGCGCTGATGACCAATCCGGACTGTGTGCTCTTTGACGAGATCTCTCTGGGCCTTGCCCCAACGATCATCAAGGATATTTATGCCCGCATCAAGGAGATCAGCTCCGACGGCATGACCGTTGTGCTGGTGGAGCAGGATACCCACCGGGCCATCAGGACCGGCGAGATCAGCCATGTGATGCTCAAGGGCCGCGTGGTCCTCTCCGGACGCAGCCGGGAGCTGGGCGAGGACGAAATCAAGAAGGCCTACTTCGGCCTGTGAGGAGGGGAGAAGGCGTATGTCATTTATACAAAATATCATCAACGGAATTCTGCTGGGCGGCATCTATGCCCTTTTGGGCGTGGGCATGACCATGATGTTCGGCATTGTGAAGCTGACCAACCTGGCCCATGGCGAATTTATCATCATGGGCGCTTTCGCCTCCACCCTGCTGGCCCAGGCACTGGGGATTGACCCCATTATCACGCTGATCATCACCGTGCCCTGCATGTTCCTCATCGGCATGGTGCTGCAGAGCGTCCTGATTAACCGGGTTATGCTCCAGGGCAGCGAGCCGGCGCTGCTGGTCACCTTCGGCCTCTCCATCATCCTGCAGGACGCCATGCTGCTGCTGTTTACCGCGGACGCCCGGCGGGCCAACGTGTCCTATTCCACCACCAACATTCAGCTCCCCGGGGGGCTTTATATCTCGGTGCTGGACCTGGTGGTCTTTGTCATCAGCCTGGTGACCATTCTGATTCTCACCATTTTCCTGCGGAGGACCTATATGGGCCGCGCCATCCGGGCCACCAGTGACGACACCGTGGCGGCCTCCCTGATGGGCGTCAGCGTCCGCCGGACCTACGGCATCGCCATGGGCATCGCCATGGCCACCGCAGCCGTGGCCGGTCTGGGCGTGGGGATGCGCTGGACTTTTTATCCCAGCTCCGGCGGCACCTATCTGCTCATCGCCTTCGGCGTGGTGGTCATCGGCGGCATGGGCTCCATCCCCGGTACCCTGGTGGCCGGGCTGGTCTTTGGCCTGGCCCAGGTATTCGGCGGCGCCAACTACGGCCTGCTGGTCAGCTATATCCTGCTGATCGTCATGCTGGCCGTTCGCCCCCAGGGCCTGTTTTCCAAGTAAGGGAGGGAGAGAGATATGAAAAAAACAGCTGCCTCCAACCAGAGAAATGTGCGGATCATCGACGGCATTCCGATGCTCATCGCCGCCATCATACTGGTGATCGTACTGGCAGTCATCGGCTTTGCCGGCAGCAACAACCTCCGCCGCATTCTGATCAAGGTGTTTATCTACTGCGCCATGGGCTCCATGTGGAACCTCATGAGCGGCTACACCGGTATGACCAGTCTGGGCCAGCAGACCTTTATCGGCGTGGCGGGCTACACCGTGGCCCTGTTCACTGCCAAATTCGCTCTGCCCTTTGCCGTGGGCATTTTGGCCGGCGGCGTCATCGGCGGCGTCCTGGCGCTGATTCTGGCGGTTATCCTGTTTCGGATGCGGGGCATGTACTTTGCCATCGCCACCTGGGTCATCGCCGAGGCATTCAAGACCTTCTTCACCAGCTGGGGCTTTGTCAACGCCGGCGGCGGCATGACCGTTGCGGGGCGCCCCGACCGGGAGGTCATCTATCTGATGTGCCTGGTTCTGGCCGTGGCCTCCATCGTGGTGATCTACGTCCTCCTCAAGAGCAAGCTGGGCCTGGGCCTTACCGCCATGCGGGACGATGCGGACGCGGCCAGCAGCGTGGGCGTCAATATCTTCAAGAGCAAGCTGCTGTGCTTTGTCATCTGCGGCGTCTTCTGCGCCCTGGGCGGCGGACTTTATTACCTGAACAACGTCAGCATCTATCCCGGCAGCGGCTTTGCCATCGACTGGACGGTGTCCCTGGTGTTCATCGTCATCATCGGCGGCATCGGCACCATGTCCGGCCCTATTGTGGGTACGATCATCTATATCGTGCTGGACGAGGTGCTGGCCCAGCTCCCGGCGGGCTGGTCCAATATCATCCTTGGCCTCATCGCCATTCTGGTAATTCTGTTCCTCCCCGACGGAATCATGGGCACGCTGCAAAAGAAGCTGCACTTCGAGCTGCTGTCCCAGAAGCGCTTCTCCGGCGAGTAAAGGAGCTTCAAACACCTGCGCCATACAGTTCAGGACGCCCCCGGGGCGTCTGAACTGTATGTTTTCATTCGGAAGCAGCGATGATTACCCGGGGGAGAGAGACTGCGGGGGGAGGAAAAGCTTATGTCAGAAGCAGAGAACACGCAGAGCATGTCCGGGCAGACGGCGGCGGCGGAGGAGCGGTACCGGCTGCTGACCGAGACACCGATTCCGCAGCTGATTCTGCGCCTTTCGGTCCCCACCATCATCAGTATGCTGGTGACCGCAATCTACAATGCGGCGGACACCTTCTTTGTGGGCAGAATCTCCACCGAGGCAACCGCTGCGGTGGGACTGGCCTTTTCCGTAATGGCCATCATCCAGGCCATGGGCTTTTTCTGCGGCCAGGGCTCGGGGAACTATCTGTCCCGGATGCTGGGCGCCGGGGAGCGGAAAAGGGCCGAGGAAATGGCGGCCACCGGACTGGCGCTGGCGCTGATACTCGGGGTGGTGCTGGCCGCCGTCACAATCCTGTTTATCCGTCCGCTGGCAATGTTTCTGGGTGCAACGGGCAGCACTGTGGAGGAGACGGTCAGCTATCTCCGCATCATCACCCTGGGGGCGCCCTTTATGATCGGGCAGTTTGTCATCAACAACCAGCTCCGTTTTCAGGGCAGCGCCATGTATGCCATGGTGGGCCTGCTCAGCGGAGCGCTGTTGAACATTGCGCTGGACCCGCTGCTGATCTTCGTCTTTCATATGGGCGTGGCGGGCGCCGCGCTGGCCACGGTGACGGGCCAGCTCGTCAGCTTTTGCGTGCTTTTGAGCGGGAGTATGCGGGGGGTCAACATCCATCCCAGCGTCCGCAATATCCGCTTCACACCCCACTATCTGTTCCAGATTGTCAACGGCGGCATTCCGGCGCTGTTTCGTCAGGGGCTTGCCGCCATTGCCACCGTGCTGCTGAACCGTGCCGCGGGTGTCTACGGCGACGCGGTGATTGCCGGCATGAGCGTCACCACAAGGGTCATGATGTTTGTGGCCAGCGCCCTCATCGGCTTCGGCCAGGGCTATCAGCCGGTCTGCGCGTTCAACTACGGGGCGGGAAAGCGGAACCGGGTGCGGGAGGGCTATTTCTTCTGCGTGAAATACGGGACGGCCTTTTTGCTTTGCATGTCGGCGCTCTGCCTCTGCTTTGCCCCGCAGATCATCGGCTTTTTCCGGGATGACCCGGAGGTGATTGCCGTGGGCACCGTGGCGCTGCGCTGGCAGGCCGCGGCGCTGCCGCTGCAGGCCGCCGTGGTCATCACCAACATGATGCTGCAGTCCATCGGCAGAGGCGTCAAGGCCTCCATTACCGCCTCCGCCCGCAGCGGCATCTTCTTTATCCCCCTGATTTTGCTGCTGCCCCGGCTGCTGGGGCTCCGGGGGGTAGAGATGACCCAGGCTATGGCGGACCTGCTGAGCGTCGCAATCTGCATCCCGCTGGCGGCGGCGGAATTGCGAAAAATGCGGGAGGATGAAAAAAGACTTGACTTCCCGCTGCAGCCGTGATAATTTTATACAAGCTTTTGAGAGAGGAGTGCATGATTATGAAGCTGTGCAGAGAGATCATGGGCTCCTTTATCTTTACTCTGGTCCGCTATTTTGGGGGCTATTATTTTGCTGTCCCGAAATACAGCAGTGTCCGGAGCTGAGCGCGTGATTTGTGTGTTATAAGCTGTTATATCATACAAGCGGCCCTGTGATCGGACGGGGCCGCTTGTTTTTTTGGAGGTAAACGCAATGCATGAGATCAGACCTGCCCGGGAAACGGACATACCCGGACTGCTGCGGCTGCTGACCCAGGTGAACCTGGTGCACCACTTCGGCCGCCCCGACCTGTTTCGGGGGCCCGCCACCAAGTATTCCCAACAGGAGTTGGAGACGATGCTGCGCACCCCGGGGGACACGGCAATCTTTGTGGCCGAGGACCCCCAGGGGGAGGTGGCGGGCCACGCCTTCTGTATTTTGAAGGAGACGGCGGGAGATTCCATCCTGAAGGATATGAAGACCCTCTATATCGACGATATATGCGTGGATGAGAGCTGCCGCGGCAAGGGCGTCGGGCGGGCGCTGTATCAATATGTGCGGAGCTATGCTCGGAGTCTGGGCTGCTATAACCTGACGCTGAACGTCTGGGCCTGCAATCCCGCTGCGCTGCGGTTTTATGAGAGCTGCGGTATGCAGACCCAGAAGATCGGCATGGAAACGATACTTTGAGAGGAAGCACAATGGATATTTCACAGGCAAGAGAAGAAATCCGGGCTGTGGACAGGGAGATTGCCGCGCTGTTTCTGCGGCGGATGGAGGCAGCCCGCGCCGTGGCGGAATACAAGCGGGAGCGGGGCCTGCCGGTCACGGACGCCGCACAGGAGGAGCGGGTGCTGGCCCGGGGAAGGGAGTGGGTGGAGGACCCGGAAATGCTGCCCTATTATCTGCTGTTCCAGCAAAATGTGATGGAGGTCAGCAAGCGCTGGCAGCACCGGCTGCTGGACGGGGCGCGGATTGCCTACAGCGGCGTAGAGGGGGCCTTTGCCCATATCGCGGCACGGCGGATCTTCCCCGATGGAACGCCGGTGGCCTTCCCCTCCTTTGAGGAGGCCTACGGCGCGGTGCTGGACGGGGACTGCGACAGCGCGGTGTTGCCCATTGAAAACAGCTATGCCGGCGAGGTGGGCCAGGTCTCCGACCTGATGTTCCGGGGCGATCTGGCGGTGAATGCCGTGTATGAGCTGCAGGTGGTGCAGAATCTGCTGGGAACCCGGGACGCGTCGCTGGAGGATGTGCGCACCGTGGTGAGTCACCCCCAGGCTCTGGCCCAGTGCCGGGCCTATCTGCGGCGCCGGGGTCTGGAGGAGGTCAGCGCGGCCAACACCGCGCTGGCCGCCCGGAGCGTGGCGGAGCAGGGGGACAAAAGCGTGGCCGCCATCGCCAGCGCGGAGACCGCAGCCCTCTATGGCCTGAAGGTGCTGGACCACGACATCAATGAGAGCAAGGCCAATACCACCCGCTTCGCCGTGTTTTCCCGGACGGAGCACCGTCCCGCACCGGGGGCGAAGGACAGCGCCTTTTTGCTGCTGTTCACGGTCAACCATGTGGCGGGCGCGCTGGCAAAGGCTATCAATGTCATCGGCGCCCACGGCTTTAACATGAAGGTGCTGCGCTCCCGGCCGATGAAGACCCTGGCCTGGAAATATTATTTCTATGTGGAGGCGGAGGGGGACATCAGCTCCGAGGAGGGCCGGCGCATGATCGGCGACCTCTCCGAGCACTGCCCCATGCTGAAGGTGGCGGGACGCTATACCGCCACGGAGACACTCTTGACATAAGAAAGGGGAGCGGAAGAAATGCTTCTTTCCATGCACCTGGGAGAGCGCAGCTATGACATTGTGGTGGAGCGGGGCTGCCTGGGCAGCGCCGGGGCCTGGCTGGGACTGGACCGCAGGGTGCTGATCGTCACCGACGAGGGGGTGCCCGGGCAGTATGTCCGGGCACTGGCGGACGCCTGCCGCGCGCCGGTGATCTGCCGGGTGCCCCAGGGCGAGGGCAGCAAGAGCCTGCAGAGCGTGGAGTCACTGCTGAGTGCAATGCTGCGGCAGGGCTTCACCCGCTCGGACTGCGTCTGCGCTGTGGGAGGCGGAATGCCGGGGGATTTGGCGGGCTTTGCCGCGTCCTGCTATATGCGGGGAATCGACTTTTATAACCTGCCCACCACGCTTCTGAGCCAGGTGGACAGCTCCATCGGCGGAAAGACGGGGGTCAATCTGGCAGGCATCAAAAATGCCGTGGGCGCCTTTTACCAGCCCCGGAGGGTACTGATCGACCCGGACACGCTGTCCACACTGCCCCCCCGTCAGCTCGCCTCGGGCATGGCGGAGGCGGTAAAGGCCGGGCTGATTCGGGATGCGGCGCTGTTTCGCCTGTTTGAGAGCGGAGCGCCCTCGGAGCACATCGAGGAGATCATCGCCGCCGCGCTGCGGATGAAGCAGACGGTGGTGGAGCAGGACGAGAGGGAGCAGGGCCAGCGGAAAATATTGAATTTCGGCCATACCATCGGCCACGGCATCGAGAGCGTCACGGGGCTGTATCACGGAGAATGCGTGGCACTGGGAATGCTGCCGATGTGCGCCCCGCGCCTGCGGGAGCGGCTGGAGCCGGTGCTGGAGCGCCTGGGCCTGCCCACCTCCGTCAGGGCGGACCCGGAGCAGGTCTATCAGGCCATGCTCCATGACAAAAAGGCCTCGGGCGGAGGCCTGACCGTGGTGAAGGTGGACGAGCCGGGGGAGTGCCGCCTGGAGCAGGTGGACCCGGAGGCGCTGCGGCCCCTGATCGGAATGGTGGTGCGGCCATGAAAAACACCTTTGGAGCCTCTGTGGCCGTGACCATCTTCGGCGAGAGCCACGGCAGCGCCGTGGGCGCGGTGGTGGATGGACTGGCTCCCGGCATCGCGGTGGAGGAGGCGTTTATCCGGCACCAGCTCACGCTGCGGCGGCCCTATGGCAGCATCTCCACCGGCCGCCGGGAGGAGGATGCGTTTCAGATTGTCAGCGGCGTCTTTGAGGGGCACACCACCGGCACGCCGCTGTGTATCCTGATTCCCAACGCGGATACCAGGAGCCGGGACTATGCAGCCACCCGCTCCCTGGCCCGCCCCGGCCATGCGGACTATACGGCCTATCTGAAATATCACGGCTGGGAGGACTATCGGGGCGGCGGACATTTCTCCGGCAGAATTACGGCGGCGCTGGCTGCGGCGGGCGCGGTGGCGATCTCCGCGCTGCGGGGAAGGGGAATCCGGCTCGGAACACACATTGCCCGCTGTGCCGGCGTCCCGGACCGCGGCTTTCAGGGAGAGCTGACGGCGGAAATCGCCGCGCTGAACGACCGGCGCTTTGCCGTGCTGGACGAGCAGGCGGGAGAGGAGATGCGCTCGCGCATCCGCGCCGCCGCGGAGCAGGGGGACAGCGTCGGAGGCATTCTGGAAACCGCGGTCACCGGCTTTCCCCCCGGCGTGGGGGAGCCCTGGTTTGACACGCTGGAGGGGCTGCTGGCCCATGCCCTGTTCTCCGTGCCCGCCGTCAAGGGCGTGGAGTTCGGCGCGGGCTTTGCAGGCGCCGACCTGACGGGCAGCGCTTATAACGACCCCTTTTATCTCGAAGGGACGACGGTCAAAACCCGCAGCAACCACAACGGCGGCATCAACGGCGGCATCTCCAACGGAATGCCCCTGCTGCTGCGCTGCGTGGTGAAGCCCACCCCTTCGATCTTCCGGGAGCAGGAGACGGTGGACTTTTTGAAGGGAGAGGGCGCGGTGCTGCGCCTGCAGGGCCGGCACGACCCTGCCGTGGTCCATCGGGCCAGAGTGGTGGTGGACAGTGTGATTGCCCTGACCCTCTGCGACGCGCTGGCACTGCGCTTTGGTACGGACTGGCTGAAGGGAGAGGGCACATGATATACGGACTGTTGGGCGAAAAGCTGGGCCACAGCTTTTCCAGAGAGATTCACGAGCGCCTGGGGCGCTATTCCTACCGGCTCATCGAGCTGCCCCCGGCGGAGCTGGAGGCGTTTTTGACAGCGCGGGACTTCGGGGGCATCAATGTCACAATCCCCTATAAGCAGGCTGTGATCCCCTATCTGGACGAGCTCAGCCCCCGTGCCGGCGCCATTGGGGCGGTGAACACCATCGTCAACCGGAACGGCCGGCTGTACGGCGACAACACCGACTTCGGCGGCCTGAAGGCGCTGCTGGAGCGGGCAGGGATGGCGCTGCGGGGAAAAACCGTGCTCATTGCTGGCACCGGCGGCACAAGCAGCACGGCTATGGCGGTGGCGGAGGACCTGGGCGCTGCAAGGGCTGTGCGCCTCAGCCGGAGCGGGAGAGAGGGCGCCATGACCTATGAGGCGGCCTGCGCCGCCTATCCCGGGGCGGAAATCCTCATCAACACCACCCCTGCCGGCATGTACCCGGACCTGGAGGGAACACCAATCGAGCTGGACCGGCTGCCGGGGCTGGAGGGTGTGGCGGATGTGATCTACAATCCCCTGACCACCCGGCTGGTACAGCAGGCCCGCGCCCGGGGGCTGCGGGCGGAGAACGGGCTGTATATGCTGGTGGCTCAGGCGGTGCTGGCGGCGGAGCTGTTTACCGGGGAGCGCTTTTCTCCGGGCACCGCGGAGCAGCTTTTCCATGCGCTGCAGGCGGAAAAGCAGAATATCGTCCTGATCGGTATGCCCGGCAGCGGCAAGACCACGCTGGGAAAGCGTCTGTCGGAGAAGCTGGGGCGGCCGCTGGCGGACAGCGATGCCGAAATTGTCCGCGCCGCCGGGCTGTCCATTCCGGAGATCTTCCGGGACTATGGCGAGCCGTATTTCCGCGATCTGGAGAGCCGGGTCATCCGGGAGCTGTCCCGCACCGGCGGCAAGGTGATTGCCACCGGCGGCGGCGCGGTGCTGCGGCAGGAGAACGTGGACGCGCTGAAGCAAAACGGCGTGCTGGTCTTTCTCGACCGTCCGGTGGAGCAGCTGACCCCCACCGGCGACCGTCCCCTGGCGGACGAGACGGAAAAAATCCTGCATCTGCACACTGCGCGTTATCCCATCTATCTCGCCGCCGCGGACAGGCATGTCTCCGTGGCGGGAACGGAGGAGGAAACCCTGAGAAAGCTGCTGAGGGTGTTGTGATATGAAGCTTTTGATTATAAACGGGCCAAATCTGAACATGCTGGGCATCCGGGAGCCGGCCATCTACGGCGCGGAGAATTATGAGACGCTGTGCAGGCGGATTCTGGACTTCGCCGCGGCAAACCATGTGGAGGCGGAGCTCTATCAATCAAACCACGAGGGGGACCTGGTGGACAAAATTCAGGCGGCCTATTTTGACGGTACGGACGGAATTGTCATCAATCCCGGCGCCTATACCCATACCAGCGTTGCCCTGCTGGACGCGGTGAAGGCAGTGGGACTGCCCACGGTGGAGGTGCATATCTCCGATGTCTCCGCCCGGGAGGACTTTCGGCAGGTCAGTTATATCCGCGCAGCCTGCGCTGCCACCATCTCCGGCCACGGGCTGGCGGGCTATACGGAGGCCATGCAGCTGCTGCTGGAAAGGGCGAAGGCATGACCGCTTTTATCCGTCCCGCGGCCCTGGCCGGGACCGTCGCCGCGCCCCCCAGCAAGAGCATGGCCCATCGTCTGCTTCTCTGCGCGGGCCAGGCTGTGGGGAAAACCTGCGTAAAGGGCGTTGCCCTCTCCGAGGACGTCAGCGCCACCCTGGACTGCCTGCGGGCACTGCAGGCGGACTGCCTCTGGGAGGACGGGGATGTGTACGTATCCGGCACAGCCCTCCGCTGCGGCGCGGAGGGCGCGGTGCTGCCCTGCCGGGAGAGCGGCAGCACCCTGCGCTTTCTGCTGCCCTCGTGCCTCCTCGGCCCGCCCGTCACCCTGACCGGCAGCCGGCGGCTGATGGAGCGGCCGATGGAGGTGTATGCCGGGCTTTGCCGGGCGCAGGGCATCCGCTTTCAAAGCGGCCCGGAGCGCCTGAGCGTGGAGGGGGTGCTGCATCCGGGGACCTTTGACCTGCCGGGAGACGTCAGCAGCCAGTTTGTCAGCGGACTGCTGTTCGCCCTGCCCCGGCTGGAGGGCGACAGCCGGATTCACCTGCGTCCGCCCGTGGAGAGCCGGAGCTATATCGACATGACCCTGGAGGCCCTGCGCACCTTTGGCGTGGAGGCCGGCTGGCTGGACCGGGAGACCATCGCCGTGCCGGGCCGGCAGCGCTTTTCCCCCCGTGAGACGGTGACTGTGGAGGGAGACTGGTCCAACGCGGCCTTCTTCCTGGCTTTGGGCCTGCCGGTTACGGGGCTGCGGCGGGACAGCCTCCAGGGCGACCGGGTCTGTGAGGCGTTTTTTCAGGCCCTGGAGGGAGAGAGGGCGGAGCTGGACCTCTCCGACTGCCCGGATCTGGGTCCGGTGCTGTTTGCCTATGCCGCCCTGCACCGCGGCGGCGTCTTTACCGGCACCCGCCGGCTGCGGATCAAGGAGAGCGACCGGGGCGCGGCCATGCGTGCGGAAATGAAAAAATTCGGTGTGGATATGACGGTCGAGGAAAACCGGATCACCGTGGGAACCGGCCTCCGCCCTCCCGCGGAGCCTCTGGAGGGCCACAATGACCATCGTATCGTCATGGCCCTCAGCATTCTCTGCACCCGCACGGGGGGCGTCATCCGGGGCGCGGAGGCGGTGCGCAAGAGCTTCCCGGACTTCTTTGACCGGCTGCGGGATTGCGGCGGAAAGGTGGAAATCACAGATGGAATGGATCAGTAAAAGCAATATTTTGATTGTGGGCCTGGGCCTCATGGGGGGCAGCTATGCCATGGCGCTGCGGCGGCTGGGCTATCATGTCACGGCCATCGCCCGGCGGCAGGAGACCATAGACTATGCCGTTGCCCACGAGATCATCGACGGCGGTCTGGCAGAGCCGGACCCGGAGCTGATCGGCAGCGCCGACGCGGTAATCTTCGCCCTCTATCCCGGGGTGTTTGTGGATTGGGTCCGGGACAACCAGCAGCATTTCAAGCCCGGCGCCATGCTGACGGATGTGACAGGCATCAAGCGCTGCATCGTCTATGACATCCAGGAGCTGCTGCGGCCGGACGTGGAATTTATCGCGGCCCACCCCATGGCGGGCAAGGAGGTCTATGGCGTGGAGAACAGCGACGACCGCATCTTCCACAATGCCAACTATATTGTGACCCCCACAAAGCGGAACACCCCCCAGGCGGTGGAGTGGTGCAAGAGCCTGGGGCGGATTCTGGGATTTCGGAAGGTCAGCGTCCTGTCACCGGAGGAGCACGATGAGATGATCGGCTTTCTCAGCCAGCTGACCCACTGTATTGCCGTGGCGCTGATGACCTGCTCGGACAACCGTCATCTGGTGGACTATACCGGCGACTCCTTCCGGGATCTGACCCGCATCGCCCGCATCAATGACGGTATGTGGAGCGAGCTGTTTTTGAAAAACAAGGACGCGCTTTTGCGGCAGATGGACCTGTTTGCCGGAGAATTCCAGCAGATCCGGGAGCTGCTCGCCGCGGAGGACAGGGAGGGCCTGCGGGAGAAAATGCGCCTGAGCACCCAGCGCCGGGCATATTTTAATCCGGCTCCCCGGTAAATGGAGAGACAGCGCGCAAAAGCGCGGTTTTGGGAGCCGGGTGTCAACAACCGGCGGCCCTGTTCCCGGGGTCCGGAGAATATTGCATAAAGTACGAGGTAAAACGTATGAACATGGATTTCAAGCGCAAGCTGACCATTCCCATGGAGACCAAGGAGATGTATCCCCTCACCGGGGCCATGGCGGAGACGGTGGAGAAGCGCATTGCAGAGCTCAAGGCCATTTTTTCCGGCCGCAGCCGGAAGCTGCTTTTGATTATCGGCCCCTGCTCGGCGGATAACGAGGACAGCGTCATCGACTATATCTCCCGGCTGATCCCGGTGCAGGAGAAGGTGCAGGAGAAAATATGTATCGTGCCCCGGATCTACACCGGCAAGCCCCGCACCACCGGGGACGGCTATAAGGGCCTGGTACACCAGCCGGACCCCAACGGCCGCCCGGACCTGTTTAAGGGAATCATCGCCATGCGGGAGATGCACATGCGGGCAGTGAAGGAGACGGGCTTTGCCTGTGCCGACGAGATGCTCTATCCCGAAAACCACAAGTACCTGGACGACCTGCTGGCCTATGTGGCGGTGGGAGCCAGAAGCGTGGAGGACCAGCAGCACCGGCTCACCGCAAGCGGTGTGGAGACCCCGGTGGGCCTGAAAAATCCCACCAGTGGTGACCTGAGCGTAATGATGAACGGCATTCTGGCGGCCCAGCACAGCCACGACTTTATCTACCGGGGCTGGGAGGCCCACTCCCTTGGCAATCCCCACGCCCACGCAATCCTGCGGGGCTATGTCAACCGCCAGGGCGTGACCCATCCCAACTATCACTATGAGACCCTGGTATACCTCTGGGAGCTCTACCAAAAGTGGGAGCTGCAAAACCCCGCGGTCATCATCGACTGCAACCACGCCAACAGCGGGAAAAACCCCTTTGAGCAGCCCAGAATCGTCAAGGAGGTGCTCCACTCCTGCCGGTATAACCCCGACCTGGGCCGGCTGGTCAAGGGCTTTATGGTGGAGAGCTATATCGAGGACGGCTGCCAGAGTGTGGGCGGCGGCTGCTATGGCAAATCCATTACCGATCCCTGCCTGGGCTGGGAAAAATCGGAGCGGCTCATCTACGACATCGCGGAGCTGCTGTAAACGCCATGGAGACTTCCCGGCAGAGCCACCCCTTTCCACCGCTGTTCGACGCCCGTTCCCGGGTGCTGATCCTGGGCTCCTTCCCCTCGGTGAAATCCCGGGAGCAGCGGTTTTTCTACGGTCATCCCCAAAACCGCTTCTGGCCCCTGATGGCGGCGCTCTTTTCCGCGCCGCTGCCCCGGAGCCCGGAGGAAAAGCGGGCGCTGATGCTGCAAAACCATCTGGCCCTCTGGGACGTGATCGGCCAGTGCACCATCACAGGCTCCTCCGACGCCAGCATCCGGGACGTGGTGCCCAACGATCTTTCCGTGATTTTGGAGGGAGCGGACATACGAGGCGTTTTCTGCAACGGCGCCGCCTCCTGGCGGTATTACCGGCGGTTTTGCGCAGCGGCCTTGGGCAGAGAGGCGGTATGCCTGCCCTCCACCAGCCCCGCCAACGCCCGCTGGACGCTGGAGAACCTGACGTCGGCCTGGGGCGAAGCGCTGTTGCCGCTGCTGTATTCATGAAAAAATTGACATTCATAAGCGGCTTTTCTCCGCGCATACTGTGGTTATCCACGCAAAAGGAGGAACGACAATGGATGCAGCACAGTTTTGGAAGGGCATGGGCGCGGGAATGCTGTTGGGCGCCTGCGTCGGAATGGCGGCCTTACCCAAGGCCAGCCGGCGCCGCCGCATCGGAAAAGCCGCCCGGACCATGGGCAGACTGATTGAGGAGCTCGGCAGCGTCGTCAGGCTTTGATACGCTTATCCGCCCTGCCTCCCCGGCAGCGCCGGAGGCATGTCTCCCTGCCGCGGAAGGAAAACCGCAGCGGGGAGACATATTTTGCAGGAAATAATGCAATTTTGCTGGCTTGAATTGAAAAAATCCGCGAAATCTGCAATTTCATACGAATCTTCAATAAAAAGCAGAAATCTGCTTTTTATAGCGCCGCCAGGCGCGTTGAAGATTGTATGAGACGGCATTTGCG
>CAJOPB010000130.1 GCA_905236305.1 uncultured Oscillospiraceae bacterium | reverse complement strand
GGCGCGGAGGCGCGGGCGGCGAACATGGCCGACCGGTTGGTGCCCTGGACGCTGGGAGCCAGTCTCCTGACCGGACTGCTGACAGGGGACGTTTCCCGCGCGGTCGCGGTACTGATGGTCGATTTCTCCTGCGCTTTGAAGCTGTCCATGCCGCTCAGCGTGTTATCCGCCATGTTGGAGGCCGGCGGGTTCAAAATCACCGTGAAGGGCGGAAAATATCTTGAGGCGATCTCCGACGCTGAAACAGTGCTCCTGGATAAAACGGGAACGCTGACGAACGCTTGTCCCACGGTGGCAGAGGTGGTTCCCTTCAACGGAACGGACCCGGACGAGATGCTCCGCATCGCCGCATGTCTGGAGGAGCACTTCCCGCACTCTATGGCAAATGCCGTGGTCCGCGCTGCAAAAGAACGAAACCTTGCGCATGAAGAGATGCGCAGCGAGGTCGAATACCGCTGTGTTTGGACTCCAGGAAGAAAGCTTCCAGCTTGTCCAGAGGGAGCGTTTTCATCTCCGCCTTCTCCTTCTTGGGCAGGATACAGCCGTCAGTCGGGTTTACCGGAATCAGCTTTTCCCTGACCGCCTGTTCCAGCGCATGGGAGACGAAGAAGTGCATATTTCGGATGGATTTCGCCGCCAAGCCCTTCGGCTTGTTCTCAGACTCCTTCCTCTGTACTCTGCCGCTTCTGGCACTTCCGGTTTCTCTGGTAAGCGTTGACAATCACAGTAGAATTGCAGCTTTTGTTCTTGGAAAGTTCTGGGAAATGGCGGTGAATGATGCTGTTATGAAAAAGACACAGACTTTAGGCTTCAAGCTCGGAGTAATTATCCTGATTTTCTCTCTGGCCGTACTTGGATGTTGCGGGGTCCTCACTTACTTCAATCAGATGTCCAGCTATCATCAACAATGCGAAACGAATCTGCGGAATGTTGGAGAATTTCTGGAAGATCTGATTGTGACGGATAGCGAGGACTTCGTCCGTTATCAAACGTATTTTTTGGAGCATTACAAAGAGGCTGAACATACGGTCGGGACACAAGGGTCCGCCTGTTGGCGAGGAGAAGGCATAGACGCTGAATCCGTCCTCCCTTTCCCTCTTTTCTCTGAGCATCTGGACCACTTCCGCCGGGAATATGATCTGGCGGTAGGCGCTTTTTTGTCTGACCGGTTGTCAGCGGTCAGCGTGATCTTCCTGTCCCCCTGGAACAATGTGACGCCCGTCTCCTCCTCCAGCTGCGCCGGCTGGCGGCTCGGCGTGGGCTGCGAAATGTGCGGCGCCTCCGCAGCCCTTGTGATATTCTCCTCCCGTGCTACGGTGAGAAAGTATTGCAGTACCCGAAGCTCCATATGCGCACCGCCCGAGGGACAGAGCGATGATTCAGGCGATGTGTAAGGTCCTGCGATAGCTGCCCGGGAGCAGCTCCTCGCGTTTGTCTCCCAGCTCCAGCAGCGCCCTTCCGCCGGCGGGAACCGTGACCGTGATCTCCAGAATGCCGTCCTTCTCCTCCCACCGCGAGCAGTAACGCCCCCAGGGCGCGCTGTATTCGCTGTCCAAAAAGCCCAGGCTCCGGCAGAAGCCGGGCCGAATGACGAGGGTATTCGGACGCTCCGGGCAGGGGCGATACCCGCAGAGATAGCGGTAGATCCATGCCACGATGCTGCCATAGGCGTAATGGTTCAGGCTGTTCATCCCCGTGCTGGTGATGTGCCCGTCCGGTCCAACGGAATTCCAGCGCTCCCAGATTGAGACCGCGCCCAGGTTTACCTCATACAGCCAGCCGGGATATTCCTCGTTCAGGAGCAGCTCGCAGGCCGTCTCATGCGCGCCGGACTCCGACAGGACGGGGCAGAGCAGCGGCGTCCCCACAAAGCCGGTGGTCAGATGCCCGCCGTTTTCCCGGAGCAGCGCCTGCAGCCGTTCAACGGCGCGCGCTTCAAAACCCTCCGGGCAGAGCCCGAAGGCCAGCAGTACTGCGTAAGCGGTCTGTGTCTCGGTGATGGCCAGGCTGCCGTCATCGGTCCAAAACTCCTTAAAAAAGGCGGTGCGGATCTCCCGCAGGTCGGAATCATAGGCGTGGACATCCTCGCCATATCCGAGAATCTCAGCGGCTTTGCGGGTCAGTTCCGTCGAATGGTAGAAGTACGCGCTGGCGAGGAAGCCCGTGTCGGTGAGTCCGCCGAAGCCGCGGGGGTCCTGACTGTCCAACGCCAGCCAGTCGCCCAACTGGATATCCTGCTGCCAGAGGTAGGGGACCTTGTTTTCCATGGCCCTGCTCTTTTCGTAGGCAACCCAGGCCTTCATCACGGGGTACTGCTTCCGGAGCAGCGCTTTGTCCCGGTAATGCTCGTAGGTCGCCCAGGGAATCACAGTAGCCGCGTCGCCCCAGGCGCATGCCGCAGGAATGTTGAAGAAGAAGATTTTAGAGGCCGCCTCGCTCTCCGCCGGCCGCGGGCGGGGGACGACAAACGGGACCTGGCCGTGGTACACCTCCTGTTCCTGCCCGATCATGGTCATGAAGTGGTCCAGGAACGCTGCGCTGTCCATCTGGAAGCAGGCTGTGTCCGCAAAAATGCCGATATCCCCGGTCCATCCCATGCGCTCGTCCCGCTGGGGGCAGTCCGTCGGGATATCCAGGAAGTTGCACTGCTGGGAGGCGTAGGCGTTCGCAATCAGCCGGTTCACCTTTTCGTTCCCGGTGACGATGCGCCCGTTGGGCGCGCAGTCGGAGCGAATGCGCGCGGCGACGAAATCCTCCGGGCGCAGCTCGCTGACGCCCTCCACGCGCACATAGCGGAAGCCGTAGAAGGTGAAGTGCGGACGGACCCATGCCGCCTCCCCGGAGGCGGTGTAGACGAATTCCGCGCGGGCCGTGCGCAGGTTGTCCCGGTAGAACTCCCCGTCCTGCATCCACTCGGCATATTGAAGGCGGACGCGCGCGCCGTTTGGCTCGCGGCAGAAAAAGCGCACCCAGCCCGTGATGGCCTGGCCGAAGTCCAGGATCGTGTCCCCG
>CAJOPB010000129.1 GCA_905236305.1 uncultured Oscillospiraceae bacterium | reverse complement strand
GGATCATCACCTCGCTGATCGGCGTCCCCTTCTTTTTCTCCCTGGTATTCCGTTCGAGGGGAGGGCGGCGCGGATGAGCGTTTCGGTGAAGGAGCTCTCCTTCCGATACCCCCGGTCCCCCGAGCCGGTCCTTCGGAATATTGGTTTTGAGGCCCCGAATGGGAACGTCACAGCCGTCATCGGGGCCAACGGCGCGGGAAAATCCACGCTGATCAAGTGCGTGCTCGGCATCCTGCGCGGTTCGGGCTCCGTGCGCTTCGACGGCGCGGAGCGGGCGGAGCTGGGTTCCTCCGCCCTGCATCGGATGGTGGGCTACATGACCCAGGAGGGGGCGCTGCTGAGCTCACTCAGCGTGCTGGACGTGGTACTACTCGGCCGTCTGGAAAGCCTGCATTTGCGGGTGCCGGAGGAGGACATTGAAAAAGCCATGTCCATATTACGCCTGCTGCATCTGGAGCATTTGGCAGAGCGCCCGTTTTACGCCCTGAGCGGCGGGCAGCGGCGGATGGTGGACGTGGCGCAGGTGCTGGTGCGGGACCCGCAGGTCCTGATCATGGACGAACCCACGGCGAATCTCGATCTCGTCAATGAGCTGCAGGTGCTGGAGCTGACACGAGCCTATACGCACCAGCGCGGCACGGCCACGATCCTGACGCTCCACGACCTGAACATGGCCGCCCGCTTCGCGGACCGGCTGGTGCTGCTGCGGGAGGGCGCCGTCTATCGTGCCGGGACGCCGGAGGAGGTCATCACGGAGGAGGCCATCCGGGAGGCCTACGGGGTCCGGGTGCGCGTCTCCCTGGACGAAAACCGCGTCCCGATGCTGCACACGCTCTCTCCCCTGTCAGAGACGGAATATCATTTTTGAGGTGAACTTATGGAAATGCAGGAGCGCATCAACAGCTACTGGTCAAAGCGCGCCGATGAATTCGGCGACGCCCGTTACACGGATATGCAGAGCAAAAAGCGGGAGGACTGGACGAAGCTGATCGCCACGTTTCTCCCGGAAAAGCGGCCCATCCGGGCGCTGGACCTGGGCACCGGCGCCGGCTTTTTCTCCTTCCTTCTCAGCGACCTGGGCTGCGAGGTGACCGGGATCGACTACTCGGAGGATATGCTGCGCAATGCCAGGGCGAACGCGGAAAAGCTGGGCTATCCCGCCGTCCGCTATCTCCGGATGAACGCGCAAGAGCTGCAATTCGAGGATGAAAGCTTCGATTTCATTTTCACCCGGAACGTCACCTGGACGCTGCCGGACCCGGCGAAGGCCTATGCGGAGATGACGCGCGTCCTCGCGCCCGGCGGCAGGCTCATGAACGCCGACGCCAACTATGCCAGGGCCTTCAAAATCCAGGACGAGACGGGACAAACGGAGCATCAGGCGGAGGAATACGGGGACAAATATGCCTACCCCGCCCGGAGCCTCGCCATGCTGCGGGAGCGCAACGACATCGCAAAGAGCCTCTACATCGCGGAACAATCCCGGCCGCTCTGGGACCTCCGGGTGCTGATGGAGCTGGGGATCGAAACATACTGGCTCGACCTCGACGTCAATACCAACGTGTTCGGCATGGAGCGCTCCGGCGATCTGCCGAGGCTCTCCCCGGAGTTTATCCTCGTCGCGGAAAAATAATTGACAAGACTTTTCCGGCTGTGTATAATGAAAATGTTCCGGCGGTATCCGGCCACAGGAAGTGGCTCCGGGGCACCGAAGTGCCCGTCCGCTGCCGCGGAGCAGGTATGCTACGATTTATGATGTCATAGAGGCATTGTGGTTTTCCGAAGGAGACCATAATGCCCCATTCTTTTTCACCGGCAGGAGGTGTTCTCCCTTGGACGAGGAACCGCAGGAGCATACGCACCCGCATACGCATACCCACAGCCACACGCATACGCACACGCAGACTCAGGCGGTGCTGAATCGCCTCTCCCGCGCCATCGGCCATCTGGAATCTATCAAAAAAATGGTGGAGGATGGGCGGGACTGCTCGGAAGTGCTCATCCAGCTTGCTGCGGTCCAGTCGGCGCTGGGGGGCGCCAGCCGCGTGATCTTAAAGGACCATATCGAGCACTGCATCACAGACGCGGTGAAAATGGGC
>CAJOPB010000128.1 GCA_905236305.1 uncultured Oscillospiraceae bacterium | reverse complement strand
CCAATCATGGGATGCATATCACAAGATATAGTTCTCCTGGCTCATGCTTTCGTGAGCAGATGGCTCAATTTTTCATGGTCATTCATATTGTCGTCGGTCGCCGGGCACAAAGCCCGCCTCCCTCCTCCGCCTTGCGCAGAACGATTTATCCTGCGCCAGAATATTGACATTTATTTTTGAGTGAATCCTAACGTTAATTCTGAGACCCCCTTGATGGTTCCCATCCTCTCATTGTAGTCGTATACTCCTCCGTTTCCTCTATTTCAGTTACTTCAGAACAGCGACGCCAGAGCGGACGCCATTTCCTCCTCCGGCGTAGCCTCACGGTTTTCCGCCTGTCCCATGCGGGACTGTGCCTCCTGCAGCAATCTCTCTGCCGCATTAACCGAGGCTTCGTCCACGTCAAACCCCTGTGCTTTTCCTGCGTCGCACTCCTTCAAGTCAGACTGAATCTGCGCAATCACGGACCGCAGCTGTGCCTGCGTTTTTGCCGCAGCCAGCATCCGCGCCAGCTTCGCCGCGTTGATAGCGACACAGCCGCCGCTCCCGGCGGACTCTCCTTCGGCTTCCTCCCCGCCGTCACCGTCCCCCTTCTCTTGAAGCTCCTCCAGCGTTTTTGCCGCGCCGCTGAAGATGCGCATATCGCTGTCGCCAAGTACAAGCTCACCCGATTCCGCAGCCTTGCGCAGTAACCCTTCCAGCTTTTCGGCGGCTTCCCTGTTGTTCTCACGGACGTGCTCAATCAGTTTCTCTGCGTTTTCCCGGGCCTCCTCGCGGAGCTTTTCGTTTAATTCATCTTCGCGGACAGAGGCAGAAATATGGTGTAGCTGCCCGTTTTCGTCGATGAAGTTTTCGCAGTAGACGGTTTTTGACCCGAGCGCTTTCAGGAAATTGTCCGCGAGTGAGGTGGCGCGCTCGATGTCGCGGAGCTTCTGCATATACTCAGCCTCCGCTTCCGGGTCGGCGCTCATTTTCTCCAACAGCTTCGGGCTGACGGTAAACGCCCAGCGGTTCGCGTTGTCGCCGGTGTTCTGCGCCGTCCTGCCAACAAAGCCTGTCCCCACGGAAAAGCTCATTTGGGGAAAGTGCTCCTGCAAGCCTTTCAGATATGACCCGCTCTTGCTGATTTCCACTCTATCTGTGCTTGGCATATACGGAGTTGCTTCGTTGCTTTGAGCGGAAGGTTTGGCTTTTTCCGATACATAGGAGTTCGGATATCTTGCCTCATAACTTCCGATTCCTTTGATTTCCATGGATTCGCCCTCCTCAGCTTCTTATTGTTAATGAATGTTAATCTTTTCTTCAGGCAAAAGGCGGCGCGGCTGCGCCGCCTTCCCGCTTATATGAGCTTTGCAAGCTTCACATAGAACTGATCGTTTATGTCCTGAAATTCCACGCTCGCAATCGAGCCCTCCGTGTTTACGTCCACCCAAATCGAGTTTAACGCCCCGCCGATGCCCGGCATCTTCATAAAGCCGCCCCAAAGGATGTAATAGTAACCGTCCCGCGGCGCGTCCTCCGGCAGCAGCGCCCGGAACGCGGCGCAGTCCACCTCGGCGGCGTCCCCGCTCAGTGTGAGGGGCGGTTCCTCCGTTTCGCTCTCGTATACCGTGGTGAAGCGGACATCCTCGCTGACATGGAGAACGGTAAAGCCCCTCAGATTTGTGTACCGCGGGAGCGATACGCCGTGGATTGCCAGCATTGCGAGAAGCAGCAAACATGCTGCGGATGCCCACAGAACTCGGACGCCGCGTTTTGAATACGGACGGTAGTCCCGCACCCTCTCCATGCGCCGTTTCGCGTCGGAAAAGTCACTTTCACCCGCAAAGGAAACGGGAATATACGCCGCCGTGTCCCGAAGAAGCGCCATGCTCTTGAGAATCACACCGCCGTAGGCCAGCGCGTCCCCGCCGCGGCGCTGGATGGTCACGGTGTCGCAGATCTGTTCCATGTCCTCTTTCAGCTTCCTCGTTGACATGCGAAGGAGCGGATTGACCCACAAAAGCGCGCAGAGAATATCCCACAGCAGGAAGAACCACAAATGGCCAAGCCGGATATGCGTCCGTTCATGGAGCAGGACCGTGCGCAATTCCTCCGGATCGAGCTGGTAGCGCGCGAGCGCAGGCAGGACAATCTTTGGAGAAAGCAACCCCGCGGTAAAGGGAGAGACTGTCAGCGCACAGAGGTACACCTTCTGCCCGTCGATGAGGGAAGCCGTCATGCCGCGCAGCATACGGCGGAGCCTTCCGCGGCGGCGAATTTGCAGGGCGAGGCTGACAACGATGCCCGCCAGGTAGCCGTACCGCAGCCACCAATAACCGCTGCACCAGCTCTGCCAGAGAAGCAGCGGAAGATACAGCCTGCTGCCGTTGTAATAGACGCTGAGTCTGCCCAGGAACAGCACCGGCGCCAACGCGGCCCATACCGCCCCTTTTGCAAAGGTGCTGTTTTTGAAAGCGGTTTTCCGAAGCAGCAGAATCATTCCCAAAACAGGCAGGGAGAATAACGCGCAGCGCCCCAAAAGCGTCATAAAGTAGACAACGCAGAAGTCAAGCATAGAGAGCGTCAGGCGAAGCGGCGCACAATAGGACCAGAAGCTCACTCCCTGTCGCCGTCCTTTCTGCCTTTCAAAATTTCCTCCAGTTCTTTTAGCTGTTCGTCGGTAAATTTTGCGTTTTTCAGGAGCGATGCCGCCGCGAGGCCGCTGCTGCCGCGGAAGTAGGTATTGATGAAATCCTCACTTTTTTCCCTCAGGCATTCCTCCCGGGTCCGCAGGGGATAGTAGTGATATACACGGCTGTCATGCTCGTCCACAGCGTACCCGAGCAGCCCCTTTCGGCAAAGGTGGTGGAGCAGCACCCGCTCTGTCCGTGCGTCCAGCTTTGCTGCCTCGTCGATGCGACCCAGAATTTCAGAGGACGTGGGCCGGTCATCGCTGTCCCACAGGGCGTCCATAATGAGCCATTCGCGCTGCGTTGGGAGCAGTTCGTCTCGATCCATAGTGACCCTCCGTCGAATAGATTCAAGGTTCTTACTATGTATATCGTTAATTCGTTTTAATAGTTAATACCGTTTAAGAAATAAATTATTTTCAATCCGAACTGAGCTGATTGCTCCCTCGCTAAGGAACCACTGGTTAAATGAGCCGAGAGCGATTGCCGAGGATTTTTGCTCCGGATCAAGGAACAAAAGTGCAGCAATCCTTTGT
>CAJOPB010000127.1 GCA_905236305.1 uncultured Oscillospiraceae bacterium | reverse complement strand
TTTGAGGCGGCAAAGCCGCCTCAAAAACGGATTTGATTCCCTTCGGGGTGATTGCTTTGGATTGTCAGCGAGTTTCGCAATTACCTAGAAGATTTTTCTTCCGGAAAGGAGCAGTGGCATACCGTGTACGCTTACATAGGACGGCAGGCCATCTACGGCAAGGACCTGATGATTGCCGGATATGAGCTGCTTTACCGCAGCGGAGGCGGCGGAAATTCCGTGAAAATACTGGACGGAGACGCAGCAACACGGGAGGTGCTGTCGGGCGCCATCAATGTCTTTGGCATTTCCCAGCTTACCGACGGGCTTCCTGCCTTCATCAATTTCACGCGCAACCTTATTATGGATGATTTTGCCTTTCTGGCCAGTCCCAAGGAGATTGTCGTGGAGGTTCCGGGCGACATCTCGGTGGACGAGGCCCTGATTGACAAGTTTTCCTCTCTGCGCCGCGCGGGCTACCGCCTTGTGCTGGACAGCTATAGTGAGTTTAACGGCGCCCTGCGCTTTAACGAGATTCTGCCCCTTTTTGATATTATCCGCATTGATGTGAGCCAATACAGCCGCCTGCAGCTGACAAACATCATCCGCAAGCTGCGTCCCTCCCACGCCAGGCTGCTGGCGGAGCGCATTGAGACAGAGGAGGATTTTGATACCGCGCTGAGCCTGGACTTTGCCTACTTCCAGGGCTATTACTTTGAAAAACCCACCCGTCTCAGCAAACAGCTTCCGCCTCTGGCCGAGTCCTCCTACGGACAGCTGCTCAATGAGCTGCTCCGGCCGGTCATCGACTTTGACCGCTGCGCGGAGATCATTTACAGCGACTCCCTGCTGGCCTATATGTTCCTGCGCCAAACCCAGGCCGCGTCCAATTTTCAGGGCAATTCCATGTCCGAAATCCAGCGGGGAATGCTTTTGATGGGCACGGACGAGCTTTTGCGCTGGGTCTGTCTGGTGCTGCTGAAGCAGAACAACGTGACCAACACAGACGAGATGTCCCGCAGGGCGTTTCAGCGCGGCCGTTTTGTGGAGCTGCTGATGGAGTACAGCGACACCCGGCTCACTCCCCAGTCCGGCTTTTTGATGGGCATGTTCAGTCTGCTGGACAAGGTGATGAATGTGCGCATGGAGAGCCTGCTGGAGAATATGCTGCTCCCCAGGGACTTAAAGGACGCCCTTTTGGGCAGGGCGGAGAATGAGTACTCCATGTACCTGATGTACGTGGTGATCTTCGAAATGGCCAATCCGCGCCTGATTCTGCCGGACATCCATCTGAGAATTGAGCAGGAGGCCGCCTCGCGGCTGTATATGACCTCCATTTCGGACACGGACACGGCCTTTACAGCCGTGGGTCCCCGCGTTGTGCGGGCTTACAGCGGGACAATTCTGCGTCAGCCGAATATTCTGAAAGGCAATACGGAGGGGACAGGGACAACCTGAGAGGGAGAGGGCCTGCCGGAGCTGTCTTTGCACACGTCTTGACGGCGTTTTTCCGCCGCTCTGCGCCGCGCAGGCTCGAAATCCACGCTTTTACGGAAAGAACAGTCTCTTTGAAAGGTAGCCGAACATGAACGAGACCGAAGAAAAAGAAGAAAAAAAGGGACGAAAAAAGCGTCCGAAAAAGGAAAAACCACCTAAGGTGAAGAAGGAAAAGCCACCGAAGGTAAAAAAGGAGAAGCCGCCCAAGATAAAAAAAGAGAAGCCGCCGAAGGTGAAGAAGGAAAAACCGCCCAAGGTAAAGAAGGAAAAGCCGCCGAAAAAGAAGAAAAAGGCCGAGGCGGAGTCCGAGGAGGGAGCCGAGGGTGAGGAAGGCGGCAAGAAGGGCGGAGGAAAGAAAAAGCTTCTTCTGATTCTTTTGCCGGCGGTGCTGGTGGTGGCGGCAGCTGCGGTGTTTCTGGGCACCCGGCTGCTCGGCGGGAAGGACGACGCCGACGCTCCGCCGGAGGAATCCGTCAGTGAGTCGGAGGCAGGGGAGGAGGCAGAGCCGGAGGAGACCGACGGTGCGGAGGAAGCCCCACCGGAGCCGACCCAGCCCCTGCAGATTACCACGCGCATGACCACCGCAGAGGTGGTGAACTATATCGAGCATCTCTCGCCCTCCGTGCTGGGCCTGGAGGGGGATGATATGTCTGAATATGAGCTCTTTGCCTCGGAGAGCGTGATCCTTGTGGATGGAAGAACCTGCACCCAGGTCAGGGTATACGGTGACGGCCCTGCCGGCACCAATGAGATCATGGGCATTTTCTTCCTCAGCCGGGATGGCAAGCGTATCCTCTACCGTTATGATGACGAAACGGACACGGTGGAGCAGATTGATACCAAACAGGCACGATTTGACGACGAGGCTGGGACCGTTACCCTGACGGACGCGGAATCTGAGGCGGAAGGAGGCGACGAGGCGGAAGCCGATGCCCCCTGAAGGCTGCACGCTCTGCGGTCATGGCGCGCGCCAGTGAAAACGGTCGACATAAAATCTTTTTCTTCGCGCCCGGAAAAGAAATTATTGACCACGGCGATTTCTTGGGCTATAATGGCATATAGTTTAACGGCGAAGTGTTTTTCAGACGCAAACCAAATCAGAGAAGGAGAGAACACAATATGAAAAACATGAAAATCAGCACCCGATTGATCGTTGCGTTCCTGATTGTGATACTGTTGCTGGTAGTCACCGGCGTCGTATCCCTGATCATGATCAACAACGTCGGCAACAGCCTGCAGCAATTCTATGACAACAACTACCAGACTGTTACAAACACCTGGCAGGCCAGATATAATCTGTTTGCCATGCGTGCGAGCATTCTGCGTTCCCTGGTAGATACCGATCCGAAGCAGATCGAGCAATGCCTGGCTGACGCACAGGGCTACCACGCCGCTGCGGTAGAACATACTGCGCTGCTGAAGAACACCTATCTGGGCGATCTGAGCCAGATCGACTCCGTTGTTACCAAGCTGAACGCCCTGACCAGCAATCTGGAGACCGTGCGCGGATTTGCGCTGGGCGGTGAGAAGCAGGCCGGCTACGACCTCTATAAGGCCGATGTGATTCCCACGATTGAGGACGCCCGCGCGATTCTGATCGACATCGCCGGCGGCGCCGAGACCAGAGCCGTCGCCCGTGTGGAGTCCGCTGCCGCTCTGGCGACCACCGCTACCATCATCGTGATCGTGCTGGCCGTCGTCAGCGCTGTCGTCGGCGTATTTCTGGCGCTCTACATTTCCAACAGCATCACCAAGCCGGTCAACGAGATGCAGCAGGCCACGCTGGATGTGGCCGGCGGCAACCTCGATGCCAGCATCACCTTCGAGTCCAAGGATGCGCTCGGCCAGCTCGCCGATAATATGCGCAGCCTGACCAAGACCATCCGCGACATCATTTCCGACGTGGAGTACCAGCTCAGCAGCATGGGTAACGGAAACTTTGCTGTTACCAGCCGCAACCCCGACGCTTATGTCGGCCAGTTCGCCCGTCTGCGTACCTCCATCCAGCAGCTGAACGCTGCCGTCAGCGACACACTGAGCCAGATCGACCTCTCCGCCGACCAGGTGAACTCCGGCGGCGAGCAGGTCTCCTCCAGCGCCCAGGCTCTGGCACAGGGCGCCACCGAGCAGGCCTCCTCTGTCGAGGAGCTGGCCGCCACCGTCGGCGAGATCAACAGCAAGGTCGAGACCACTGCCGGCCATGCCGCGCAGGCCCAGGCGGACAACAAGACCGCCGCGGAGACCATCCAGAGCGCGTCCGGCCATATGACCGAGCTGATGAGCGCCATGCGCGACATCGAGGAGAAGTCCCAGGAGATCAGCAAGGTTATCAAGACCATCGAGGATATCGCATTCCAGACCAACATTCTGGCACTGAACGCTGCCGTCGAGGCGGCCCGCGCCGGCTCCGCCGGAAAGGGCTTCGCTGTTGTGGCGGATGAAGTCCGCAACCTGGCAACAAAGAGCCAGGAGGCGTCTGCCAGCACCGCAACTCTGATCGAGGATACCGTGAAGGCAGTCAAGGAAGGCTCTCGTATCTCCATTGAGACGGAGCAAGCCCTGAACGAGGCGATCACGCGCGCCGAAAAGGTCACTACGGCTGTGGTTATGATCTCCGAGCAGACGAACGAGCAGATGCGGGATGTGGCCCAGGTCACAACCGGTATCGACCAGATCTCCAGCGTGGTTCAGACCAACTCCGCCACTGCGGAGCAGTCCGCCGCCGCCAGCGAAGAGCTGTCGGGCCAGGCGAATCTGCTCAAAGAACTGGTTGGCCGCTTCACCCTGCGCCGCGATGGCCATGGCGGTATGATGTCTGCTGCCCCGGCGCCTTCCCAGAGCAGCTATGATAATTCCTTCAGCAACAACGGATATGCCGGAACTGACAAATATTGATCCGTTTCTCGTTTAGACCCTCAAACCCGCGCCGGATGACCTTCCGGCGCGGGTTTTATTGAGGTTATGAGAACACCAGGAAAGGATTCCATATTGCAAACGCGTGCAGGACATGTTATATTGGGATAGCTATGAAACAGAAACAGAGAACGATGCGAACGAGCGGAATCATCCGCGCGGATCTTATCATGTTAAGCTTTTGCATTCTTTGCGCCTGCGGCCAACCCGGGGAGCCGGTGGAAGCAACTCCGGAGCCAACGCCGGTTGATCCTTACGCGGGGCTGGTAGAGGTACAGAGCGGCTTTGGCACCACGATGTGGGTACAGGAATATCCGGAGCTGCCGGTCAATCCCTTAGGGGCCGAGGATTTTACGGAGGAAGCAGTCTACACCGGCTCTTCCTACAGTGTTCTGCGGGGGATTGACGTCAGCGAGCACCAGGGAGAGATTGATTGGGCCGCTGTCGCGGAAAGCGGCGTGGAATTCGCGATTATACGGGCGGGCTACCGGGGCTATGGCGCGGCAGGAACGTTAAACCGCGATTTGTATTTTGCGGAAAATGTTGCCGCCGCCTCGGAACAGGGGCTGCGTCTGGGCGTTTATTTTTTCTCTCAGGCGATTACCGTCACGGAAGCGGAGGAAGAAGCGGCGTATTTGCTGGAGATCCTGTCTGAGCTTCCTGACCAACAGTTTGAACTTCCGGTCTAT
>CAJOPB010000126.1 GCA_905236305.1 uncultured Oscillospiraceae bacterium | reverse complement strand
GTGCTGAAAAACAAGATGAAGGTCCTGGTGGACAAGGTGGACGAGTACCGGGGCAACGAGGACGCGCTGCGCAACGCCGTGTTCTCCGCCCAGAAGCTGGGCAGCTCCATCGAACAGGACGCCAAGACCCGGGCCAACGCCGTGCTGGAGGACGCCAACACCCGGGCCGCCGCCATCCTCAACGACGCACGGGCCGAAGCGGCGCGGGTCACCGAGGGGATCAGCGCCGAGGTGCAGGCGGAGGAGACCCGTCTGGAGGAGACCCGCAAGATCAGCGCGGAATTTATTGACCGTATGGACCAGATCTGCCGCCGTCAGCTGGAATTTCTGCAGCGGGTGGGGGAGATGGACTTTATGCGCCAGCACCGTTCCGTCAAGGCTGACCAGAGTGCTCCGGCACAGCCTGCGGTCCAGCCTCCGGCGCAGCGCCCCACCCCTCCCGCGCCCGCCGCGGCGCCCGTCCAGGACAGCGCGCCCGAGATCCACGAGACGGTCAAAACCATCGAGGAGACCGTGGCCAAGGTCATGGACGAGCCTGTGATCAGTATGCGGCCTGACGTACATACCAGCGTGGTGGAGGACGAGCGGCCCACAAAGCCCTTTAACATCATCACCGACCCGGAGGACGACATCGAAAAGAGCACCCAGTTTTCTCTGGATGATTATTCCAAATAAGGCAGTCATATATTTTTGAAGACGGAGAGAGATACAACAAAATGGCAAAGGAAAAGGATCTTTATAACGAAACATTGAACCTGCCGAGGACCGATTTCCCCATGCGGGCCGGTCTGGCAAAGCGGGAGCCGGAGATGCTCGCACGCTGGGAGCAGGAGAACATCTATCAGGAGCTGCTGAAAAAAAACGAGGGCAAGCCCCTGTTTTCCCTGCATGACGGGCCTCCCTTCTCCAACGGCGGACTGCATATGGGTCACGCACTGAACAAGGCTTTGAAGGACATCATCACCCGTTCCTATGCCATGCGCGGCTACTATACCCCCTATATCCCCGGCTGGGACAACCACGGTATGCCCATTGAAAGCGCCATTATCAAGGAGCAGAAGCTCAACCGCAAGGCCATGTCCGTGGCGGATTTTCGCTCCGCCTGCCATGACTATGCGGAAAAATATCTGCAGCTGCAGATGAAAGGGTTTCGGCGCATGGGCGTGGTGGGTGACTGGGAGCATCCCTACAAGACCATGAACCCCTCCTTTGAGGCGGAGGAGGTCCGCATTTTCGGCCAGATGTATCAGAAGGGCTATATCTACAAGGGCTTTAAGCCCGTATACTGGTGCCCCAAGGATGAGACAGCCCTGGCCGAGGCGGAGATTGAATATCACGAGGACCCGGTCACAACAGTCTATGTCAAGTTCCCCCTGCGGGATGACAAGGGCCGTCTGGCACACCTGTCGAAGGAAAAGCTCTATGTCCTGATCTGGACCACCACCATCTGGACGCTCCCCGGAAACCTTGCGGTCACGCTGAGCCCGGAGGACAGCTATGCCATCGTAAGGGCGGAAAACGGAGAGACCTATATTCTGGCGGAGGCGCTGACAGAGAAGGTCATGGCCGTGGGCGGCATAAAAAGCTATGAAATTCTGGAGACCCACCCCGGCAGCTTCTTCGAAACCATGCTCTGCGACCACCCCTTCCTGCCAAAAACCAGCCTGCTCTGCACCGCGGACTATGTCACCATGGACTCCGGCACGGGCTGCGTCCATACTGCCCCCGGCTTCGGTGCGGACGACTATAACACCTGCATGCGCTACGGCATTGAGATGGTGGTGCCCGTGGACGACCGGGGCCGCCACACCGACTATGCCGGCAAGTATGCAGGAATGAGCACCGGTGAGAGCAACCCGGTCATTCTGGCGGATATGCGTGAGAGCGGCGCGCTCTTTGCCAGCGAGGACATCGTTCACTCCTACCCCCACTGCTGGCGCTGCAAGGGAGAGATTATTTTCCGTGCCACGCCCCAGTGGTTTTGCTCCGTAGACGCCTTTAAGGAGGCAGCCTGCGACGCCTGCGACCAGGTGCAGTGGTTCCCCGACTGGGGCATTGACCGTATGAAAAGCATGATTCGCGAGCGCAGCGACTGGTGCATCTCCCGCCAGCGGAAATGGGGCCTGCCCATTCCGGTGATCTATTGCCCCGACTGCGGAAAGCCCATCTGTACAGACGCCACCATTGATGCAATTTCCGCACTCTTTGCCCGGGAGGGCAGCAACGCCTGGTTTATCCGGGAGACTGCGGAATTCCTGCCCCGGGACTTTGTCTGCCCCCACTGCGGCGGCGCCGGTCCCTTCACGAAGGAGGAAGACACCCTGGATGGCTGGTTCGACTCCGGTTCCAGCCACTATGCCAGCATGAAGCGGGATCAGGACTTCTGGCCTGCCACCGTGTACCTGGAAGGCCTGGATCAATACCGCGGATGGTTCCAGTCCAGTCTTTTAACCGCCGTCGGCGCCCTGGGCAAGGGCGCGCCCTTCCGGCAGTGCATTACCCACGGCTGGACTGTGGACGGTCAGGGCCGTGCGATGCACAAGTCCCTTGGCAACGGCATGGACCCCGGAGAGATCATGGACAAATACGGCGCCGATCTGCTGCGCCTTTGGGCTGCCTCCTCGGACTATCACGCGGATGTGCGCTGCTCCGACGAGATTTTCAAGCAGCTCAGCCAGAGCTATCTGAAATTCCGCAACACGGCCCGCTATTGTCTGGGCAATCTGGACGGCTTTGATCCCGACAATCTGGTCGCTCCCGCGGAGATGGAGGAGCTGGACAAATGGGCGTTGTCCCGGTTAAACAGCCTGATCGAGCGCTGCTTCCGGGCATATGACGCCTATGAGTTTGCAGCGGTCACCCATGCGGTCAATGATTTCTGCGTGGTGGACATGTCCAACTTCTATCTGGATGTCATCAAGGACCGGCTTTATTGCGAGGAGCGGAACGGGAGGCTGCGCCGCAGCGCGCAGACGGCCATGTGGCTGGTGCTGGACTCCATGACCCGGATCATGGCCCCCATTCTTTGCTTTACCTGCGACGAGATCTGGCAGGCCATGCCCCACCGTCGGGAAGACGACGGCCGGAATGTGCTGTTCAATGACATGAACCAGCCCTTCACGGACTATGCCAGCGGTATGTTGTCCAGCTGGGACAGCCTGATTCAGGTACGTGACGGGGTAAATGCCGCGCTGGAAAATGCCAGGGCGGAGAAGAAGATCGGCAAGAGCCTGGAAGCGCGGGTCACACTGGTAAAGGATGCCCGGGAAAAGCATCCCCCGCGGGTGTTTGATGACGAAAAGCTGGCAGAGCTGTTTATCGTCTCGGAGGCTGCGGTCAGCGCTGATCCGGCGCTCTATTCCCAGGGCGCGGAGACGCCGGTCGCCGGCGTCCGTGTGCTGGTAAGCGAAGCCGAAGGCGAAAAGTGCCCCCGCTGCTGGCGCCACACCAAAAGTCCGGACGCCGCCGGCCTGTGCCCCCGCTGTGCCCGCGTGGTCAGCCTTTTGAAGTAACTGTACGCATCCCTTTTTCTTCCGGCATAAAGGATAGGGATGAGAAAGAAGGGAGAAAATCCAAATGCTATACGCGATCGTCGCAGTGATCGCGCTGATTCTTGACCAGTTGCTGAAATACTGGACCACCATCAGCGTTGTGCTGGACACCGGGCAGAAAAATCTGATCCCCGGTCTGATTCATCTGGCAAATGTCCATAATTACGGCGCTGCGTTCAGCTTTTTGCAGGGCGCCCGATGGTTTTTTGTCATTCTCTGTCTCGTGTTCGTGGCCGTAGTGATCTACGTGCTGTTGAAGGGGATCATCAACACCCCCGGCGCACGATGGTGCGCAGTGATCGTTATGGCCGGCGCCATCGGTAACTGCATAGACCGGATCATCAACGGTTATGTGGTTGACATGCTGGAGTTTGACTTCAAAATTTTCGGCATGAATTTCCCCGTTTTCAACCTTGCGGACATCTACATCACGCTGGGCGTGATTGCTTTCTGCATTTTCATTCTGGTGGAGAAGCCCGGCGCCGGCGAGGATAAGGCCGGGACTCCCTCCGGCGCAGCAGCTCGCACTACTGCAGCTCCGCCGGTCAAGGCGGATTCCGCTGCTCCGGCATCCATGGCGCAATCAGACAAGCTCCCTGCCTCCGGGACTCCATCGGAGAGTGCCTCCCGGCCTGAAAGGCCCGCCGGTCAGATACTGGAATTTCCGAAGCAGGGCGGCAGCACCGCGCAGTCCCGGGAGATTCGCGGCCTTGCCGGGGCCTCCGACGCTCCGGAGGGGAGCGCGGCCTCCCCCATCCCCATGGAGGTTGTGCGCCCTGCCCGGGACAGCAGTCCACGGGCCGGCGCCGCGGAGAACCACGGCGGCTCTGTAGCGGTTATGGAGCGTCTGGATACCGCCGCAAACACAGGCGAGACCAAGACGGAGCAGGTAATGCGGATGCTGGTGCAGGGCACCGGCTCTGCCTCCGCTCCCGTGTCTGCCGCGCCGCGGCAGGCTCCCCCACCTGCTCCCGCCGTGCAGCAGCCCTCGCCCAGCGCTGCTCCGCCGCGCAGTGACGATGATGTCAGCTATGACCTGGACGACATCCTGGCGGAATTCCGGGACCTCTGATGATGCGGATTTATATTTCAGAAGAATTTGCAGGAGACCGTCTGGACGGTCTCCTGCCACGTTTAGTTCCCGCGCTGAGCCGCTCTGCAGCCCAGCGTCTGATTGAAGCAGGGGCTGTTCTGGCAGACGGAAAGCATGTAAAAAAGAATTATATTCCCGCGCCCGGAACGGAGCTGACGGTGAATCTGCCTGAGCCGGAGCAAACGGAGCTGGCTGCCCAGGAATTGCCGTTGGACGTAATCTTTGAGGACGGGGACCTGCTCGTCCTGAACAAGCCCAAGGGGCTTGTTGTCCACCCGGCCGCCGGCCACCCCGACGGAACACTGGTCAACGCACTGCTCTGGCACTGCGGAGACTCCCTCAGCGGAATCGGTGGGGAGAAGCGCCCCGGCATTGTTCACCGCATTGACAAGGACACCTCCGGTCTGCTTGCGGTTGCGAAAAACGATTTCACCCACCGGGGACTCAGCGCGCAGCTCAGCGACCACAGCATGTTTCGTCTCTATGAGACGGTGGTGCGGGGCAGGATGCGCAGTGACAGCGGCACTGTGGACGCCCCCATCGGCCGTCACCCCACCCAGCGCAAACGCATGGCAGCAGGGCACAGTCCCGGGGCAAAGGAGGCAATCACCCATTGGGAGGTGCTTGCCCGCTACCGGGACTATACCCATCTCCGCTGCCGGCTGGAAACCGGCCGCACCCACCAGATTCGGGTACACCTGGCATATATCGGCCACCCCGTGGCAGGGGATGCGGTCTACGGCGGAAAGCCCGGGGAGCGCGGCCTCGACGGACAGTGCCTTCACGCCAGAGAGCTGGAATTTACGCACCCCCGCAGCGGTGAACGGCTGCATTTTTCCACGCCCCTGCCGGAATATTTCACAGCGTTTCTGTCCAGGCTGGGACCGGAGGAATAGACTTTTGCGTTACTGTTTACAGGGGCAGGAAAACCATTGAAAAAAGCTTCGCCCCCAATTCCGCGCCTCTCCCATAAAAAGTTTCTACTTTTTATGGGAGAATAGTATCAGTTCAGACGCCAGAGGTGTTTGAACTGAAATACTTTCGCCGCGGACTGTATTCACAGACGAAAAGTATCCCGGGGAAAACGCCCGGAACGCAGTCCCTTCGATGCACAGAAAAACCCCCACTGTAGATTTACAGTGGGGGTTTTCTGAAAAGAGAGAGAAAGAGGGGGGTAAATCAGAAGCTTTATGTTCTGTCCTGTTCCTGTCTGGAACAATTTTATCTTATCCATAAATTATGAACAAATATTCCGAAATTCATGAACAGGATGTGAATTCTTGCAGCGCCGTTTTATGCAAATCTTCTCTCCGGGCTAAGGCAGCGGCACAGCCATCGCAGGCAAATATTCCGGTCCTGCGGAATATACTTTACCATTCCCGCGTGCCCTGCCGCCCTGGGCGGGCGCGCCGATTGGGGGGCGAAGGTAATGGGACTGGGCAAGCTGGCAAAGGACACGGCGATCCTGACAGCGTCAGCCATACTGATGCGCTGCATCGGCCTGGCCTATCAGGTCTGGCTCGCCGGACGCATCGGTGCAGCCGGGGTGGGACTTTGGCAGCTGGTAATGAGCGTCAATGTGCTCTCTGCCACGCTGGCAATCTCCGGTGTACGCTTTACCGCCACACGGCTGGTGGCAGAAGAACAGGGCAGAGGCAGCGCAGGCAGCGTCTCCCGCGCCGTGGGCCACTGCCTGGCGTACGCAGCTTTTTTCGGGGGTGCGGCCTTTCTGATCCTGCGGCTGTGCGCACAGCCTATTGGCTTTCTCTGGGTCCGGGATGCCCGCACGGTGAAAAGTCTGCGGATTTTGGCCTTCAGCCTGCCTATGATCTCCCTGTCCTGCGTCCTCAACGGTTACTTTATTGCCACAGGGTGCGCCTGGCGCAGCGCGGCGGTGCAGGTCATTGAACAGCTCACCGGCGTGGGCTGCGTCATGCTGCTGCTCAGCCGGGCGCCCGGAGACGACCTGGAGCAGTGCTGCGCCGCTATTTCCCTGGGCAGCGTGGCTGCGGACGGCGTCTCCCTGGCGCTTATTGCGCTTTTGTATCTGCTGGACCGGCGGCGCCGGCGGACAACAGCTTCAGACAGGCCCATGACCGGGAGAATGCTGCGCATTGCCCTGCCGCTTGCCCTTGCGGCTTACGCGCGCACCAGCCTGACCACACTGGAAAACCTGCTGGTGCCCCGCAAGCTTGCCGCCGCCGGTCTGGCTGCCGAGGCCGCGCTCAGTAGCTATGGCATGATTACAGGCATGGTTTTTCCCATCATCGGTTTTCCCTCCTGTATGCTTTCGGCTCTGGCGGAGCTGACGGTGCCGGAGCTCACTGCCGCTCAGGTCCGGGGGGATACGGCACGTATCCGGGCAACAGTGGCGAGTCTGCTGCGCTGGGCGCTGGGCTTTTCTCTTGGCGCCGCTGCCTTTTTGTTTTTCTGTGCCGAGCCCCTGGGAATGCTGATCTATAAAACACCGGGAGTGGGACGCTATATCCGTCTTTTTGCCCTCCTGGTCCCCTTTATGTATGTGGATATTGTCACCGACGGCTGCCTGAAAGGACTGGGGCAGATGCTGTGGAGCATGGGCTTTAATATCAGCGAGGCCGCCATCGGCGTGCTGCTGGTGGTTACGGTGCTGCCCCGACGCGCACTGGCAGGCTATCTCATGGTGATTTTCCTCTGCGAGATCTATAATTTTACAGTCAGTATGCTGCGCCTGCGCCAGGTGGCCTTTCCCCGGCAAGGGTGCAAGGCGGACCACAGGCCCTCCGGCGTCCCCGGACAGTCCAGGGCCGTCTGACAGGTCCAGACAGCCTCAAATCGCCGTCAAAATCCTTGACGACGGGGAAGCTGCGCTGCGTTCACTCCGCGAGGCTTTTTCTGCGCTTCAAGGCCGTCTGGACCTGCCAGACGGCCTTGAAGTATGTGTGTGAGAGAAAAGAAGAAGAAAAGCAGTGATAGAAGTGTGTCTCTGATTTCATCTCCGCCGCGATGGAGAGAGACGCGGCGGGACGCGTGCATCTATATCAAATCAAAGCGCTTTACAGCGCGTCTTTTTCCACGGGCTTGCCGCAGGTGATGTTCAGATTCCCGTTACGGGTGCGCAGCTCATCCATAAACTCCTTGGTGGCGTGCTCGTCCCGCAGCATGAGCCTGTATTCCAGCTCGTAGAGGGTGCCCATGTTGCTGGTTTTGACACGGCAGAGCTCATAGGAGCTGGCAAAGCGCTCCAGCAAATCATCAAAGAGCCCATCATAGTCCAGGTCCTCCGGAATGGTGATTTTCAAAACCCGCTCGCCGGAGCGCCCGGTACCAAAGCGGAGCGTGGTGAGCAGCAGCATGAACAGCGCCATGATGATGAAAAAGATGACGGCCAGCGCCACATAGCCCATGCCCGTGGCCAGCCCCAGCGCCATGGCCAGAAAGATCAGTCCGATCTCCCGGGCGGAGCCGTTTGCGGAGCGGAAACGGACCAGGGAGAAGGCCCCTGCCACCGCAACGCCGGCGCCGATATTGCCATTTACCAGCATGATGACCACCTGGACCATTGCCGGCAGAATTGCCAGCGCCAGTGCAAAGGATTGGGATGTACGATTCTTATACATGCTCAGCAATGCTGTTGCCAGCCCCAGTACCAGTGAAACCGCCGTGCAGATCAGAAAAGCGGAGACCGTGATCTCACTGGCGTTGATAATAGAATTCAGCATTTCTTGTCTACCTCCTTGGCATTTGCCCTTCGTTGTCCTTACTATAGCGCGAAAAGCTGAAAGCGAACTGAAAAATATCGTTTTTTTCAAATCGCCGGCGCAGGAAGGCAGAGGGCGGTTATCGCATGGAAAAAACCCCGGCGCCTTCTTTCGGGCGCCGGGGAAGAATGTGCCTGCATCAGGCTCAATATTCGTAAATTCCTCCGCCGATAAACTCTCTGATCATGGCGTCAGGGGCCACCAGTGACTCGTCAATGGTGCCAAACAACTGCAGCGCCGGCAGCACCTTGCGCAGGTTTTCAAACCGTTCAATGCCCTCGGGCACGGACTGGAACAGCTTGGTAGCCACCTCGTTGAACACCGCAGGTTCATAGGCAAAGGAGCTGTCGAAGCGGTAGTCCGCCTTGTGCTTGAAGGGGGAGATATAGTTTTTCTCCCCGCGGATCACATTGGCCCACATGCGCATGGTGTCCTGGGGATCCGTACCCCGGAATTTGAAGTCCCGCACCATGCGGCGCACCAGACGGAACCAGTAGCGCCGGAACACCACCTTGCCGTCAAACTCCACATTGCTGCGGGCACTGATATAGAGCTTGAAGGCCTCCGGGTGGACATCCGTGATCATGTCGTTCAGGGCGTGGATGCCCTCAAAAACCACAATCTCGTCCTTCTTGAGCCGTATGGATTTGCTGGGCTCCTGAATGCGCATCTGCCGGGAGAACTCATACTTGGGCACGTAGATGCGCTCCCCCTTTTCCAGCATGGTAAAATGCCTGTTCAACAGCTCCATATCCAGGCAGAGAGGGCTCTCCAGATCCATGTCCCCCTCCGGGGTGCGGGGTACGGTGTCCGGGTGGATCGTCTTGAAATAGTCATCCATGCCCACGTGATAGGTTTTTACGCCCCGGCGGTTCAGCTCCTCGGCAATCTTCATGCTTGTAGTGGTCTTGCCGCTGCCGCTGGGGCCGGAGAGCAGTACGATCGGACACACGGACATATGGTCCAGAATTTTTTCCGCTACGTCGTAGATCTCGTCGGCGTAGCGCTCGTCACATTCCAGCAGGAAGGATTTGGGATCCGCGACGGTCTTAAAATTGATGTCTGTCAGGGAATAGCTCATATTGCACCCTCTCTTTCTCTCGCGCTCGTCCTGGGGGACGGTGGATGGAACGGTTTCGTCTGTCTATTATCACGGCAAGGAGGGCGTATTTGACATGCGCCCGCCCGCCGTGAACGGCTTGGGTCTCACCGGGACGCACCGGCAGCAGGGCTGCCAGCCCACAGGGGGGGAAAAGCGCGCAGCTCTCAATCGGCCGCGGGCTCCTCCGGCAGCTCCTGCTCCGGCGTTGCCACCGGGTGCTCCTCCAGATAGTCCCGGAACACCCCGTTCACCATATCAAACATGTCTGTGGTGCCGAAATACTCCTTGGTGCCGTAACCCCAGGAGCCCTTTGTGGCCTTGACGGTCATCACCACATCCTCATAGTCCACCTCATAGGTAATATGGCCCTTTTCGTACTTGAACTTCTTTGTGGCGTTTTTGTCTGTCAGAAGGGACATGGTAGTGCGGCTGGTGTCAGCCTTGGACTCCCACTCATAGCTGTCCTCCACCGTCAGCGGCTTTTTCGGTGGGGTAAAGGTGCCCGCCCAATACAGCGCGGCCCCGTCGCTGGAATCCAGAATCCAGTAGATCTCCATGTAATCGTCACTGATATGCAGCCCATGATAGTCCGAGTCCGAGGGGCTGTTGCTCTGTTTCCATTCCCCGTCAAATTCCAGCGGTGCGGGGGTGGGGGTGGGCTCGGCATCCTTATTTTTACCGATCTCGCCGATAATAGGCAGCTTGCAGGCACTCAGGGACAGTGCGCACAGCAGCGTGATCAGGATCGCCGCGGCTTTCTTCATTTTGCTTCACCCGCTTTCTGATTTTCTGCCGTCCCGCCTTCCCGCAGCGAACGGTAAAAATCGACAATTCGTTCTTTGTCCGCGCAGACCTTATGGATACTGTCCATATATTCCCTGGGATATTTGGGCGACAGCATCCGCTGCAGCCGTCCGTCTCCCACAGTCAGCTTTGTGGAGGCGCCGGCTCCCATGGAGATCACACTGCGCAGCTCCTCCATGACACATATATTATAGAGATTTTCCTTTCCCGGCCTGGTCCAGCCTACGTTCTCATAGCCGCCGGACATATATTTCTGCCGGTAGAGATAGTAGGGGCGGTAGTCCCGCCTGCGCAGCAGGTGCTCCGCCTGCTCCAGCATCTCTCCGACCTCCCGGCCGGAGGGCAGATGTATTCCCTCGGTTGTGATGCGGGAGCCCCGCTTGAGCGTCAGGGTGTGAACCGTAATATTTTCCGGCTCCATCCGCAGCACCAGCTCCACCGTCTCCCGAAAATCCTTCAGGCTGTCCTCGGGCAGTCCGGCAATCACGTCCATGTTCACCGTAAAGCTCCCGGCAGACTTCACCAACGCCAGCGCGTCAATGACATCCGCCGCCGAATGCCGCCTTCCGATGGCCGCAAGCACCCGGTCAGACATGCTCTGGGGATTGACGCTGACCCGGTTTACTCCGAATTCTGACAGCACAGCGAGCTTCTCCCCGGTAATCGTATCCGGCCTTCCGGCCTCCACAGTGACCTCCCGGCAAAAGCTGAGGTCAAACTCGTCAAACAGCAGCTCCAGGAGCCTGCCAAGCTGTTCCGGAGAGAGGGTTGTGGGGGTGCCTCCGCCAAAGTAAACGGATACCACCCGAAGTCCCGCCTCCTCCACGGCGGCGGCAGTGGCAAACAGGTCCTTCCGCAGGGCTTCCAGATAGGGCGGGATCAGCGCCATGGACTTCTCCACCGACTGGCTCACAAAGCTGCAATAGGCGCAGCGGGTGGGACAGAAGGGAATGCTGATATAGAGGCACACATCCCGCTGCTCCAGCTGCCGGTCGGCCTCTGCGGCCTGCTTCGCCGCATCCAGACACAGTGCCGTCCGGCCAGGCGACACGTCATAGAGCTCCATAAAGCGCGCCATGGCGTGCGCGTCGTCCGGCGTTTCCCGCAGCACTGCGCGCATGAGCCGCGCAGGACGAACGCCGCTGAGGGCGCCCCATACCGGCTTTTTGCCCAAAAGCTGGACGCTGGCGCGATAAAAGCTCTCCTTTAAGATCCGCTGCTGCGCGCGCAGGGAGAGAATGGGGTCTGTCAGCTCCTGACGGAAAACGGAGGCACGGCCTTCATACCGCACACCGTTTTGAAAGAGATCCGTCAGGGCATAAAACCGCTCGCTGTCCTCATCCAGGGTTACCACGGCGTATAGCGGGAGGCCCTCCGGAGGCATTCGGTCCGGATACACCGGCCGCTCCCCGGGAAACAGCATCAGCATGATCTGCTCGATCGCATATTTATAATCATGGTTCCGAAAAAAAAGCTCCATGCAAACTCCCGCCTGATTGAACAGTCTCTCTCTGAATCAATATATGTACCTGCCCGTGATGTTTTGCCCAGAGTGTCTTCCGCGGCACAGGCGTTTTTTCAGCCTTTTTTCAATTATAACACAGTTCTTTCGGAATATCTACAAAAAATGCGCAGGAGAAGCGGCGGGGTTTTGCTTTTTTTCCGGCGAAGAAAGCGGCGGCATCTCCGGGTTCGCCCCGGGCCGCTGTTTTCTGCGGGAAACGCCGCCGGCTTATCCGCACAGGAGCCGGCGGCGTGGAGACAATATTCATTCGGCCGGACGGTCTCCGGCTCCCGCCGGGGGGATATGGAAATCCCTGCGGGGAAGGCCTATACGCGCCGCGGCATTATCAAGAGCGCCGGCTCCCTGCGGCAGAAGGGATGGCGCGGCTTCCTGTCCGGCCGGAGAGGTCACCTTCCGCCCTTCTCGCCGGGGGCGGGAATCTCCTTGTCCGTCAGGAGGAAGGACAGCACAAAAGCTGCGGTGGCGAAGACGCCGAGGAAGATACTCAGGGTACCGAAATTGTTATTGGTGGCACCGAGAATAATCCCCATGATAATGAAGGCCGCAGTGCGCAGTGCCACCACAATGGGGGTGACTACGCTGTTGGCGGAGGCAAAGTGGGGACCTCCGAAAATGCTGATGACCATGCTGGGCAGCAGGTTGCAGATACCGCCGATCAGGATACCCAAAAGGATGACCAGGATCAGGGTGATGGTCTGGTTCACGCCCATGACCGCAGCCAGCAGGAACTGCATGACGGCCATGTAGCCGGCAAAGATCATCACAGCCTTTTTCGTACCCAGCTTCTGGTCGATGAGACCCCAGAGATAGCTTCCGACGATGCCCAGCAGAGAGGCGACGGTCAGCCACATGGTTCCCTCATCCTGGGTGAAGCCTGCAGCGACCATGCGGGGGATAAAATAGGTCATGGTGCACACCAGAGCGATGAACAGCAGTCCGAAAACGAGCGAGACGATCCAGGTCTGCTTGCAGGCAAGGAGCTTGCCCACGGTCCAGGGGCTCTTGCCCTCCTCAAACTTCATATCCGCCAGGGCAGGGTCGTTGTCGGGATAGGCGCCGGCGTCCTTGGGCGTGGCCTTGGTAATGAAGGCCAGTACCATGATGACAATGGAGATGATGCCGAAAATCAGGCAGGGTACAAGCAGGTTGGGCGGGCTGTCCGGTCCGGCCGTGGCACGGAACGCGCCGACAAACAGGGCGGGAGCCACGGCGCTGGAGATGGGAGCGCCCATTGTGGCCCAGCCAAGGGCAATCCCCTTTTTGCGGGGGAACCAGTTCGACATATAAGTATTGGTGCTCACCAGATTCAGCACATTGCCCACTGCGGTCAGCAGTACGATAAACAGACCATACATGGCAACGGAGCTGCTGGCGCCAACCAGAACAAAGAAGACACCGCACAGCAGCAGCATCAGAATGGTGGGAATACGCACGCCCTTGGCGGCAATCCAGCGGCCGACCACCAGTGTCAATACCACGCCGACCCAGCCGCCCACGCTGTTGAACACCAGCAGCTTATTGGGGTCCCAGCCCTTGACTGCGCCAAACAGGTCCGGAATGACGTTGACCAGGTCCACGGTATTGGAGCTGATCACATACAGCAGACCGACAAAGATGATGATCCACCAGCCCTTTGGGCCGAAGTTATTCATGCCCTTGGATTTGTTTTCTTTCATGACAGGCCTCTCTCCTTTTCTCTTGCTTATTGATTACTTGTTTGCCCGGCAGCCCCCCCCTGCCGCAGCGCAGGCTTCCGGGCGGAACATACAGCGCCGTACACCCTTGCGCGCGCGTTTTTCGCCTGAAAAACCGCCCGTGCAAAAAGCTCCGGCATTGCCTTTCTGTTATTATCATATCATATTCGGCAAAACAGGGCAAGCAGAACTTCTCAGCGGTCAGGCATTAAGTTAAGCTTCCGGGTTAGACCCTCTTTCAGAATCTAACCCGGAAGCTTAACTTAATGACATTGGCGTCTGAACAGTGACCATAAGTGGCCTAAAGCAAAAATAACCATTGCACAGCAGAAAAGAATGTGTTACAATAACCTGAATTGTCTGTTTGGGAGAATATTCAGGAGCGTAGCATCATGATTGAATTTGAAGAATATAAAGTAAAGCTGAACAACCTCAAGCCCACGCTGGTGGACCTGGGGTCCGCCCTGAAGCTGGATGATGCCCGGCGGGAGCTGGAGGAGCTGCTGGCGGCGCAGGAGCAGGAGGGCTTCTGGAACGATGTGCAGCGCGCCCAGAAAAATCAGCAGCGGGTCAAGCTGCTCCAGGGCAGGGTGGACCAATATGCCCGGCTGCAGAGCAGCTGGGAGGATCTCTATGCCATCTGCGAGATGGCTCTGGAGGAAAACGACGCGTCCATGCTGGAGGAGCTGACGGAGGGCTATGCCGGCTTTGAGACCGCGCTGGAGACCACCCGGCTGCAAACCCTGCTGACCGGGGAATATGACGCCAACAATGCCATTCTGACGCTTCACCCCGGCGCCGGCGGCACCGAGGCCCAGGACTGGGCCAGCATGCTCTATCGGATGTACACCCGCTGGTCGGAGCGTCACGGCTTCAAATACACCCTGCTGGACTGGCAGGACGGAGATGAAGCGGGCATCAAGTCCGCCACCATCAAGATTGAGGGCGTCAACGCCTACGGTTTTCTCCGCAGCGAGCACGGCGTCCACCGCCTGGTGCGCATCTCTCCCTTTGATGCGAACGCCCGTCGCCAGACCAGCTTTGCCGCTGTGGAGGTCATGCCGGAGATCACGGATACCGCCGAGATTGAGCTGCGGGATGAGGACATCAAGATGGACGTGTTTCGTTCCTCCGGCGCCGGCGGACAAAAGGTCAACAAGACCTCCTCTGCCGTGCGCCTGACCCACCTGCCCACGGGGATCGTAGTGTCCAGTCAGGTGGAGCGCAGCCATTTTCAAAACCTGGAAAACTGTAAGGAAATGCTGCGGGCACGCCTTGCGGAGATCAAGGAGCGGGAGCATCTGGAGAAAATCAGCGACATTAAGGGCGTGCAGATGAAGATCGACTTCGGCAGCGCCATCCGTTCCTACGTGTTTATGCCCTACACCCTGGCAAAGGACGCCCGTACCGGGTATGAAAACGGCAACATCGGGAATGTTATGGACGGAGATATCGACGGGTTCATCAACGCCTATCTCTCCATGAACGTGAAGAAATAAAGCTTCATGATCGCGGGGGCTCATGTCAGCAAATCCCGTCTGTGTGCATAATATGCTTTCCGGCCCCTTTTCAGGGGCCGCGCGGTTTTATAACAGGAGAATACTATGAAAAAAATATTGATTCCAGTCTGCGTCGCGGTCGGCGCGCTTCTGGCCGGCGTCATTTTGCTGCGCGCCGGCGTATTCGGGCCTGTGGCGCCGGCCGCGCCCAGTCCCACCCCTGTCCCGGCGGCCACACCCAGCCCCACGCCGGAGCCCACGCCAACTCCCACACCGGAGCCCACACCCAGCCCCACACCCACGCCCACGCCAACTCCCACACCGGAGACGGAGGCAGAGCGCTATGTCCTGAGCTTTGTGGGAGACTGCACGCTGGCCTCCAGCCAGCACAGCAAGGGTGCTGCGGGGTCCTTTGAGAAGGTCGTGGGGGACGACCTGAGCTGGCCCTTCGCCGCCACAAAGCAATATTTTGAAAACGACTACCTCTCCATCGCCAATATGGAGGGCACCTTTACCGACGCAACCACCTCCAGCGGCGGCACCTTTACCTTCAAGTCCGACGCGAAATACGCCGGTATCTTCACCGAGGGCAGCATCGAGCTGGTTACCCTGGGCAACAACCACGCCGGGGACTATAAGGAACAGGGCCGGAAGGACACCAAGGCCGCGCTGGAGGCTGCGGGGGTGCTCTATGCCGATGAGGACGGCACCTGCCTCTACCAGTCCGGCGACGGTCCTGTGATCGGCGTCTACGCCAAGCTCTTTCCCACCGCCGCTCAGGTCAGGGCAGGTGTGCAGAAGCTGAAGAATGACGGTGCGGAGTTTATCATTGCCGCCCTGCACTGGGGCAAGGAGGGCAGTTATCGGCCAAACGTCGACCAGATTACTGCCGGCCAGGCGGCCATCGACGCGGGGGCGGACCTGGTCTATGGCTCCCACCCCCACGTACTGCAAAAGGCTGAGGAATACGGCGGCGGATGGATCTTCTATTCCCTGGGTAACTGGAGCTTTGGCGGAAACACCAATCCCCGGGATCGGGATACCGCCATTATCCAGGTCACAGTGGTGCGCGGCGCCGACGGAAGCCTCAGTGTGGAAAAGGTTGATATGATCCCCTGCAAGCTCTCGGGCAGCGATGCGGCAAACGACTACCAGCCCCAGCCCTATGAAGCAGGCACAGAGGAATACGAGCGCGCCATGAGCAAGCTCCTTGGCACCTATGACGGGCCGGACTTCACCCCGGACTACAGCGCCTTTGAACCCGCTCCCAGCGCCAGTCAGGCCCCCGTCGACACCCCGAACCCGTCGCAGACCCAAACACCCACAATCACCGTCACCCAGGCGCCCGGGCCCACCTTCAACCCCAGCGATGTGCCGGATAACCAGGAGGTCATTACCATCCCCTCCGACGGCGAAACGCCGGGCGGGACCATCTTCCTCCCCGGCCTGGGGAATCTCCCTGACGGCAGCATTGTAGAGGAATGAGCCTTACCACAGCGCTCCCTCCGGCCCCAGAGCGGCCGGAGGGAGTGCTTTTTTCCGCTTCGGGGGTCCCGGCGGAGAAAACAGCTTCTGCAGCGGCTTCGTGTCGAAAAAGTGCGTGCCGGGAGCTGCATCAGCGCCGGAGAGAGCACTTCTACGGATTGTAGACCGGCACTCCCCCTTCTGTTTCCTCTCTCCCGGGATATTTTCTTGTCTCTCCCCGGGCCGGCAGGGTAAAATAGCGCAGTGAAACCGACAAAGCGACAAAGGAGGACGACCAGATGTCGTTTGCAATCTTAACGGACACCAGCGCCAATCTGCCCGCGCCGATGGCACAGCAGCTTGAGGTGGGAGTCATTCCCTTTTCCTTTCACACGCTGGGCGCAGACCGGGTCTGTACGGACCCGGAGGAATTTGACGGCGCGGCCTTTTACGGCGCCATGCGACGGGGGACGGAGGTCTCCACCAGCCTGATCAGCCCCCAACGCTATATGTGCTTTTTCCGCCCTTATCTGGAAGCGGGACAGGACCTGCTGTTTGTCAGCATGTCCTCGGGGATCAGCGGCTCGTGTCAGGCAGCGGGCGTGGCCATGGCGGAGCTGGCCGGGGAGTTTCCCCGGAGACGAATGCGGCTGGTGGATTCCCTCGGGGCCTCTCTGGGGGAGGGACTGCTGGTGCTGCGCGCCGCCGAATACCGCAGCAGAGGTATGGGTGTGGAGGCAGCGGCGGAGCATCTGCTGTCCCTGCGCCACCGGATCTGTCAGGTGTTTACTGTGGATGATCTTGCCTATCTCAAAAAGGGTGGGCGTCTGAGCGGTGTGGCCGCCGCCGTGGGCACCGTTTTGAACATCAAGCCCTTGCTCAAGGGGGACGAGAACGGGAGGATTGTGGCCTGCGGCAGGGCACGGGGCAGGGCGAAATCCGTCGAGGCTCTGGCGGAGCGCTATGAAGCCCTGGCGGACCACCCGGAGCGTCAGACCGTCGGCATTGCCCAGGCCGACTGCCCCGAGGATGCCGCACGACTGGAGACGCTGCTCCGCCGCAGCCGTCCCCCAAAGGAGATACTGACAGTCAGCTATGAGCCCGTCACCGGTTCCCACGTGGGGCCGGGCGCGCTGGCGCTGTTCTTTGAGGGTGTACGGGACGTGAGAAAGAAATAATACTATTCTCCCATAAAAAGTAGAAACTTTTTATGGGAGAGGCGCAGCTTTACAGTGGCGCAACCCGTTTTGACGGGGCTTGACACGGCAGGCATGATATGATAATCTAACAATATAGAGCACATTACAACAGAATATTCGGGAAATCACAGGTGTCCGCACTGAGGTGCGGGTGAAAAGGGAACGGAGTGAAAATCTCCGACAGGACCGCTGCTGTGAAGTGGAGCCGGCGCCAGATCCATTGGCCTGAGAAGGGCTGAGAAGGGGCGTCCGGTGGAGATGCTGAGTCAGAAGACCTGCCTGTGAAATTGCGTATCGAATTCTTCGGACTAAAGAATGATATGTCCCATGGAAAGGCGCGTTTTTGTGATGTGGTTCACACTTCTTCCGGAGAAGCGTGAGAATCCGTGTGACAAAGCGCTGGTTGCTTCATGATGTGCAGCCGCTGCCTTTCCATCGCTGCGGGCATACCTGTTTTGATCGGGTGTGTCCGTTTTTCGTTGGGCTGAGGGAGGTGGAGTGAGAGAGTATGAAAAAATATGTAACGCGCCGGGTGCTGTTTGTTTTTCCGATCATGTTGGTGCTGTCGTTTTTTACCTTTGCGCTGTCCTACCTGTCCCCCTCCGATCCTGTGACGCTGAAATATTCCCGTCTGGGTGTGACGCCGGACATGGAGATGATCGAAGCGGCAAAGGAGGAGCTGGGCCTGAACGACCCCTTCCTTGTGCAGTACGGCCGCTGGCTGGGCCGGGTACTCCGGGGAGACCTGGGTGAATCGTACAAATACGGAACCTCCGTCTGGGCTACACTGACGGAGCACATCCCGAATACGCTGATTTTAACCGCCGCCACGCTGCTGCTGACCGTGGTGCTTGCGGTACCGCTGGGAATCCTCAGCGCAGTGTGTCAGAACCGCCCTGTGGATTACCTGATCCGCTTTGTCTCTTTCTTCGGTGTGTCGATGCCCAGCTTCTGGGTGGGGGCGCTGCTGATGTATGCCTTCGGCGTCAAGCTGAAGCTGCTGCCGGTCATGGGAGACGGAGATCTGCGGCACCTGATCCTGCCGGCAGTTACGCTGTCGATCTGGATGGCCTCGCTCTATGTACGGCGGGTGCGCGGCAGTATGCTGGAGGAGATGAACAGGGACTATCTCACCGGAGGCCTCGCCCGGGGCCTCAGCCGGAGCAGAATCATTTTCACCCAGATTTTGCCCAACTCCCTGCTGTCGGTCATCACCATGTTCGGCATGTCCATCGGCAGCCTGATGGGCGGCGCAACGATTATTGAGACGATTTTTGAGTGGCAGGGCGTAGGGAAAATGGCTATTGACGCCATCTCCGTCAAGGATTACCCGGTGATCCAGGGCTATATCCTCTGGATGGCGATTATCTATGTTCTCATCAATCTGGTCGTCGATCTGCTCTACCGCTTCCTCGATCCCCGTATTCGGCTGGAGGGGGGCGGCGCATGAAACCATATATCCGCAAAGCGCTCCGCAGCCCGCAGTTTTTGCTGTTTTTCACTCTGGCGGCTGCACTGATCCTGATTCCGGTCTGCGCTCCCTGGATCGCACCCAACGACCCGATCGAGAACGACTATGAAAACCTGATGCTCCTCCACAGTGAAAAATACCCCCTGGGTACGGACCAGATCGGGCGCTGTATCCTGTCCCGGCTGATCTGGGGCGGGCGGACCAGCCTGCTCATCGTGTTTGTCGTCATCGTGATCGCCGCAGCCGCAGGGATTTTCCTCGGCATTTTGTCCGGCTACTGCGGCGGATGGATCGACATGCTCATCACCCGCTTCACGGACATCGCTGTGGCAGTGCCGGAGACGGTGTTCGTCATCGCGCTGGTCAGTGTGCTGGGCTCCAGCCTTGGCCACACGATCCTCGCCATGAGCCTGGTGGGCTGGACGGAATACTGCCGCGTTACCCGGGCGCTGGTGCTGAGCCTGAAGCAGAATGCCTACGTTGAGGAGGCCCGGCTGGGCGGTATGAACGAGGTACAGATCATCTTCCGCATGATTTTACCGAATGTGATCCCCTATCTTCTGGTGAATATCGCCCAGGACGTGGGTGCAAAGCTGCTCACTCTCAGCGGCCTGAGCCTGCTGGGCCTGGCCTCCCAGCCCCCGACGCCCGAGTGGGGTTATATGCTCAGCGAGGGCCGGCGGTTCATCCAGTCCGACCCGCATCTCATCATTTACCCGGGCATGACGATCGTATTGAACGTCATTGTATTCAATCTTTTAGGCGACAGCCTCAGAGATATTTTAGACCCGCGCTTTACCAGAAAGAGACGAGAATGGAGGAAATTGAAACAATGGCAAAGCATCGAATGAACAAGGCAGGAATCCTGACCCTCGCGCTGGCCCTTACGCTGCTTCTGGCGGCCTGCGGCGGACAGAGCGCCCCGGCGGCAAACAGCAGCGCGGCGCAGAGCGAGGCCGCGGCAGCGCAGACTCCCACCGCACAAAACCAGACCCCGGCACAGCCCGACGCGGCACCCGCGGAGAACGCAGCGGCAGCCCCCAAGCACCTGAACGCGGCCATCTACTGGTCCGCCGCCACGCTGGACCCGGCAGTGGACTACGACGGCTGGACTACCTGCCGCGCCGGTATCACCGAGACCCTGGTCATGGTGGACGAAAACCTGGAGCTGGTGCCTCTGCTCTCCGATACCTGGGAGCAGACGGACGAGACCACCTGGGTCATGCACATCCGGGACGGCGTCACCTTCCATAACGGCAAGAGCGTGGACGCCGCCGCGGTCAAGGCCTGCTTTGAGCGCACCATGGAGATGCAGGACCGGGCCGTTACCGCCTGCAAGATTGACAGCATCGAGGCCGACGGCCAATCCCTGACCATCAAAACCAGCGAGCCCTTCGGCGCGTTTCTGGCAAATCTGTCCGAGCCGCTGTACTCCGTCATCGACGTGGACGCCGGAACGGACCCTGCCACTGCGCCGGTGGCGACGGGACCGTTTATGGTCACGGGCTTTAAGGCGGAGGACGTAATCGAGCTGGCAGCCTATCCCGGCTACTGGAACGGTCCCAGCGACCTGGACACCGTGACCGTGAAAACCATCACGGATAACTCCACCCGCGCCATGGCGCTGCAGTCCGGCGAAATTGACATCGCCCAGCGCGTCAACAACAACGACATCGACATTCTGCGCGCCGACCCCAATTACGCGGTGTATGAGACCGCAGGCACCCGTATCCAGGTGCTGATTCTCAACCACGCCAACGAGTTTCTCTCTGATTACAACGTCCGCAAGGCGCTGGAGTGCTCCCTGAATTACGAGGCGCTGGTGAAGATCATGGGCGGCAGCTATACTCTGGCCGGCGCCCCCTACCCCTCCTCCGCCCCCTACGGCTACGACCAGCTGGACGTGCAACACTACGATGCCGCACAGGCGAAATCCCTGCTGGCGGAGGCCGGCTGGGCCGACAGCGACGGCAACGGCTATGTAGAGAAAAACGGCAAAGAGCTGTCCCTGACTCTGACCTATAACGACGCGGCCATCAGCGCGGCCATGGAGGCCGTGCAGGCTATGGCAGGGGCCGTGGGCATCCGTGTCAACCTCGACCTGCGTGACAGCACCGGCGACATCGACTCTACCCGGGACTTTGAGATGCTGGTCCGCAACTGGCAGTCCCTCTCCACCGGAGACCCCCAGTGGCTGCTGGACACCATGTACAAGTCCGGCGCCATGACCAACCTGGGCTCCTACAGCAACCTGGAGCTGGACAAAATCTGCGACGAGCTGTCCAATGCCTTTGACTTCGCCTCTCGCCAGAAGCTGACCGTAGAAGCGGAGAAGATCATTCTGGCGGACTGTGTGAATATCAACCTTTTCGGCCAGAACAACTATGTCATTGCCAGCGCGAAGGTGGAAAACGTAAAACCCTTCCCCATCGACTATTACTTCATCGACAACACCACTTCCATCACAGGGTAACATACTATGGAGATACTGACGGTCAAAAACTATTCCATCACCTATGACGGCGTGAAAAGCGCGGTGGACCGCGTCTCCCTGGGCATAGACGAGGGGGAGATCGTCAGTATTGTCGGTGAGAGCGGAAGCGGAAAATCTACTCTGCTGCACGGCATCCTGGGGCTTCTGCCCCGGAGTGCCGCCAGCAAAGGCACCGTGCACGTGTTTGGACGGGAGATTGCGGAAATGAATCCGGCGGAATTGCGGAAGCTGCGCGGAGAACAGATTGCCATGATCTTCCAGGACACCGGGCGCTATATGAATCCCATATCCCGGATCGGGGCGCAGTTTCGCCAGTACCTCCGCTGCCACGGGAATTACAGCCCCGCGGAGTGCGACGCGGAGGCGCTGGACCTGCTCCGCCGCGTCCATCTGGCGGACGGGGAGCGGGTGCTGCGCTCTTATCCCTTTGAGCTCTCCGGCGGAATGCGGCAGCGGGTGGGTATTGCCATGGCAATGGCCCTGAAGCCGCGGCTGCTGCTGGCAGACGAGCCCACCAGCGCCCTGGACGTGACCGTACAGGCCCAGATCGTGCGTCAGATGATGGACCTTCGGGAAAAGTACGGCACAACGATCATCCTTGTGACCCATAACATGGGTGTGGCAGCCTATATGTCTGACCGCATCGGCGTGATGCGGGACGGCGCTCTTGTGGAGCTGGGTCCGACGGAGCGGGTGATCCATGTCCCCGAGAACACATATACCCGTGATCTGCTGGGTGCGGTGATCGAGCTGGACGATGAGAGAATGGCGGGGCGGGCGATATGAGCGAATACAAGGACAGTGCCGTTTTGGAGCTGAAGCACGTCGGCAAGGTGTTTGACTCCGGGAAGGATACCGCATTTCGGGCTGTGCGGGACGTCTCCCTGACGGTGCGCCGGGGAGAGTGCCTCGGCATCGTGGGGGAGAGCGGCTGCGGCAAGAGCACGCTGGCCCGCATGATCACACGGCTGACCGACGTGAGCGAGGGGGAAATCCTGCTCTGCGGCCGGGATATTTCAAAGCTGCGGGGGCGGGCGCTTCGGAGCACCTATCGGGACGTGCAGATGGTGTTCCAGGACCCCTATTCCGTGTTCAGCCCCCGCACCAGCGTGGGTACATTCCTGGAGGACGCTCTGGTGTATCACGGCATCCTCCGCCGCCGGGAGGCGCGGCAGGAGGCAAAGCGCCTGATGGAGCTGGTGGAGCTGCCCTCCGGGCTGATGGACCGTTTTCCTCACCAGCTCAGCGGCGGACAGCTGCAGCGGGTGGTCATCGCCCGTGCCGTGTCCATCCGCCCGAAGCTGGTGCTGCTGGACGAGGCTACCAGCGCACTGGACGTGTCGGTGCAGAAGCAGATTTTAAAGCTTCTGGTGGAATTGCAGCGGATGTATGGGCTGACCTATGTTCTGATCGGACACGACCTGGCTGTGGTGCGCACGATTTCCGACCGGATTGCCGTCATGTATGCCGGGATGGTGGTGGAGGAGCTGGACGCTGCGGAACTGGAACAGGCGATGCACCCTTACACAAGGATGCTGCTGAATTCCGTGTTTTCCGTTCACGACAGGGGAAGGAAGATCATTGACCTGGAGGAAATGCGCGTTTCCGGCGGACACACCAATACTGAGGGCTGTCCGTACCGGGAGCGGTGCATGTTCGCCGGGCCGCTCTGCGCGGAGCGGCGTCCTCTGCTGGCGGAGAAAAGAACGGGCCACAGCGTGGCCTGCCACAACATTACACAGCTTTCCTGACTGCCGTATAATACCACCAGTCTTCGTGAAAATGAAACGCCGGAAAAGTGTTTTTCGCGCCGCAGGCGCGTTGACGCGGAGTCCGGATCTCGGCGGGATTGACAGAGACGTATCTGATAAAAAAGAGGCATGTATTCCGAAACCGGGAATACATGCCTCTGCGTTATTTTCCCACACAGAAGCGGGCAAAAATGCGGTTCGTAATATCCTCCCGGACTGTGCGGCCCGTCAGCTCCCCCAGGGCCTCCATGGCCTCCTCCGTTACGGTCAGCACAGCGTCCGGCGTTACCCCGCTCTCCATGGCCTCCCGCGCCGCGCGCACGCTTCTCAGAGCGCGGCCGACTGCGTCGGCGTGACGGGCATTGGTGAGAATATCTCCCGCAGGAACCTCGGGTGAAGGGAACAGCCGTTCCACCGCAGCCTCCAGCTCTGCCAGCCCTGCGCCGGTTTTGGCCGAGATGGAGATGACCTGTGCTCCGTCGGGGAGCTCTGCGGAGCAGGGAAGGGCATCGGTGAGATCGGACTTGTTTACAAGCAGCAGCCAGGGCTTTCCGGCGGAGGCAACGGTTCCTATCAGCTCCCGGTCCTCCGGGGTAAGCATGTCCGCGCCATCCGTTACCACCAGCACCAGCGCTGCCTCATCCATGGCTCTGCGGGAGCGCTCCACGCCGATTCGCTCCACGGTGTCCCGGGTCTCACGCAGTCCGGCGGTGTCTGTCAGCCGCAGCAGCACTCCGCCCAGCCGGACCCGCTCCGTAATGGTGTCCCGCGTGGTTCCCGGCACCTCTGTCACGATTGCCCGCTCGTAGCCGAGCAGCGCGTTTAACAGCGTGCTTTTGCCCACATTCGGACGTCCCGCGATGGTGGTGGGGATTCCCCCTGTCAGAATTCTGCCCCGGTCAAAGCTTCGGTACAGCCGGGAAAGGGTAATCTCGGCCTCTGCCAGTGCGGATGCGTAGTCGGAGAGCAGAAAGGGCTCAATGTCCTCGTCGGGATAGTCGATCACTGCGTGAAAGTGAGAAGAAATATCCCGGAGCAGATCATAAATCCCATCTGTTCTTTTGCCGATGCTCCCCCCAAGCTGGCCGGCGGCATTTCGGGCGGCCTCCGCAGTCTCCGCCTCAATGAGGTCGATTACCGCTTCCGCCTGGGTCAGGTCCATTCTCCCGTTGAGGAATGCCCGCTTGGTAAACTCTCCCTGTCCGGCCTGCCGGGCTCCTGCGGCAAAAAGTGCATCCAGCCCCTCCCGCAGCACCGTGGGGGACCCGTGGCACTGCAGCTCTGCGGTGTCCTCGCCGGTATAACTGTTCGGGCCGCGACTGACTGTACAGAGGCAGCGGTCGATCACTGCGCCGGTCCGGTCCCGCAGCGTCCCGTAGACCAGCAGACGGTCCGGCCGGCCGGACATGGCTACGCCGCGGGAGGGGGTAAAGACCGATTCAGTGATGGCGATCGCGTCATCTCCGCTGAGGCGGATAATCCCAATCCCGGCCAGCTGACTCCCGGTGGAGACTGCGGCGATTGTGTCTGACATAGACAGTTCTCCTTTTCTGCTCAGACGCAGTATATGGCGCAGCGGTCCGCCGCGGCGCGTTCGCGTGAGACCTTCACATTCATACGAAGCTTTTATAAAAAGCTTTCATCCTTTCAGGCTTTTTATCACGCCGCAGGCGCGTGCGGGATTATTCTATGACGCACGCGTTGACCCACGAGATGAAGTTCTCCGTGCTGCTGCCGGTGCGCTCGGCCTGGGTGTGGCCCTGGCCCCATACCGTTTCAAAGTCAACTGTGCTGCCATAGGCCGCCAGCGCGAGTGCCAGATCAACCTCGGTGCAGAGCGCTGTATCCCCCTGGTTGATGCCCGTGCGGATGCGGAAGCAGGGTGCGATTTTCGCGCTGCCCGCGCCGGGATAATAGGAGCAGAGGAAGTACATCGGGTTATACATATTCACGCGGTAATCCACAGTATTGCCCAAAGCATCCTGCTTCGCCAGGTCTTCGGCGTAGGCGCTCTCATATTCTGTCCCTGCCAGCAGCCCGGCCTCGATGGCGTCGAAATGGGCTCCCGCGCCGTCGCCATAGCCGAACAGTGTGTTTTCGCCCTGAGAACGGTCCAGCGCGTCGAAAGCGCCCACGTCCTTGGAAGGATTTTTCAGCGCGGCGACAAAGTCCGCAACGCCGGTGATGGTGACCTTGCCGGAGGCGGCATCATAGCTGACCCATTCGCCCTCGGCATTCAGCGCGTCAATATAGTCCTGAATGGTGTCGTATGTCCCGCTCAGGGAGAGCCCTCCGCCGGCCTGATTCCGGTGAATGTCATCAATGGCAGTGTAATCGGCCGTGCCCTCCGGGCCGCCCGCGGGCAATTCTCCGTCTCCTCCGAAGTTCGGCCGTCCTGCTCCGCCAAAGCCGCCCATGCCGCGGCCGCCGGAGGACGAGGCAGAGGCATCGTAGGGGAAGGCGGTATCTGCGAGGAAATGCTCCAGTGACGTTTCGATGACGCCCTTGATATAGTCGTAGTAGGAGCCGGACTGCCAGATTCCGGTCTCAGATTCCGCCAGCGTGAGGCTTGTACCTGAGCCGTCGGCCAGCTTCAACGCATTGATGTATTCCGCAAAGGCGCGGGCCAGGCCGTCGGAGAGAGCCTTGGTTTCCTCGTCCAGACCGCTGCGTGCCATTCCCAGATTCCACTCATAGGCCGCGTCAGCCACGTCCAGGTTGGTGATCGGGCACCAGCACATGGACCCGTACAGCGCGTCGCTGACGCCCTCCTCTGTTACTGCGCCGATGGCTTTGAGATAGGGTGTGTAAAGGGCGCTGTCGCCCGTAGTCCCCAGCAGAGCGCTCTGGGCGCCGCCGCCGCTCATGCCCAGGGAAAAGTACCGCTCGGGGTCACCGGGGAGCCGGTCGGCATTATAGCGCGTATAGCGGATTGCCGCTTTGAAGTCCGTCACGCCGCCGGGCGCCCCCGCGTCCCTGCCGCGGGCGCCGGCAAAGGTGAGGATGAAGCCCGCGCCGGTGAAATCCGCTGCGCTGCCGTAGCCGCAGGAGCTGGAATAGTCCGTGGGGGCGGACATGGCTGCGTAGCCGGGGGTGTTGATGGGGATGACAAAGGGAGCAGTGGCGGCAGTATAGCCCTTTACCTCGCCCGTGGGATTTACAGCGCAGGTATAAGTTCCGTCGCCGTTGTCCGCGGCGGTAAAATAAGCGCCGGGGACAAAGAAGCCCATGGTTTCATAGCCGCTGTCGGCGGGGGAGGCGCAATAGGGGATCCCCAGCTGGTAATACACGTCGTCATCGGCGTTGTACTGCCATTTTGTCATGTCCAGCTTGTCAATGCCGGCTGCCGGGGTTTGTCCGTCCGCCAGCGGGGCGAAGCGCGTGAGGATGGCTGCCAGCTCCGCCCGGGTTGCACCGTCGTTGGGGGCCAGCAGATTGCCCTTGCCATTGATGATCCCCGCGCCGCAGGCCCACTGGAAGGCGGAGACGCACCAGGAGGGCAGGCCGAATGCGTCATCATAGGAGAGAATGTTGGTGTCTTCGCCCACAGAGACGTCGATGCCCTTGTACTGGGCGTAGCGGTACAGCACCGTGACCAGCTCCGCCCGGGTGATGGCCCGGTCGCCGCTGAAATTTCCGTTTTCATCGCCCTCGGCCAGGCCGCAGCCTTTTGCCCAGGTGGCCACGGAGGCGTACCACTTGCCATCAGTGTCCAGGAAGGAGAGCATCTGGACCACCATGGGCTTGCCCTCCAGGTTATACAGGGTCTGGAACACGGATGCCCGGTCGGTGGCGTTTTCCGGCTCAAAGCCATTGCCGGTTCCCTGCATCATGCCGTGCTCTGTCACATAGGCGACCGCCGCATCATACCAGTGGGCCGCTGCGGTCTCGCCGGAGCCCTCGGTATAGCGGCGGGTGTTGGTAAAGAGCCAGTCCCGTACCGCCGTCAGGCGATAACCGTAATTGAAGGAAGCCATGTGCTCTGAACCGCTTTGGCCGTCCTTGAACACGGTGCCGGTTTCAAAACGGATCATATTGGCGTCGGCGCCCTCTGCCAGCAGGGCAGCCACGGCTGCGTCCTGGGTCTCCGCGGCGTCCTGGGCGCTCCAGGTGCCATAGCTGCAGGCCACGCCGTCGGCGTCAAACATTGCCCTGACCTCGTCCTGCCCGCCGGAGGCCTTTGTATCGCCGCCGGCAGTGATATAAAAGAACTTCGCATTTTCCAGCGGCTTGAGGACAGAGATATCCCACTGTCCGGAGACAAACATGCTGGCGGCAAACAGCTCCGGGTATTTGCTGTTCAGATACAGGGATGTCATACAGCCCATGGATTGTCCGGTGGTATAGATGCGGTAGGGGTCAATGCTGTATTCCTCCTGCAGGGCCCGGATCAGGTTTACCGCCGCCTCAATCTGCTCCGAGGTGGACCAGTCATCCTGCACTACCGTCTCCGAGAAAGCCGGCACCAGTACAAAGCAGGGGTGCTTCGCCTGCTCCTCCGCCGTCACCCAGATATCCGCGCCGTAGTATTGCTGCACGAGCTCCTTTGCGCTCTTGCCCGCGCCGGTGGAGTCCGGAATGAACATCAGCAGCGGGAATGCCTCGGAGCCGTAGTATGTCTCCGGAATAAAGAGGCTGTATTCCAGCGTGATGCCCGTGTCAGGATCTGCAAAGGAGAACTGCTGGAACTTGTCCGCGTTTTCATCCAGAACTGCCTGAACATCCGCGTCATTCACCTGCATCATGCCGCCCTGTCCACCCTGACCACCGGGGCCGCCGCTTCTGGCCGGAGTCTCGTCGGCGAGAACACAGCCCGCCAGCGCGGGAAACAGCATCAGCACACTCAGGAAAAGCGCAGTGATCTTCCGTTTCATAAAAAACCACTCCTATCTTCGTATTTGGTCACATTATAACGATCAGATCCGTGATATGTCAAGTGAATCATATGTTTTCCAAACAATCGTGGTTACAGTTCACAGGTGGAGGAAACTCCCCTCGCGCCTCGCAGAGTTCGCGCCCGCAGGCGCGAAAAAAACAAATGTATTTTCGACGGAAACCGCGTTTTCGGCGAAAATACTTCTCACGGAGCGGAGTGTGCGACCGAAGGGAGTGCGCGGAGCGGAGTGCCTACCCCCTTACAGTTCAGACGCTCTCAGCGTCTGAACTGTAACCAATCGCGCAAAGAAAACTGCCGCGAATCCCGAACGGGACTGCGGCAGCTTCAATTGTCATCTTTTCCCCCTGGGGGAAAGGAAGATACAAGCCATAGGGGAAAAATTACTTGTGGTCCACAGAGTACATATGCTCAATGAGCTCCACAACCTTGTTGCTGTAGCCCCACTCATTGTCATACCAGGAGACGACCTTCACAAAGGTGTCGGTCAGATAAACGCCGGCGTTGGCGTCGAAAATGGAGGTGCGGGAATCACCCAAAAAGTCGCTGGAGACAACAGCATCCTCGGTGTAACCCAGAACGCCCTTCAGCTCGCCCTCGCTGGCCTCCTTCATGGCCGCGCAGATGGCCTCCTTGGTGGCCGGACGCTCCAGGTTGACGGTGAGGTCGACAACAGAGACATCCAGGGTGGGAACACGCATGGAGATACCGGTCAGCTTGCCGTTCAGCTCGGGAATGACCTTGCCGACAGCCTTGGCAGCGCCGGTGGTGGAGGGGATGATGTTGCCGGTGGCAGCGCGGCCGCCGCGCCAATCCTTCTGGGAAGGACCATCAACGGTCTTCTGGGTGGCGGTGACAGAGTGAACGGTGGTCATCAGCCCTTCCTTGATGCCGAACTTGTCGTTCAGGACCTTGGCAATGGG
>CAJOPB010000125.1 GCA_905236305.1 uncultured Oscillospiraceae bacterium | reverse complement strand
TCGCCCATTTGCGCCAAAAGGCGCAAATGCCGTCTCATACAATCTTCAACGCGCCTGGCGGCGCTATAAAAAGCAGATTTCTGCTTCTTATTGAAGATTAGTATAATACCGGCCTTCATAAAAATGCATCGCGCAAAGCGCGTTGAAGACTGCCCGGCGAAAAAGACAATCTACGGTAAAAAAGCATCAGGACATGTTCTTTCGGTTGAAGAACATGTCCTGATGCTTATACCAGTTTTCCATAAAACGCTTCACAGCATTTTATGGAAAAACAGTATTATGTTCCCTGGAGGGGGGTGCGGGCAGCGGTCCCGATCCGATGTTCATCCGGCAGGGCTCGGCCCCGCGTCACATATCCAGCTCAGGCAGCTCCGGCGTCTCCTCCGGATCTTCCTGAAAGCTCTCCCGCGTCAGCTCTGCGATACGCGCTTCTCCCGCATCACCGTATTGGTACAGCTGGTCCAAAAGCTCAATGGAGGCGCGAATTCTTGTGCGCAGCAGATAGCCGCCGCCGGCGGTGGCGTCATAGATTGCCATGGGAGAGATCTCCGGCTCCCAATCATAGGCCCGGGCATGGAATTCCCGAATGCGAGCAAGCACCTGCAGAATCTCTCCTCTGGTCAGAGGGGCAAGCTCCGGAGCGCTGAGCATGGCCTCCAGCGTGGCGCGGGCGGCAGCGCGGGACTCGGGATCGTCGGCGCAGACCGTATCCACGTTTTCAAGCTCCCGCTTTTTGTCAATCACATCCTCGGCATAGGAGGCGCTGAGGGCAAACAGAGAAAATGTCCGTTCCAGTCCTGCTGCGGGATGCAGAAATTCCTGCATCTCCCGGTAGCTCCTTATCCTGGCCTTCTTGCCCAGCCGTCCGATCAGCTCGGCCTCGTCAAACAGCAGTACCCAACCGCCATAACCCAGAAGGGAGAAAAGATGGCTCAGGAACCGGAAATAATCCATACCGTGCCGGACCTTGCTGAAGCTCCGGTTGAACTTTGCCACTGTTCCGGTGACGCGGCGAAAGCTTTTTTTGATGGCTGCGCCGGTGGCAAAGTCTCCCTCCAGATCGGCGAGAAACGCGGCACGTTCTTCTTCCTCCTGGGTGCCGAGGAGGGCTCGCAGCAGATAATAGAGCTTGTCGGTCTCCAGCTCCTTCGCCGCATAGGCCAGAAGCGCGCCTGCAAGCCCGCTGCCGGAGGTCAGCTCGTCCAGACGGGCGCGGAAACCCGGCTGGGCTGCGCCCGGCAGATAGGTGGAGGCGGCAAGCTTCCGATAGAGCAGGTATGGCTTGTCGATGGGCGTCTCCTTTCCCAGCGACACAAAGGAGACCACCATATTGGAGGAGGACGCCATACTGAAGGCGGTGTTGAGCAGATGCGTTTTCCCCTCTCCGTAGCGGCCGGTGAAAAGCATCCCGTCGGAATGGCCCGTCTCCCGCACTGCCGCCATGCGTTCGCTGACCCGGCGCAGCATATCCGGCCTGGCCTCCGAGAAGTATTCTCCCACCGCGCGGGAGGGCACGCCGGAGCGCAGCCCTTCGATCACATGCAGGGCATTGAAATCAGACATGACCTTCACCTCCCTCCACCACGCTGCGGTTGACCAGATAGGGCAGACCCAGCGCGCCGTATTGGGACCGCTCCAGGATGCTCTGCACGGTCTCCGGGCTGATGGGAGCCGCGCCGGCCATGCCGCCGCGCCGGAGGAGGCCGGCCAGCCGTTCTGACATCAGACAGAGAGACGCTTCATCGCAGACCGCGTCTGCATACCGGTCCAGGTCGATAATATCCGAAAAGCGGTTAAAACGGGTGCTGACCACCTCGTTCTGAATCCGCATCCACAGTGCCTGATAGGATTTCAGACCGTAGTTGTCGTTGTCCATCAGCTCCCGGTCAAAGCAGAGCAGAAAAAAGAGATACCGCATACTGTCGATGTCGTCAATCAGCTGCCGGATGCTCTCGTAGGTATCCTCCCGGCGGAGCCTGGTATAGCGGATAGCGCTCTCCGGGGAATGCTGCAGCAGGGTTTCCAGATCGTCGATCACGACAAACAACCCCTGCCAGCCGCCGAGCTGAACCAGCTCGGACAGCGAGCGGAGCAGGTGCCGCGCGTTATACCGGGTGATCCCGGAGGGGGAGATGCCCAGCGCCCGCATCTGGGAGAGCTTTACCGTCTTGTCCCCGTTCATATACGCCAGAATCAGGTCCCGGCTGGCCTTCTCCAGAATGGGGTGGCCAAGAATCCCGCCGGTCAGGAGCGAACAGCAGGCGGCAAAGCAGTTATCCAGCCGGGGATTTTTGGAGAAAAACCGCCGCAGTGAGGTGCGGATCTCCCCTCTGGACAGCGCGTCGCCCTCGCCCCGTTCCGAGAGAAAGGCCATAAAGCTCTGTCCCGGGGCAATATCCGCAGGGTTATAGCCCAACTCCCGGATGATTTGGGAGGCGCAGCCGTTGAGCACCCGCTCCACGTCACACTGGCGGAGTATTTCCAGATAGACCTCCCGGAAGTCGTGGAGCCAGACCTCCCGGGCAGAGAAAAATACGGTCAGATAACCCATGGAGGCGGCGCATTCGGCCAGATAGCGGGCAAAATGGGTTTTGCCGCTGCCGGGACGGCCGGTTACAAATTTGATCTTGCTGCCGCCGCGGGAGATATAGCTCTGGAGATAATGCTCCTGCAGGAAATCCGTCAGGGACTCCAGTCCGGTGGTCAGCTCCATCAGAGCCTCCAGCCCGACGGGGGCCTTTCCCTGCCGCACAAGCCGCAGATCCTCTGCGCTGATAACCCGGTTTTCGTCCATCATCTCACGCTCCGTCCCCGTTCATTGGCCGGAGGGTGCTGATAAAGGATTCCACACCGGACCGGCTCAGGACGCGGATCGCACTTTTTCCCTCCCGGCTGGTTCCAAAATCATAATGCACGCCGTCCTTTGTCACCCATGCCTCCCGTCCGGCCTCATACAGCCGTGCCAGATCAAAGGCATAGGCCTGGGTGTCGTATTCCTTTCTGGCCCTGGAGGTGGGCGCAAGACAGCGGTAGATCTTGCTCAATGCCTGGGTGCTTCCGATGCGGGCGTCGGCCTTCAGGCAGCTTGTCTCGTAGGCGTCGGCAAGCTCGTTCATAAAAGCGCTCTCCTTAAAGGGTGAGGCGTACAGCTTTGCCTGGCCCTGCCGTACTGTCTCCGCGACATAGGACGGGCGGACGCTGGACAGCTTTTTCCGGTCCAGCCAGACCTCGCCCGGATGCTCTCCGTCGCCGAGCACGCGAAGCTTATAGGGAAACATCTCATATACGCCCTTTTCCCCCAGAACATCAATCCCCTTTTCCGCACAGGCGTCCAGCAGCTGCCGGGTGAAGTCTCCGCAGGCAAAATAGTTCGGGACATCAAAGCCGTCCACCGCCGTTTTCAGCTCCTGAATTCGCGCCGTGAGCTGCTCTGCGGCGTCAGCCAGCGCTGCAAGGAGCTTCGCCCCTTCGGCAAGATTTCCCGTGTCCATGCTTTTTACCAGCGCCTTTTGGAGCCGGGACGCCGTGTTCACCGCGTCCTTCAGACCCTTTGACCCGGGCTGCAGGGTCGAGAGAAGTTCTTCGTAGCTTTGCATTGACTTTGTTGCCCTCCTGTCGCGTTTTTGCACCAGTATATTCTCTCCGCCGGGAAAACACAAGGATAAATATTGAAATTGCCCGAATGTGCGTTATAATTGTCACTGCGGCAATTCAATCAAATAATCAATGCCGCATTCATAAATTGGGTTCATGCCGTTTTTTGCCGCGCAGCGGCAAAAAACATGGCGGCATAATTGCCGTCAAGACGGTGTGGAGCGGGCCATGAATACAGATTTTAAATGCGGAAGGACATGGCAGCTTCGAAAACGGGAGAGACAGGAATGAAATTATACAGATGGCAGCAGGAATGTCTGGAGCGCTGGTCAGAGAACGGGTGCAGGGGCATTGTGAATGCCGTGACCGGCGCGGGCAAGACCGAGCTGGCCCTGGCGGCCATTGAGCATCTGCGGGCGCGGCAGCCCCGGCTGCGGGTCAAAATTGTGGTTCCCACCATCCCCCTGGCACGGCAGTGGGAGACCGCTTTGCGCCGCCGTGCCCCCACCGAGGAATACCGTCCGGGCTTTTTCGGTGGGGGCAGCCGGGACGACCCGGACAGGGCTGTCATGCTGTATATCATCAATTCCGCCAGAAACACGCTCGCCGCGCAAATTCGGCGGGAGCTTGCGCTGGGATGGTGCGTACTGCTGATCTGCGACGAGTGCCACCACTGTCAGAGCCCGCAGAACCGGAAAATTTTCGGGTTTCTCACGCCGGAAGCCCCGGCGGCCGGCCGGTATTGCTGTCTGGGCCTTTCCGCAACGCTCCACGGCACGGAGGAGGACAGCCTTCTGCAGCGGCTGCTGGGGCCGGAGATATACCGTTACGACTTTGATGCCGCCGGTCAGGAAGGCGTAATTGCGCCCTTCGCCCTTTGTGAGGTTTCCGCACCCTTTGCCCCGGAGGAGCTGGAGGCATATGCCAGGCTGACAAGCGAGCTGCGCGTGCTGGCCGTCCGGCTGCGGAGAGAGACGCCGCGCCTTGCGGGTCTGGAAGGAAGCGCTTTTTTCCGGGAGGTCCGCGCGATGGCGAACCGGGCCGGAATGGACCCTGAGGAGCCTGCCGCGGCATTCCTGCTGAAGGCGATCCGGCGCAAGGAGATCAGCTCTCTGGCCCGGGCAAGGGTTTGCTGCGCACTGTCCATTCTGGAGCATCTGTCTGCCGCCGACCGCGTTCTGGTCTTTTGCGAGCGTATCGAACAGGTTTGTCAGATTGCGGAGGCGGTTCGTGTCCGCTGGGGAAATATCTGCGGCGTTTACCACTCCAAGCTGACGGCTGAGGCAAAAGCACGGAATCTGCGGGAGTTCCGGGAGGGACAATCCCGGATTCTGGCGTGCTGCCGCTGCCTGGACGAGGGGCTTGACGTGCCGGATGCCAACGTCGGCATCGTACTCAGCTGTGCGTCGGCGCAGCGCCAGCGGATTCAGCGTCTGGGACGGCTGGTCCGGGTCGCGCCGGGCAAGGACGCCGCCTGCCTTTACTACATCTATATCCGGGAGTCCAATGACGACGCGGCCTATCTTCCCGGGCTGGAAGGCTGCGAGACGTTCTCCCTGCGGTATTACCCCGGGGACAACGCCTTCTCCAACGATCTGTACGAATACGCCGCCGGAATGCTGCTTGCCCGGGCCGGGGAGAAGGGCTATGACGGCGCGCTGCTGGGAGAGCTGCGCCGCTGCCTGATCGAGGGCCTGACCAGGGCGGACTGGCTGCGCAGCGCGCAGACCCTGGAGGACCGGAGAAGGCGTGCGAAAAGCACCCGCGACCGAAACTATTGGCGTACCATGGCGGCGGTGGGAAGGCTGCTTCGGGTGGAGAGGGAAGGAAAATCCGGAAGGTGATTTGCTCCTCCCCTTCCCCCGCCGGACCTTGAATTTTGGTACAAATATGCTATAATGCCCACAGGCAGTTTCCCGTGCCGTGTTCTGCGGCAGCGGCGGAAATATTCGAAACTCAACGGGAGAATGGTAAGAAAAAATGAATGCAGATTTCGTGCCGTCCCGGCCAGGGGCGGTGGCAAGCAGTATCCGAAAGCAGATCCTCGGCATCGCGCTGAAAAGCGGCGGCTGCTATCTGGCCCAGGCCTGCTCATCCGCGGAAATTGTGGAGGCCCTTTATACCAGAATTCTCAAGCTGGGACCCTCGGCAGGGCTCTGGGACGCCATTCCCTTTCCCGGAGTGCCGGGGCCGGAGAACATGGATTATCCCAGGGGCAGCGCCTACCACGGCCTTCCGGCAGCGGACAAGGACCGCTTTTTCGTGTCCTGCTGTCACTATGCCTCGGTGATCTACTGCGCTCTGGCGGCGATTGGCCGGCTGAACCCGTCGGCGCTGGAAAAATTCAATGTGGACGGATGGAACATGGAGATGATCGGGGCGGAGCACTCCCCCGGCTTTGAAAATACCGCGGGCTCCCTGGGCCAGACCGTATCCATTGCCGCCGGTACCGCCCACGCCCGCCGGCTCAAGGGCGAGACCGGACGGGTCTACTGTCTGATGGGCGACGGAGAGCTGCAGGAGGGGCAGACCTGGGAATGCGTCCAGGCCGCAGGGTATTATCACCTGGACAACTTTATCATGGTCATCGACGCCAACGGCCAGCAGGTGGAGGGGGCGGTTGCCGACCAGATGACGCTGGAGCCTCTGGCGGAGCGCTTTCAAGCCTTCGGCGCGGCGTGCGCGGAGTGCGACGGACACAGCATTGACGCCGTCACCCGGGCCTGCCTGGAGACGGAGCACAGCGGAAAGCCGCTGGCAGTGATCTGCCGCACCCGCGGCACCACCGGCGTGCCTCCTTTGGAAAAGAAGTGGCCCTATCTGCACTTTGTCCGGATTGCTCCGGAGGAGCGGGCGGAATTTCAGGCGGTTTTTGACGCCATGGAGGGAGGCGGCGCGGTATGAAAATCGAGGTCAACACCCACGAAAAAACACTTTTGCGCTTTGCCGCAGACCACCCGGAGCTGGTGGTGCTCTCCGCCGATCTGGGCTCCTCCTGTGAGGTCAAGGCGTTTCGCGCCCGTTATCCGGAGCGCTATTTTACCATGGGCATCGCGGAGCAGAATATGTGCTCCTGGGCGGCGGGACTTGCCCGGGAGGGCTATCGTCCCTTCCTCCACACCTTTTCCGTATTTCTGTACCGGCGCATTCTGGACCAGCTGGAGATGAGCGTGGCCTATCCCAATCTGCCGGTGGTGTTTGTGGGCTTTGTGCCCGGCCTCACCACGCCCGGTGGGGTCAGCCACCAGTCCATCAATGACGTCGGTGTGCTGCGCACGGTACCGAATCTGGCGATTCTGGAGGTGGGGGATGCCACGGAGATCGAGGGTGTGACCCAACTGGCCTGGGACTGGAACGGCCCCGTGTTTGTGCGGATGCTCCGCAAGGAGGTGCCCCGGCTGTTTCCGGCGGACCGGCCGATGGAATTCAACCGCGCCCGGGTTCTCAGCGAGGGGGAGGACGTGACGGTGCTTTCCAGCGGCATCTGTACCGAGGAGGCCATGCGGGCCACGGCAGTGCTGCGGGAAAAAGGCGTCTCCGTCCAGCACCTGCATGTCTCCACGCTCAAGCCCTTCACCGATCCCACGGTTTTGGCGGCGGTAAAGCGCTGCCGCCTGGGCGTTGTCACCATGGAAAACCATGTGATCACCGGCGGCCTGGGCTCCGCCGTGGCGGAGCTGATGGCCGAGCATGCCGTGGGAAAGCCGCTGCGGCGCATCGGACTGAGCGGCTATGCCCACGGCGCCTCCCGTATGTATCTGATGAAAAAATACGGCATTGACGCGCTGCGGCTGACCTCCGCCGTGGAGGAGCTCTCGGGCAAAAGGCTGAACATCACCGAGGACGACCTGTCCACGGCGCGCTTTGTGGATTATTTGGAGGTATAAGGGAAAAATGAAAATCGTGAATCTCGGCTCTCTCAATGTGGACCATGTCTATCGCGTGGACAAAATGATCGTCGGTGGGGAGACCAAGGCCTGCCGGAGCCTCAGCGACGGGGCCGGCGGCAAGGGGCTGAACCAGTCTGTGGCCGCAGCCCGGGCCGGGGCTTCGGTGTATCACGCCGGCTTTGTGGGCACGGGGTCCGAGCTGCTGCTCCGGGCGCTGGAAAAGGGCGGCGTGAAGCAGGACCTGCTGGAGCAGAAGGACATGCCCAACGGCCACGCCATTATCCAGGTGGACGACGCAGGCCAAAACTGCATCATCATTTACGGAGGCACCAACCGCTGTCTGACAAAGGAGTATATCGACCGGGTGCTGTCTTCTCTGGGGCAGGAGGACATGCTGCTGCTGCAAAACGAGACCAATCTGGTGGACTATGCCATCGAGGCTGCCCATGCAAGAGGGATACCTGTGGCGATGAACGCCGCCCCCATGGACGAAACCGTAAAGCGCTATCCCCTCCATATGCTGCGCTGGCTGGTGGTGAACGAGATCGAGGGCGCGGCACTGGCCGGGGGCGGGAGCTTTGAGGAGACTATGGCCAATCTGACTGCGGCCTATCCGGGGGTGGGCATTGTGCTGACCCTGGGCAGCGCCGGCGTCATGTTCCGCGACGGCGGCAGGAGCATCCGCATGGGCAGCGCCCGGGTGCCGAAGGTCGTGGATACCACGGCTGCGGGAGATACCTTTTTGGGCTATTTCCTGACGGGTGTGCTGGAGAAGCGGGACAGTGCGGAGGCTTTGCGCCGGGCTACCTATGCCAGCGCCCTCACCATCCAGTCTCCCGGTGCTGCGGATTCCATCCCCACGGCGGCGCAGCTGGAGCAGGCCATGGCCTCCGGCAGCCTGGGAGAGCTGGATACGGAAGATCACCGGGACTGAGAGAAGGGACGCGGTCATGAAGGAAATTAATTATGATCAGCTCGAACGCTGGGTGCGCGAGGCCGGAAAAATGATGCTGGATGCCCACCTCAACCGGGACACGGTGCATGAAAAGGCCGGCGGCGCCAACTTTGTCACGGATTACGACGTGGCGATTCAGCAGTTTTTGATCGCGCGCTTCCGCACGCTCCTTCCGGAGGCAGGGTATTACGGCGAGGAGGACACCGAGGGGGTGGACCGCAGCAGCGCGGCGGAATATGTATTTTATATCGACCCCATCGACGGCACCACCAACTTTATGCTGGGTTACCCCCAGAGCTGCGTCTCTGTCGGTCTGGCATACCGGGGCAGGATGGCCGCAGGCTTTATCTACAATCCCTATACGGATCAAATGTACCGCGGCATCCGTGGCCGGGGCAGCACCCTGAACGGAAGACCGCTGCGGGTGGACGACAGCAAGGGCGTGGCCGACGGCCTGATCGGCTTTGACTGTATCCGGTATAACGAGGGTACCGGCGAGACCATCGACATCCTGTTTCAGGCAGTAAAGGAGCTCTACCGCACTGCCCTTGCCACACGAGAGGGCGGCTCCGCTGCACTGGGGCTGGTACAGGTGGCCTCCGGGGCACACGTGGCCTATATTCAGATGGTTTTAAAACCCTATGACTATGCCGCAGCCTCTGTGATTGTGGAGGAAGCCGGCGGAATCATCACCCGGATGGACGGGTCGCCCCTGCCCCTGGACGGAACCAGCTCCGCCCTCTGCGGCACCCGGCGGGCCTGGGCGGAGGCCAAGGAGATCGTCGCGCAGGCGGAACGGGACATCCGGGGAGACCGCGGCAGTAATGAATAAAGGAGAATGAGAGAATGGTTATCACCTGTCTGGACATGGAAGGGGTATTGGTACCCGAGATCTGGATCGCGTTTTCAGAGCACAGCGGCATTCCCGAGCTGCGCCGCACCACCCGGGACGAGCCCGACTATGACAAGCTGATGCACTTTCGCATGGACATTCTGAAAAAGCACAACATGAAGCTGCCGGACATTCAAAATGTCATTGCGGGCATTGACCCCCTGCCCGGCGCCCGGGAGTTTCTGGATGAACTGCGCACCTTTACCCAGGTTATCATCCTCAGCGACACCTTTACTCAGTTTGCCCAGCCTCTGATGAAAAAGCTGGGCTGGCCCACGCTGTTCTGCAACAGTCTGGAGGTGGCCCCGGACGGAGAGATCACCGGTTATCGGATGCGCTGCGAAAAGAGCAAGCTCACCACGGTGAAGGCCCTGCAATCCATCGGCTTTGAGACCGTGGCTGCCGGGGACAGCTTTAACGATCTGGGCATGATCCGCGCCAGCAAGGCCGGATTTTTGTTCAAGAGCACGCCCGCAATCATGGCGGACAACCCGGACCTTCCGGCGTTTGAGGAATTTCCCGACCTCCTCAACGCGATTCGCGCCGCGCAGTGAGGGCGGCATAAAAACCCAAAAACCCGCGCACACAAAAGCCCCCATGGGGCGCCTCGGCTGAGGCGCCCCATGGGGGCTTGGCGTTTCCCCGTATTGTTCTGCCGGGGAAGGGGGAGAAACTTTTTATTGTATCAGACAATGCCCTGGGCCAGCATGGCCTCTGCCACCTTGAGGAAGCCCGCCACGTTGGCGCCCACCACCAGGTTGCCCTCGGCGCCGACCTCCTTGCTGGCGTCGTAGGCGTTGTGGAAGATGCCCTCCATGATGTTCTTCAGGCGGGAATCCACTTCCTCAAAGGTCCAGCTCAGGCGCATGGAGTTCTGGGTCATCTCCAGACCGCTGGTGGCTACGCCGCCGGCGTTGCTGGCCTTGCCGGGAGAAAAGAGCAGCCCGGCACGCTGAATCATCTCGGTGGCTGCCAGTGTGGTGGGCATGTTGGCACCCTCAAAAACGCCGATACCGCCGTTTTTGATGATCATCTCCGCCTCGGCCACGTCGATCTCGTTCTGGGTGGCGCAGGGCATATAGATATCGGCCTTGACAGACCAGATCATGCGGCAGTTCTCATGGTATTCGCTGCCGGGAACGGCCTTGGCATACTCGCTGATCCGGGCGCGCTTGACCTGCTTGAGATCAAAGAGCACCTCCAGGTTGATGCCGTTGGGGTCATAGATATAACCGGCGCTGTCGCTGAGAGCAACCACCTTGCCCCCCAGCTGGGTGGCCTTCTGGGCGGCGTACTGGGCCACGTTTCCGCTGCCGGAGATCACCACGGTCTTGCCGGAAAAGCTGTCGTTCTTCACGCTCTTGAGATACTCCTGGGTGAAGTAGCAAAGTCCGTAGCCGGTGGCCTCGGGACGGGCGAGAGAACCGCCGTAGCTGCGGCCCTTGCCGGTGAGAACGCCGCCGTCAAAGCGGTTGGTGATGCGCTTATAGGTGCCGAAAAGATAGCCGATCTCCCGGCCGCCCACGCCGATGTCGCCGGCGGGCACATCGGTAAACTGGCCGATGTGGCGGTACAGCTCTGTCATAAAGCTCTGGCAGAAGCGCATGACCTCCGCGTCGCTCTTGCCCTTGGGGTCAAAGTCGCTGCCGCCCTTGCCGCCGCCCATGGGCAGG
>CAJOPB010000124.1 GCA_905236305.1 uncultured Oscillospiraceae bacterium | reverse complement strand
CGTGATGCAGCTGCAGTACGGTCCCATCGGCGTCTACTTCACCGACCAGGATGAAAACGGCGTGTGGAACTCCATCACCGAGGAGGAGGCCCAGGCCAGGTACGGCAAGGGCGCCGGAGAGCTCAAGGGCACCTACGAGGTGGCCGGTCCCAAGCTGATCCTCTCCAACTATTATAACGAGTATTTCCACATGGAGGATCGCGCCATTGAGCGTCTGACCGACCTCTATGATTTCTGGATGCCCCAGGTGAAGAACACCGCCGTCTATCCCGTGGACTGCGTGTTCACCGAGGACGAGCTGAATGTGATCGACCGCTACCGCGCCGATTTCGAGAGCCTTGTCTCCGAGCAGGAGGGTCTGTGGCTGAAAAACGGCGGCCCCAGCGACGCCGAGTGGGAGGCCTATAAGCAGAAGCTGGTGGATAACTGCGGCATGGATAAGCTCCTGGACGTCTATCAGGCGGCCTATGACCGCTACGCCGCGGCGGAGTAATCCCCTTTTTTCTCCTTTTCTCTCTCCATCACGCCTCCGGGCGTGATGGAGGGTAGAGAGACTGCCTCTGGGTGAAAGAGGCAGTCTCTGTGCCATACAGAAAGGCAGGGGAACAACATGACAAGTCAAAAACTGAAGGACGCACGGGACTTTTTGTCCAAATATCTGCCCTTTGCGCCGGCAAAGGAGCAGCCTGCTTTTCATGTGACGGGCGGGATTGGATGGATCAATGACCCCAACGGGTTTTCCGTCTACCAAGGGGAGTATCACCTGTTCTTCCAGTATTACCCCTACTCCAACAGATGGGGGCCGATGCACTGGGGGCATGTCAAGACCAGGGATTTCATCCGTTGGGAGCGTCTGAGCGTGGCGCTGGCTCCGGATATGCCCTACGACAAGGATGGGTGCTTTTCCGGCTGCGCCATCGAATTGCCGGACGGGCGGCAAATGCTGATGTACACAGGCGTGCGGCAGGAGCGGCAGGAAAACGGCGTGGTGGACGACTTCCAGACCCAGTGCATTGCCGTCGGGGACGGGATCAATTACGAAAAAATCGAAGCGAACCCGGTCCTGACCGCCGCGGATCTGCCGGAGGGCGGCAGCCCTCACGACTTCCGTGACCCGAAGATCTGGCGGGAGGGCGAGACCTATTATATGGTTGTAGGGAACCGCCCCGCCGACGGCAGCGGCTCCATTTTGCTGTATGAAAGCGCGGACTGTTTTCAGTGGCGCTTTGTCAGCGTTCTGGCGGCCTGCCACAACCAGTTCGGCCGGATGTGGGAATGCCCGGACTTCTTTCCTCTGGGCGGAAAGCATGTCCTTCTGACCAGCCCCCAGGAGATGACCTCCATCGGGCTGGAGTTCCATCCGGGCAACGGAACGGTCTGCCTGATCGGGGAGTATGACGAGCTGGCGCATCATCTGCTGCGCGAGTCGGTGCAGGCCATCGATTACGGCCTCGACTTCTACGCGCCGCAGACGCTGGAGACGCCCGACGGCAGAAGGGTGATGATCGCCTGGATGCAGAACTGGGAGACCTCCAACTGCCGGGACGAGACGCTGCGCTTTTTTGGCCAGATGACGGTGCCGCGGGAGCTCTCCGTCCGGGACGGGCGGCTGATCCAGAATCCGGTGCGGGAGCTGGAGGCCTACCGCGGCGTAAAGATCTCCTACCGCAACGTGATGGTGTGCGGCGAGACCAACCTCCAGGGGATCAAGGGCCGGATCCTCGACATGACCGTCACGGTGCGCCCCGCCAACGAAAACACCCTCTATCGCCGCTTCCGGCTGAGCGTGGCCAGAGACGGGGAGCGCTGCACGACCATCCGCTATAAGCCCGAGAGCAACACCCTGCGGGTAGACCGCACCAACAGCGGCTTTCCCCATGATATCGTCAGCATCCGGGAATTTCAGGTGCGTCCGCGGCAGGGGGAGATCAAGCTGCGGGTCGTGATGGACCGCTACAGTGTGGAGCTGTTTGTCAACGACGGGGAGCAGGCAGCGTCCTTTGTCATCTACACGCCGCAGGAGGCTTCCGCCATCAGCTTCGACGCGGACGGAACGGTGCTGCTGGATATTGAAAAATACGATTTGGTTTTTGACGGAACGGAGCGCGCGGGGCAATCCGTTTGACGCATTCGCCCTTCTGCACAGCGAATAAGAAAAGAGGTAGCAAAATCATGGCAAAAAGGAAGTCTTTCGTTTTAATGCTTCTTGCATTGTGCCTGTCTCTGCTTTGCGGATGCGGGGGCGGAACGGCGGATTCCTCCAAAGATAACGGCCTGCTTTTGTACCTGAGTTTTGATGAAGGGATCGGCGCGAAGGTCGAAGACCGTTCCGGGCATCTGGACACCGCCGACGTCAGTTATCAGTACACCCACGCGGTTTATATGGAGGATCAGGACCCCCAGTGGCGCGGCAGCGGGATTGAAAACGGCTCCCTGCTGTTTGACGGAGCGTCAACCTATATCAGCTACAAGGCGGAGGAGATCGCTGTAGCCGGGCCGGAATTTTCCGTCAGCATCTGGGCGGCTCCCCGCGCCTTTGAATGGGACGACCCGGAGGCGGCCGCGAACGGGAGAGCCAATCTGACCGCGATTGTCGGTCAATACAACAAGGACAAAAAGCAGGGCTTTCTCCTCGGTTACGAGCGCTATGGGCGGCTTTGCTTTGAAGTGGGCACCGGAGACGACTGGTACGCCGTCTGGGCGGACAGGAACCTTTCGAGCTATGCCTTGAATTATATCACCGCCGTATTTGACGGAGGCAATGGAAAGATCACTGTATATCTGAATGGCACGCTTGCGGCGGAACGAGACATCCCCGCGGGAAGCGAGATCTCGCCTGCTGACAGGGAGCGATTGATGGTGGGAAAGAACGCCCATGCCGGGCAGATCGCCGCGGGCGCATATAATATGTTCTGCGGGATGATGGACGAGCTGAAGCTGTATTCCCGCGCCCTCACCCGGGATGAGGCGCAGCCACCGGCGATTCCCGAGATCAACTATGACGACATTTCGTTGGAAAACATCCTGACGGGGGATGAATTCAAGACGCAGTTCCACGGCGGACCGTATCAGCACTGGATGAACGAGCCCCATGCGACGGTCTACTATAACGGGACGTATCACCTGTTCTTTCAGCAGAATATCGTGGGGACCTATTGGAGAAATATCTGCTGGGGCCATCTGGTCAGTCCCGATCTGGTGCGATGGAAGCCGGTAAGAGAAGCGATTACTGCAACAGAAAATTCCGTAGTTCCCGACGGCGTGTGGTCAGGCAATGCCGCGTATGACGTCAACGGTGTGCCGCTGCTGTTCTTCACCGCGGGCAATGACAGCTTGCCAGCTTTTTCCCCTTGCAGATTTCCGCATAATGTTCAGGACGCGCAATGATATCCTCCGCTGTTTGGATTAAATCCTGAAGCTCGTCCACGGAAAGCTCCATAATATCAATCAGGTGTCTCATTCGTTCCCTCCAAAAGTAGTATTTTCCGATTACTGCTCGTGAAGAATCTCGCTGATTTCCTCATAAAGCTCCTCTGCCGCCGCACCGTCTTTCATGGCAATAAACGCGGTATCGTCCCCTGCAAGCGTTCCAACTGTATCACTGAGATTCAGCTTGTCAATGAAGGATGCCACCGCCGGGGCGAGGCCGGGAATTGTTTTGATGACAATTAAGTAGTCCGCTAATTTGATAGAAATCACGCTCAGCCGGGATATTCCTTTCAGTGTTTCCCGAATATCCTTGACACTTTTCCTTTGCCCGGGTAAATAACGCCAGATCCCGCTTTCGTCGCGCTGTTTTACAACGCCCAATTCTCTGAGTTCTCTTGACAGAGTAGCCTGAGAGCATGAGACGCCCTGCTGTGTAAGCAACTCCACCAACTGCTGCTGCGTTTGAATCGGTTCTTCCTTGATGATTTCTAAAATCGTTTCGTGTACCATTTTTTTCATCATTTTTTCTCCTGTTCCTGATACCCGGAGGTTTTTATGGCAACGATTCGGATTATAGCTGTGAATGTCAACGAAAATTTGAGCCACCTGCTCACGAATTTTTGAGCCACCAGTGCTCACGAAAAAATGAGCCACATACTCATG
>CAJOPB010000123.1 GCA_905236305.1 uncultured Oscillospiraceae bacterium | reverse complement strand
GCCTGCAATTCACGGCGGAAGCCCGGCATCCCTTATGAGTACTGTAGGTCCATACGAGGCCGTAGTCCACGCACACCGCAGTCTTTTTTCACTTGTCAATCGTCTTCTTCAGACTCCTCGTCGGAGAAAAGCTCCTCCATATACAGCGCGTAGACCTTCTCCAGCAGCTCCTCGTCATCCACGCTGTCCAGCAGCTCCTCCTCGCCGTTCATCACGGACTTGAGAATGATATAGCCGTAATCCGGGTCGTCCTCGGAAATATCTGTGGGAAGGTAGACGCGGTAGAGCTCACCCTCATACACCACGTCTCCGACGACTTCCAACGTAAAGCTGTTTCCATCCTCATCTGTCAGCTCGATATAGCAGCCCTCGTTTTCCAACCCGTCGCCTCCGTTCCTTTGTTGTCTGTATTGTACCCGATTTCTCCCCAGAAATCAATCCCTTTTTTTGCATTTTTGACAAATTTTTTGTCGCAGCAATGGGTTTCGGACGCGCAGGGGGTCCCTCAGGAGCCCAGATCCTCCAGCAATCGCGCCAGCTCCTCCCTGGAGCCCACGGGAAGCCCCTGGGCAAGCAGGACCTGGTCCTTCTCCCGCAGTGTGGCAGTCTCAATGTCTGTAACTGTGATGGGCGTCCCGGGGGTTTCGCGGCCATATACCGCCACATGGCCGCCGCTGTCCCGCAGCAGATAGAGACTGTGCTGTACGCTCTCCCGTCCGGTAAAGCCAAAGGCGGAGAACACCGCAACCGTCACTGCCACAGCTGCCAGTGCGGCACAAATCATAATGCGTATTCCTGTTCTCATGGGTAAAATCCTCCTTTTCAGGGGATTATGCCCAAAAAACAGGCGAATATACTCAAACGCCTCCCCGGGAAGCCGAGCCGCGCGCGCTTAAAACTCCGCATTGCCCACCGTGCGGGGGTGCAGCTCCACGTCACGGATGTTGCTGACGCCGGTGAGGTACATCACCATGCGCTCAAAGCCCAGCCCGAAGCCGGCATGACGGCAGGAGCCGTAGCGCCTCAGGTCCAGATACCACCAGTAGTCCGTTTCCTTCAGGCCGAGCTGGCGCATTCTCTCGGTCAGCACCTCCAGCCGCTCCTCGCGCTGGCTGCCGCCGATGATCTCCCCGATCCCCGGAACCAGGCAGTCCGCCGCGGCAACGGTCTTTCCGTCGTCATTCAGGCGCATATAAAAGGCCTTGATGTCCCGGGGGTAGTCCGTGACAAACACGGGCCGGGCGTAGATCTCCTCTGTCAGATAGCGCTCATGCTCTGTCTGGAGGTCGATCCCCCACTCCACCGGATAGTCAAACCTGTGGCCGGACTTTTTCAGAAGCTCCACTGCCTCGGTATAGGTCACGCGGCCAAAGTCGGAGCCGGCCACATGCCTGAGCCGCTCCAGCAGGCCCTTGTCCACAAAGCTGTTGAAAAACGCGATCTCCTGGGGGCAGTTCTCCAGCACATAGTTTATGATGAACTTCACCATGGCCTCCATGCACTCCAGATCGTCATCCAGATCTGCAAAGGCCATCTCCGGCTCGATCATCCAGAACTCCGCGGCGTGGCGCTGGGTATTGCTGTTTTCCGCCCGGAAGGTGGGCCCGAAGGTATAGACATCTCCGAAGGCCAGCGCGAAGTTCTCCGCGTTGAGCTGGCCGGACACGGTGAGATTGGTCGCCTTGCCGAAGAAATCCCGGCTGTAGTCGATGCTGCCGTCGTCCCTGCGGGGCGGATTGGCGGGATCTATGGTGGTGACGCGGAACATCTCTCCCGCCCCCTCGGCATCTGAGCCGGTGATGATGGGCGTATGGACATAGACGAAGCCCCGCTCCCGGAAAAAGGTGTGAATCGCCTGGGCCGCCGCCGCGCGCACACGGAAGGTGGCGTTGAACAGATTGGTCCGCGCTCGCAGATGCTGGATTGTGCGGAGATACTCCACACTGTGGCGCTTGGGCTGCAGCGGATAGCTGGGAGAGGACGTGCCCTCCACCGTGATTTCCCGGGCCTTGAGCTCAAAGGGCTGCTTGGCCCCCGGCGTCAGTACCAGCGTGCCGGTGACAATCAGCGCAGCGCCCACATTCTGATGGGCGATTTCCTCGTAATTGTCCAGCTTTTCCCGCTCAAACACCACCTGCAGCGAATTGAAGCAGCTGCCGTCGTTGAGCTCAATAAAGCCAAAGCTCTTTTGGTCCCGGAGGTTTCTTGCCCAGCCGCACACCGTGACGGTCTGACCGTCAAAGCGCTCCATATCTGCATAGATACCTGCGATCCTCTGTCTTTTCATAGTGTCGGTTCCTCTTTCCTTCCGTCCCTCCGTCCGTCCCTGGGAGAGCGCACATTATCGTTGCCTATTATATGCAAGTTCCGGGAAAATAGCAAGCGAAAAAATTACAGTTCAGACGCCCCCGGCGTCTGAACTGTAACGGCGTATGAACAGCAGCCGTCAGCCCTTGACGGCGCCCATGGTAATGCCCTTGGTGAAATACTTCTGGAAAATCAAAAACACCACAATGATCGGCACGGCGGCCAGGGTTGCGCCGGCCATAATCAGGCCATAGTCCGTGGAGTTTTCCGCCTGCATGGTGGCGATACCCAGGGAGATCGTCAGGTTGCTGCTGCTGGTCAGCATAATCAACTGCATAAAATAGTCGTTCCAGCTGTTGATAAAGGTAAAAATTGCCAGCGCGCCGATGCCCGGCTTGATCATGGGGACGACAATGCTGGTGAAGGTTTTGAGCTCTCCCGCGCCGTCGATTCGCGCTGCCTCCAGCATCTCACCCGGGATGCTCTCCGAGAACTGCTTCATCAAAAACACGCCAAAGGGCCAGCCCACCGTGGGAAAGATGACAGCCCAGATGTTGTCATAGAGCCCCAGAGCGCTCATCTCCCGGATCAGCGGAATCAGAATAACCTGCTTGGGCAGCGCCATGGCAGCCACGATCAGGGAAAAAATCAGGCCGCGGCCCAAAAAGCGCTTTTTTGCCAGAGCATAGCCCGCCATAGCGGCAGTGATGCAGGTCAGCACCATGGCCGCCACTGCCATAAACACGGTGTTCAGAAGCCAGCGAATCGCCGCGGGAACCGTAGACCCTATCACATGCAGCGTGGTGAAGGGAATGGGTATGTCAAACAGCGGGGCGCTGCGTTTGGAAAACAGCGTCTGGAAGTTGCGCAGGGTAAATTCCGCGGGGAACCACTGCGGCGTTGCGGAGTTGATGGCCTGGGGCGTTTTCAGCGCGCCGGTGATGATCCAGTACAGCGGAAACAGAAAGAGAATCGCAAGTATGATCAGCACCACCCAGCTGAAGATCCGATAGGCCGCAGAGCCGCCGTTGTCCTTGCTTTTCATATGCTTTTCCACCTCCTATTTCTCCCGCGCAAGGCGGAACTGCAGCGCTGACAGCAGCGCAATGAAAATCGCGAGAATCACGCCCATCGCATTGCCGTAGCCAAAACGGAACAGCTTGAAGGCCGTATAATAGATGTAATACATCACGGTCTCCGTCGCGTAATTGGGGCCGCCGCTGGTCAAAAGCTGGATCAGGGCAAAGCACTGGAAGGAGTTGATGGTGGTGATAACAAGTATGTAGAGGGTCGTGGGCATAATCTGGGGCCACTTGATGCGCCAGAACACCTGCATATTGGTGGCTCCGTCCACCTCCGCGGCCTCCACCAGGGACTGGTCCACGTTTCCCAGGGCGGAGACATAGAGCACGATGGGCTGACCCACGGAGGTGGTCAGCAAAATGATGATGATGCAGGCCAGCGCATATTTGGGATCGCCGAGCCAGTTGATATTCTTGTCGATGATGCCGAGGCCCTTGAACAGATAGTTGATGATGCCGTAATAATTATTGTACATCCACTTCCAGACAACGGTGACAGCCACGGAGCCGGTGACCACCGGGAGATAAAAAACGATGCGGAAAAAGCTCAGCGGCCCCTCCTTCATCTTATAGATCGCCGACGCGACCCACAGAGAAAAAATGCAGACCACGGGCACGCTCACAAGCACAATGATAACCGTGTTCCACAGGCCCTTGAGGAAAACCGGGTCCTGCCACAGCTCGATATAATTGGCAAGTCCGACAAAATGGTCCGGTTCATTGGAATTCATACTGGCGTCGGTGAAGCTCGCCAAAACGCACATCACCATGGGAATCACGACAAAGCCGAGAAAAAACACCAGACTGGGCAGCAGGAACAGATAACCGTGGAGCGTCTCTCTGCGGCGCAGCCGGGGACTCATTGTCTGGCGCACGGTAGCACCTCCCTTCGCGAAATGACACTTTACAAACAAATCAGGACAAAACGCGCGCCCCGCCCCGCGCAGAGCGGAGTGAGGCGCGGAAACCCATTCAGGAAGAAGGCTGACAAACGCTGTCAGCAGAGGGAAAGAGGCCTCAGCCGGCCGCTGCTGCGTTGGCCTCGCTGCAATACTGACTGACCGCTGCGGTGACGGCCTCCTCGCTGCCGTCGCTGGCTCCGACCTGCTGCAGCATGTTCCACCAGGAGGTGCGGGCCTGCGTCCAGCCGGAGGTGACCTGGTAGTAGTCGCCCAGGTACTGCATCAGCACGTTGTACTCCTGCATGATCTCATTGTCCGCCCAGATGTCGGAGATGTCCTGTCCGTGAATGCTGCTGCGCACGGCAAAGTAGTTGGCAGTACGCACGGCATCCACCGTATGTTCGCTGTCAGCCATGAAAACGATAAACTTCTTGGCTGCCTCGATACGGGCCGCGTCGCCGTTGTCGAAGATACCGAAGCCCCAGATGCCGCCCTGAAGCTCGGCAGTGCCGTCCTCAGAGGGGAAGGCCATGAAGGCGATGTCGTCGCCGTTGACATTCTTGGCCGCGCCGGTGCCGGCGTTGTTGGGGTTGAGCTGCTGGGCAATATTCCAGCAGAAGGCCATCTTGAAGATGCCGTTGTAGAAGTTGGCAATCTCATCGCCGCCGACGATGGAGGGGTCGAAGTAGATGCCGCTCTGGTTGCGCAGCTCGGTCAGAGCCTGGATGTTGGCCGGGTCGTCCCAGGTGTAGCTGGTGTGCATGACGTCGGCAAAGGAGCCGCCATGGAGATTGGTAACCAGCGCGCGGGTGCCCTGGTCGCCGCCCTGACCGCCGCAGAACACGGCAGCCACGGTATCGCCGTAGTAGTCATAGAGCGCCTGCACGGCCTTGAAGAAATTCTCCGTGGTCCAGGTATGGCTCTCCAGATCCACATACTGCAGGGCGCCGGCCTCCTCGAAGGCCCTGACATTGATGCCCATGCAGTGGGCAGTCATAACCAGGGGGAACTCGTAGGCGACGATCTCATCGCCTGCAAGCGCAAAGCAGGCAGTGGAAACCGCGGGGTTGATCTCCGCCATATCCTCCACGGTAAAGAGGTCCGCCAGGTTGACCATCTTGCCGTTGGCGCCCCAGCCGGCCACCAGGCGCTCCGGGCCCTCCATGACCAGATCGGGGGCCTGGCCGGCGGCGATGGCAGTGTTGATCTTGTCGTCGCCGTCCTGATAGGTCAGGTATTCCACAGTGACATTGATGCCGGTCTCAGCGGTGAAGGCGTCGGTGAGCACCTTGACCTGCTCCTGATCGCCCCATCCGCCGATGGGATAGGTCCACAGACTGATGGAGGCTGCCGCTGCGGAGGCGGCGGGCGCCTCGTCCGCCGGCGCGGGCGCGGTGTCGCTGCTGCCGGACTGGGCAGCGGGAGCCGGAGTGGCCGCGCTCTGGCCGCCGCTGCTTGCAGCAGGAGCGCTGGATGCGGTGTCGGTCACACCGCAGGCCGCCAGCGCCAGCACCATCGCCAACGCCAGCAGAATGGAAATTGCCTTTTTCATCTTTTATCCTCCTGAAATACAGAATCAGGACAG
>CAJOPB010000122.1 GCA_905236305.1 uncultured Oscillospiraceae bacterium | reverse complement strand
GCCGCAGTCGGAGCGCACCTGTTCCAGCGGCAGCCACAGGCCGTAATAGGCCAGCACCATGGTCAGCGAGGCCGCGCCGCACTCCAGCGCCTCCATCTGCATCACGACGGGCACCTTCGCCACCCTGCCGCTGACGGGCTGCCTGATCTTCTCTTTCTTCATACGCCGCCCTCAATTCGTCACAAAGCTGATGGGGTGCACGCTTGTCACATTCCCCGCGGCGTCCACCGCGTCCACCGTGCCGAACACGGCCCAGACCAGAGCCCCCAGCAGCAGTGCGATCACCACCGCCAGCACCACCCACACCACCGGGGAGGACACACGGATGTAGCTGTTCAGCTCCTCCGGAGAGCCGACGTGGACAGTTTCGTTTGTTTTTCTTTCCCTGCGCATCTGTTTTCCCCCTACAAAAGCCCCGCTGCAAACCACACGCCTGCCCCCGCGCCCAACAGAACTGCCGCCGCGATCACAAGCCATAAAGACGCCGAAGGCAGACGGACGTAATCGTCCGTCTGCTCCGGTGATGAAACCCGGTCCAGGCTTGTTTGTCGAAATATTGAGTTTGTCTTTTTTCTTTCTTCCGCCATTTTATTTTCTCTTTCAAATGAATTACCGTGTCATGCGCAATAGCGTTCGAGAACCACCGCAGTCTGTGCGCGGGTAGCCGGATCCCGGGGATTGAGGTGACCGTCTCCGGCGCCCTGGAGGATGCCCGCCCCCACTGCCCAGGCGAGAGCCTCTCTTGCCCAGGGGCTGATCTCCGTCTCGTCAGTATACTCGTCCAGGGCTGCCGGAGCAACCTCCACGGTCCAGCCCTGCTTCTGCGCATAGCGCCAGAGCATTACCGCCAACTGTTCCCGGGTGACATCCCCCTCCGGGGCGAAGCGCTCCGCGCTGTAGCCTTCGGCGATGCCGTCAGAGGCGGCCCACTGCACCGCGTCAGAGTACCAGAAGCCGTCCTGCAGGTCCGTAAAGTCCGTGGTTCCTTCGGCTTCAGGCTGCCCTGCCATGCGGTAGAGCACCGTGACCAGCATCGCCCGGCTCAGGATCACATCCGGCGCGAAGCTGCCCTCGCCCACGCCGCTCATCCAGCCCTTTTGCACGACGTACTGCACGCCGCCGCTGTACCATTCATCCTTCCGCAGATCGGTAAAATCCGTCAGGACGGGAGCGTTCTCCGGCGCCTCAGTCGGAACAGTTTCCGCTTCCGCTTCCGTTTCCGCTTCCGGCTCCGGCTCCGGCTCCTGCGACGGGGTCACGGCAGGCGTCCGGGTGCCGGAGGAACCGCTGCCACCGCTGCTGCTGCTTTGGGGAGAGCCCCACTGTGCATACAGCGTCATGGATGTCCCTGCCATCACTTCCTGACCGTTCCGGTAGGCCAGCCCGCTGCCGTTCGCCTCGGTGTTCCAGCCCAGGAAGGGCCGCGCGCCGTTGGTAAACTGATTTACGGTCAGTTGGACGCTGCTGCCGCTCCAGGTGCTGAGCGCCTCCATCCTGCCGCTGCCGCCGTTGGGATCAAAGGTGATGGTGCAGCGCACCAGCAGCGTGTCCGAGGCGAAGGCCGAGAAGTCGTCCAGCGCCGGCAGCCCGCCGTCGGACAAACCGGGGAGCGCATCCCCCCACTGGGCATAGAGCTCCAGTGAGGCCCCTGTGAGAATCTCCTGTCCGTCCGTGAAAAACAGGCCGTCGCCTCCGGCGTCCGTGTTCCAGCCCACAAACAGCTTGTCGCCGTTGGTAAAGGTATTTTCCGGCAGCCGCAGTACTTCCGCACCGGAGAAGGTCAGCGTTTCCATCTCGCCGGCGCCGCCGTTGGGGTAGAAGGTGATGCTTCCCTGTACCAGCAGCGTATCCGAGGAATACTTCGTGGAAAAGTCCGGGAATGCCTCCTCCTGCTGCTCTCCGGAGAGCAGCAGCCCGCCCTCCGGCGTCACCTCGGAAAGAACGTCGCGGCTGCCGGTGATCAGTCCCTCCGGACCCACCGTATCCCCCGCGGCGACGAAGGGAAGGGAAAGAACCAGAGCCCCCGTCAGCACCAGGGCGGCAGTGTGCCGAACCTCCCGCTTAAAAAAACGATTTTTCCGTCTCATTCTTGCGATTCGTCAGGCCGCTGACGCCTCCGGACACCTGGTCAAGCTCCTCCTCGGCCAGCGGGACCGCGGCCTCGGCCGGGGTGATGGTCTTCTGCTCCTGGAGCGGATTCCGGTTCGTGTTCTCCTCATTATCAAAGCGTTTCATGTTCACAATCCTCCTGAAAAGTTGTTTGTCAGTCTCCGAAGTAGTCGTTCGCCGCCGCGCAGTACAGCACCATGGCGTTGAACAGACATTCTGTCACATAGTACTTGTCCAGTGCCTCATCGTATTCCGCACTTTCCTCATCCATCTTCAAAAGTGCCTCTGCCTGGGCATCCAGGTCGCCGAACAGGGCGTTGAGCGTGGAAGCATGCTGGGTCATCATAACCGGATTTCCCTGGTAATAGAGCACCATCTCATAGGAGTTGTCCAGCTCCTGAGCAGTGATGCGCGAGATTTGCACACAGCAGGGATAGTAGAGCGTACCACCGACGTTGGCGACAGTGACAGACGTGCTGCCGGGGGAGGAGGGGACCAGATAGACCGGTACCTGCATGTCCGCGTTCTCAGTCAAACCGTAGATGCGGCAGGTCAGATTTCCGTTGCAATAGGCTGCGGGAACCCAGAAGTAATAGCGCATCTGTATGTCGCTTTCAAGGATGGCAGTGGAGCCCGAGTAGACGCCGGGCCACATGCTGAGCCGGTAGCAGGAGATCTCCGACAGCGGATGTGTCTCTGTCCAGTCCTCGGCTAAAGATTTCATAGATCTGTCGCTGAGATACGGCTCCCAGGGCGTACTCACCGCAACATATTGATCGGGCTCGCCGCGGAGATAATCAAGATAGACTGCCGCGTAATAGCCGTAGTCCCAGAGGCGCTTCGCCAGCGTCCGCATTTTTTCATCCGTTGTATTTTTAATCCGGCCCGCCAGATAATCCAGAGCGGAATACTCAAACCCGGTGCTCGGGACGTCAACCCAATCGGCCCCATCGTATTTCTTGATCGGGTAGGAATGGTTCTCCGCATTCAGGGCGGTGATACACAGCTTCTCGTCCAGCTGGGAGGGCTTCACCCAGCAGGTGTAGCAGCGGAAATCATACCCCTGACCGAGTATCATTACCATGTCCCGGTCATCCAACTCCGCCTCCTCGCTGGTCATCTCCATCCCGTTGACGCAGATACTGAGCTCGACATCCTCGGGAACAAGCAGGTAAAAGTTTACCCCGATCTTGCCCTGCAGATCCAGGCTGGCGTAATACAGCAGGACGGGGTGTGCGGCGAAATCCATGACATTCTCGTCGGAACCGGCCAAGGGATTCGCCGGATTGTTCCCGATATCCCACGGTGTTCTTTCTCCATCCTCGTCAGGATTGCTCTGCTGCGTATCTCCTCCATCCACGCTCCTTTGATCCCCGTCGTCCTCGTCCTGATTCTGACCGATCGCCAAAACCGGCACAGCGCACAGCCCTGCCACCAGCAGCAGAACCAGCAGGCAGGACAGGAGCCTACGTCCGCCCCTTGCGAACTGTTTTCGTCCAATCATAAATTTCCCTTTCTGCAAATTTGTGATTATTACTTTCCGTTGCGCAGCGTGTCCAGCTTCCGCAGCTGCAGGGCCGTGGAGATCGTGAGGAAGTCCAGCACGAGGCTGAAGACTTCGCTGGCGACGGTGGACCAGCTCCAGTTGTCAAACGACACGGTGCTGCCGCATAAGACGACGACCACGGAGACCGCCGCGAAGATGATCAGCAGCGTGGAATGGCGGCCGTCCTTGGCGCAGCGGAACATCAAAATGCCCTCGATCAATCCCACCAGCGCGATGAGGAAGAACAAAATCGGCACCGTCAGCGGCGAGGAAACGCCTGCCGCGTCCGCCACCTCCTGGGAGTTGGAGGCCACGAGGACCAGGATGCCCAGGATCAGCATGACCGCCACGCTGATAAAATCCAGCACGCCCAAAACCTTCAGGATCTTCCGGTTCATGGACTCCATTTCCGTCAGCTTTTGCATATCTGTTGTCGTGTTCATAGTAATCACCTTTCTCTTTTCATACCCTTTGGACGGGCTGTCTGCGTTCACGCTTGATTTACCGGTGCCAGCGATCCCAGTACGCCTGCTCCTGCAAGCGGGCCAGGCCGTTTTCGTCGATGAGCTCGTCGCTGTTCCCCTGCAGAAGGCTCTTCGCCGTCCTCATGTCGGCGCAGCGAACGAGGATCTGGCCGGTCTTGTCGTCCACCACATCGTATTCCACACCGTATTCTCCGTCATGCTTGTAGATCGCGCCGCCGGCGACGGCGTCCAGCGCGTCGTCGCTGAGCTTCTGTACCTGATTTCCGTTCATTGTTGTTTATCTCCCTTCAATTTTTGTGTCTGTCTCCGTTCCATTCGCCGTCTGGGAGCGGTCCCGCGGGGCGCTGCGCCACACCGTGGGCCGGGGCTCCGGCGGCGGCGACGTCCTCCAGCCATTCGTCGGAGAGCGGGAGGGGAGCGGCTGCGCCATATCGCGCCTCCGTCTCCCGGATCAGCGCCGCCAGCGTCTCCTCCTGTGCAAAGCGCTGGAAGTCAAAGAGCGCCCTCAGTTTTTCCTCCATGCTCCGCATCCTCCGTTCCGTGCCGTCCATGCCCGCCTTAGCGTCGAACCGTCACATTGATAAAATAGAACTGATCCCCACCGCAGTTCGGGCATTTTGAAGGCTGTTTGTCATAATAATCGTTGACCACCCAATCCCCGTTCACACACCGCCATCTGCCGTATGGCGGCGCACTGCCGCGGTCCATCTCCGGCGGCACAAATTCGCCTCCCCCGCCGCTGACCTGCTCCAGCGTATCGTCGCTGAGGGCACCGGCGCTGCCGGGGAGCTTTGTTTCCTTTTGATTCACAGTCTGTCTCTCCTTTCTTTTGCCCTGTTTTGCCCTTCTGTCTGTTTATACGGGAAAAGCCGGGAAAGGGGCAAGTTTTTTTCGATTTATTTTCGACCTGTGCAGTGAGAGATCTGTCTGAGTGACAGAGATCGCCGCACACAAAGAGCACCGCGCCCTGTCCCTTGTGGGAGAGGGATAGGGTGTGGTCGTTTATTTTTCCGGCCCGAAATATTCCAGGCACAGCATGGTGATGTCGTCGAACTGCTCCGCCTCTCCGACGAAGCCGTCGATGGAGGCTTTCACGGCCCGGAGGATCTCCTTCGGCGGCGCGGCGGGAGCTTCATTGAGGGCGGCCAGCATCCGGGCCTCTCCAAACAGCTCCGGCTTGGTGTCCGTGGCCTCCGCCACCCCGTCGGTGTAGACGAAGATGCACTCCCCGGAGCGCAGCTCGAATTCGTGCTGGCGGAAGCGGACGCCCTCCATGGCGGCCACCGCCGGGGAGTGACGGTATTTCACCAGCTCAAAGCTGCCGTCCCCCCGCCGGAGCGCCGGATGCTCGTGCCCGGCGTTGACCGCGACACCCCTGCCGGTGTCCAGATCCAGGACGGCAAACCAGACCGTCACGAACATGCCCGCGTCGTTGCCCTCACAGAGCGCCTCGTTCACATCGGCGATGATCTCCGCCGGGGAGCCGCCCTGCTGGGCGCGGTTTTTAATCAGGGCCTTGGAGCGCATCATATACATGGCGCCGGGGATGCTCTTTCCGGACACGTCCGCGATGACCAGCGCCAGCGTGTGTTCGTCCAGGTAGTAGAAATCATAGAAGTCCCCACCCACCTCCTTGGCCGGCTCCATGCTGGCCGCGAGGGTGAAGCGCCCGTTGGAGGGCAGCGCGTCCACATCCGGCAGGCAGGACAGTTGGATCTCCCTGGCGATGGCCAGGTCCTTGTCGAACCGCGCTGCCGCCTCCGCGATATACTCCTTGAGCCGGTCCACCGTGGCGTTGACGCCGTCGGAGAGGGAATCAAATTCCACCGTATCCCGCACATTGACCTTTTCCTCCAGGTCGCCGGAGGTGATGACAGCCAGGGATTGGTTTACCTCCGCCAGACGGTTCAGCACCACGGTTTTCATCAGCCGGAGGATGGCGAAATACAGCACGATAAACACCACTGTCATCACGGCAAGCGTGGAGAGCAGGGAGGCGGAGACTGCCTTCATGGCCACCTTCATGGGAATGACGATCACCTTGATGAAACCGTAGGCGTTGTCCAGCGCGACGTAGGACAGGACGCCGTTGATCCGCTGCTTTTCCACCACGGCGCTGTATTCCCGGCCGCGCTCCATGGAGATCCCCAGATCCGCCAACATCCGGCCGTTATACAGGTTGCCGGTGGAGGCACGGATCACCTGGTCCTCCGTGGCCGTGAGATAGAGCTCTGTCTTGCCGTCGCCTGTGAATTCCTGAGAAATGGAGGCATAGGACAGGAGCATGTCGTCAATGTCCTGCGCCGTGACGCCGCAGAGCAGCAGCGCGTCCACTTCGGGAATCTTGGCCGCGCTGTAGCGCACGATGGCTCCGTCGTGCAGTACCGGCCCGTCCAGATATGACGCTGCGCGGTCTTCCGCCCCCAGCAGGTTCAGGAACTCCGACAGCTCCGGATGCGTGTGCAGATCATATCCCACGTTCGCTTCGTCGGTGGAGACGGTGATTAATCCCGCGGCATTTACCAGGTCCATCTCACTGACGGCATAGGTATCCAGCGAGGTCTGAAAGGACAGCATGATGTCGTCCTGCGCGTCATCCGGATCTGCCTGCATCCGAAATCCCAGCGTATCCACATAGAGTACAGCCTGGGTATACAGCTCCGGATCAAACACCATCGCCATATTCGCTGAGTCTCTGAAGAGCAGATCCGATAAATCTTCCTGGTACTCCCGGTCCACTCGCCGGTACTGGATGAGGAGCACCAGCGCGGCGGAGACAACGTAGGCGATTCCCACCACCAGCAGCAGCCAGCGGGAAATCACGCCGGTAATGTGCCTTTTCCGCTTTGTCATAACCCAATTCCTCCTCACATGTTCAGAGCACGTCCCGCATCAGGAACCGCAGCCGTTCCATCGCCTGCTGCTTGTAGAGCTTCACGGTCCGGCAGGGGATGACCATGCGCTGGGAGATCTCCTTTCGGAAACAGCCGGTGTAATAGTACAGATCGTTTTATGGAAACAGGGTTCTCCGGGTTTCCTGCCCCGGAGAACCCTGTCCCTATCCCGCCAGTGGAGTCATAGCGCCGATGACGGCCGGCGTTACACATGCACCCGCGCGGTCAGAATACCGACTTGCTCCACGGTCAAATTGTCCCCCGCGACCAACAGACACTTGCCGCAGCCCAGTACAAGCCCGTCCTGTTCAATTTGGCATGGTCTCTTGACGGTTTCCCGCCCCTGTGGGGACGGGAAACCCTTTACTCCTCCAGCATCTTCCTGGCTCGATTGAGGTAACCCAGATAGATCAGGGAAGCTATGAGGTCGATCACGATTGCGACGATGCCCAGCACAATGGCGCCGTTGGCAAAGAAGCGGTAGATAATGTCCGCGACTCCGGCAACAACGATACTGGTGGTCATGAGTTTGAGCAACGAATTGCCGCGGTTTTCCATGTCAGAGTTCATGTACTGCTTCGACAGAGAAATGATACCCGCGATGCTGAGCACCGGCACGAGAAGCAGCACGATCTCATTGATCACCGACAGGAGCTCCTTCCCGAAGCCTTCGGGGACGAAGCCGCCGGCAACCGAGACCACAATGCCGAGGAGGGAAACGTAGAGGGCATACTTAAAGGCCGGCTCATCCTTACCTGCCTGATTGAGACCCACGAGATTCAGTATGAAGCAGATCAGAGACAGAATTGCGGTGATGATGGTGAGCACGCCCGTGATCGCCAGACTGGGATTCACCGCATCTTCAACGCCGGCGTCAATAATGCCGATGGAAGTGAATCCGGCAATGGCCGTGATCAAAGCGAATATTAAAGCAATAAGCGCCAGGATCTCAGAGGTGTAGAGCTTTTTTACTCCAGCAAATGCGTTCGGAAATTTCATGTTTTTCTCTCCTTCAAAAACTACTTTTCTTCGGAATGTTTTTTCAGCCCTCCAGTGCGGTGAGCGGTGTCACGATGGGTTTTCCTTCCGCGTCCAACATGACGGTCACGCCGACGGCTTCCATGCCCTGCGCGACAACAAGATAGTTCACACCCGTCTCTGTGTCCACTACGACACTGTAAAGAGGCAGCGCGCCGTTGGAACTGACAGTCCGGAACCGCCCGCCTTTTTTCTTTTCTTCTTTTTCCTTCCTGCCGAATGCCATGTTTTACCTCCTGATAATGTAATATAGTGTTTTACAGACCGGCTTCTGCGCCCGCGTGTTAACGTTTTTTTCGCGCCGGAATATGGCGCATTAACACATAATATTCAATCTGCTTTTCCCCCTTTTTCTCTTTCATTTGCGGTTGAGCGGTTGAATTGTCTGCCTTCCCAGCTTTTCTTCAGGATGTCATATATTATTACAAAATTCAAAACGCTTGTCAACCCAACTTGACGCGAGTGGTACTGATTTTGCCGTAAACGGTATTATTTCCGCATAAAAATAACAAATTAGTAACAACAAGCTTCAATAAGTTCATTCTTCGGATAATTCATCAAAGCTCCCGCCAACGTACATATACGGTATCCTTTGCATATACCTCTTGAGCGCCTGATTCGCCGATGAACCTGCCTGTGTGATACCCAGCGGACAGGACCTTTTTATTCGCGGTCTGTTGAGACATTATCATGAAAGGATCAGAACAAGGAAATTAACTCAAACTTTGCACATCCTTTTTCGGCTATTTTCCATCTGCTTTCTCCTGCATATTCTGAAATAATAGCTATTCCTTAAGGAAACGCTGATTAAATCGCAGAAAAGTAGAGATAAATGCAGAAAAAGCTTGCAATATCTATATTTAGCGTTATAATAGTTTT
>CAJOPB010000121.1 GCA_905236305.1 uncultured Oscillospiraceae bacterium | reverse complement strand
GCTTTGCCGCCTCAAAAACACCCTAAGGCGAGCTGAGCGAGCCCTCGCGCCGACCAACCGAGGCGTAGCCGAGGGCGATAAGCGCGAGTTCTCGATTGCGAAACGCAGTTTCGCAATCGACTAGGTGGCTCCTTAGGTGAAAGGAGGCAAAAATGCGCCAGGTCTTTGATCCCGAGAATCTGTTCTGGTCCCTCCTGGCCAGGGGGGTGGATTTTGTGGGACTCAGTATTGTATGGGCATTGCTGTGCATCCCGGTCATCACCGCAGGCCCTGCCTCTGCCGCGCTCTATTACACGGTGGTAAAATGCCTTCGCTGTGGAGAAAAAGGCACCTTCGGCGTCTTTTTCCGCTCCTTTCGGGACAATTTTCGGAGCTGCGCAGCGGCTGAGCTGATCTGTCTGCCTGTGGGCGCGGCGCTGCTTGCGGGCTACGGCATCATGCGGGCAAACTGGAGCAGCGACCTGGGGGCGGTATTGTTTGTGGCCTATGACGTCGCCCTGGTGATTCCCGTCGGGGTTGTGTGCTGGCTGTTTCCTCTGCTGGGACGCTTTGACTTCACCCCCTTCGGCGCTCTGCGCACCGCCGCCATGCTGACGCTGCGGCATATCCCCTCCACCGCGGTGGTGGTGATGCTGACCGTGGAGCTGACGGTCTTTTCTCTGGAGCACATCTGGGCGCTGCTGTTGACGCCTGCCCTCTGCGCCCTTTTGAGCTCGCTCTTTCTGGAACGGATTTTCCCAAAGTACCTCAGCGAAGCCGAGGCGGAAAAGCTGCGGGAAACCTCGGAGACACCCACGGCGGAGGCCGGAGCGCCGGAGGATACGGAGCCGTAGCATAGCCGAAAAAAACCTCCTGCTTCACCGTCCGGAGACGGAGAAGCGGGAGGCTTCTTTTTTCAGACTGTCATATTATTCCAGGGGCCGCGGCTGCGGCCCCCCTCACGCGGAAAATCAGCAGCCGAGTCCGAAGTACCGGCAGAGCGCCTGCAAAAGGGCAGCGCAGTCAAAATTGAAACACATGTACTCAACTCGTTCCTTTCCTTCGGCCGTCGCCGTTTGTCTCATGAGCAATTTTGATTTTACCACAGTTTTTCTACAAATCAACCACAAAATAATGTGAATTCCGGGCTATTATGGCAATAAAGTACCTAAATTCCTGCACATGTCCGTGTTTTCGCAATTACATCCGCGGAGGCAGTGACGTTTTTCCCGCCTTTTACATAATCTGGAATGAAATTATGTGGAAAGGTCCTGATACGCTATGCAAGCATCCTGCTATTTTCTGGGCGCCAACTCCCGACACGGCTTTTATTCTCTTTACGACAGCTTCCCCGACTTCGCCGCGGGGGAATTTCTCCGCGTGATCAAGGGCGGCCCCGGCTGCGGAAAATCCACACTGATGCGGCGTATTGGTTCCGCCGCGGAGGCTGCGGGGCTGGAGGTGGAATATATTCTCTGCTCCGGCGATCCCGACTCCCTGGATGCGGTGCGGATTCCCGCTCTGGGGGCTGCCTATGTGGACGGCACGGCGCCGCATGTGATTGAGGCCGGACTGCCCGGAGCCGCCTCCGACTATCTGGACATGAGCCGCTTTTTGGACAAAACCGCGCTGAGAGGCCTGCGGGGGGAACTGGAAGCACTGAACCGGCAGTATAAAGCCCTTTACGCCTCCGCCTACGACCTGCTCAATGCCGGTGCGGCGCTGCTGCCCCGGAACCGTCCCGGGCTTTGGGGCGCGCGCGAGCTGGAAAAGCTGGACAAAAAGGTCTCTGCGCTGGCGGCACGGGAGCTGCGAAGCCAGGACAAATCCCCCAAAACCCTCCGGCGTTTTCTCTCCGCGTACAGCTGCAAAGGCCGGCTGACGCTGACCGAAACCCTGGCCGCCGGCGGCTACCGGGTCTGCCTGCTGGATAACGGTCTGGGGATGGCCCCGGCCTTTCTGGAGCGCATGGCGGCCTCCGCTGCCGCGCGGGGCTATGACCGGGTGCTTTGCCCTGACCCCCTGGAGCCGGAAAAGCTGGAGGCGCTGCTGCTGCCGGAGGCGGAGCTGGCGTTTCTGGCCGCCGCAGAGGCGCTGCCCGCGGGAATAGACGCGCCCTGGCGGCATCTCCGCCTGGATGCGCTGGCAGAGAAAGCGTGCGTGGCCGAAAGCCGCGCCGCGCTGCGGAGGCAGCGCAAGGACAGCGCGCTTGTGCTGGACCATGCTCTGTCCGCGCTGGCGGAGGCCAAGGCCCTTCACGACACTCTGGAGGCCCTCTACCGTCCCCATGTGGACTTTGCCGGCGCCGCCGCTCTGGCTGAGGCGGAGAAACACGCGCTGGGTATCTGAGCCCGATCCCCTCATTCAGGCATGAAGCGGCTGCCGCCGGCAATCGGGGGCACAATACTGCGCCGGGGCGGTTTTCGTTCGGAAAACCGCCCCGGCTGTGGGGTTTGCGAAAGCACTGTCAATTGATACCGGCCTTCATAAAGCGGACACTCAGCCCTGCCAGTCGTAGTCTGTCAGCTGGGCGGCCAGCTCCAGGATGGTGTGCATTCCCTCTGCCTTGCCGTGCTTTTCGGCACGGGACATGGCGTCGCTGGCCTTGGCAATGAAGGTGGCCTCCCAGATGCGGGCGATGTCGTCGTCGCTGAGCTGCACCAGCTTATTTCCGGTGGCGGACTCGATTGTCTCGATGTCGGCGGCAATGGAGTCGTCATAGATGGTGGCGGAGTAGTCCTCGGTGGCGGCGGCAGCCTGCTCGATGACGCTGCGCTGGGCGTCGGTCAGGCTGTCCCACCAGTCCAGATTTACGGTGAAGAAGTTACCGCCCGTATAGGTGCCGTCCAGTGCCCAGTAGGGAGCCACCTCATACCAGGCCATGGCCACCATGGGTGCCAGCGCCATCTGGGTGGAGTTGATCATGCCGCGGTCCAGTCCCTGATACACGTCCGGGGGTGCGATGGAGGTCACCTGGAAGCCCAGATACTCAAAGATTGCCGCGTCAAAGTTGCCGAAGGAGGTGGAGCCTGCCACCATGGAATCCAGATCGGTGAAGGCGTATTTGGTGCAGAAGGCGTTGGCGCCGCCGGCCAGGACGTTCAGATACTTGATGCCCAGGCTCTCGGCCTCGCCCTGAATCAGGGCGCTGGTCTCGGGATTTTTGAACATGATTTCGTCGAAATAGTCCAGCGCGGCCTGGGTGCCGCCGGGGGCAAAGCCGGGATAGCTCAGATAGGGCACGGTGTCCACATGGGGCATGTGGCCCAGCGCGATCATGTCTACCACGCCGTCGATCACGGCGTCCAGCTCGCCCATGGAGTCGAACAGTGTGCCGCCCCAGGCCATGTCCACGGTAATTGCGCCGCCGGACAGCTCGCCGACCTTGTCAATAAAATACTTTTGGATGATGCCGCCGGTCTCAGTCTCCTGGAAGGTGGAGCTGAACTTGATGGTCAGGGGGTCCACGTCGGCGGCCGCGGCGCCGCTGTCAGAGGATGCGGCGGCGGAGGAAGCGGCTGCGGAGCCGGAGGACGCGGGAGCGCTGGCGGAGGAGCTGGAAGAATCGCCGCAGGCGGCCATGGAGCAGAGCAGCGCCAGGGCGAGCAGGATGGTGAGTACCTTTTTCATAATAGCCTCCTAAATCTTGATTTTGTATGTCTGTGTTTTGCGCCCGCCCGCCGGGGACAAGCGCCGGATGACAGGGGTACTAGGCGTTGATGAGCGAGGGCAGGAAGTCCACGATGATGGGGAACAAGCCGATGAGCAGCACCAGCGCGATTTCACATATGAAGTACGGAACCACACCCTTGAAAATCTCTGAGGGGTTGATGCGCAGGGCGTTTGCCGTGGCAAATACATTCATGCCGATGGGTGGGGTCAGTCCGGCGATCTCCGCCACGAAGCAGAGGGCGATGACCAGCGCGTAGGGGGAGTAGCCCATACCGGTGAGGATTGGGAACACCACGGGTACTGTGATAATGATGATGGACATGATGTCCATGACGCAGCCGCAGAACACATACAGCAGCACCACCAGCAGGAAGATCACAAAGCGGGGCGCGGAG
>CAJOPB010000120.1 GCA_905236305.1 uncultured Oscillospiraceae bacterium | reverse complement strand
GTGCGAGCGAAGCGAGTGCGCGAACGAAGTGCAGCCTTTCACGGAGCAATGAAATTGCAAATTTCATTGCTCGTGAGTATAAAAAGAAAAAGAAAAAGAAAAAAACAAGGAGGGCGCTTATGGACGCGCAGGAGATCATAAACTATATCGCTTCCGCGGAGAAGAAAACCCCGGTAAAGCTGTATATAAAAGAAACCTCCCCCGTGGACTACGGGCCGGCTGCCCGGGTCTTCGGCCTGGGCGACAAGATCGTGTTCGGCGACTGGAAGGACCTGTCGCCGGTGCTGGAGGCCAACCGGGACCGGATTGCGGATATTGTGATCGAGAACGACCGGCGCAACAGCGCCATTCCGATGCTGGATCTCAAGGACATCCCGGCCCGCATCGAGCCGGGGGCGATTTTGCGGGAGCAGGTGGAGATCGGCGCCAACGCGGTGATCATGATGGGCGCGGTGCTCAACATCGGTGCGGTGGTGGGCGAGGGCAGCATGATCGACATGGGCGCGGTGCTGGGCGGCCGGGCCACCGTGGGCAAAAACTGCCACATCGGGGCCGGGGCCGTGCTGGCCGGCGTGATTGAGCCGGCGTCGGCCCGGCCCGTGGTGGTGGAGGACGGCGTGCTGGTGGGCGCCAACGCGGTGGTGCTGGAGGGCGTGCGCGTGGGCGCGGGCGCCGTGGTGGCCGCCGGGGCCGTGGTGGTGGAGGACGTAGCCCCCAACACGGTGGTAGCCGGCTGCCCTGCCCGGGTCATCAAGCAAAAGGACGCCGCCACCACCCAGAAAACCGCCCTGGAGGCCGCCCTGCGGACCCTCTGAGCCGCCCGGCGCAGGGCATTGCGGGAACGCAAAATCAATGCAGGCACTGTTCAAAAAATTTAAGTTAACAGGAGACCACTTTCATGACGAATCAGCTGCCCTTCACCCTGGAACAGGCACAGGCATGGCGGGAGAAATACCCCACGCCCTTTTACATCTACGACGAGGCCGGCATCAAAAAATGCGTCACGGACCTGTACAAGGCATTTTCCTGGAATCCGGGCTTCAAGGAGTATTTCGCGGTAAAGGCCGCGCCGACGCCGGCCATACTGCGCCTGCTGCGCTCCCTGGGCTGCGGGGCGGACTGCTCCAGCGCGCCGGAGATTGAGATGTGCCGGCGCAGCGGCATCACGGGCCACGACATCATGTTCTCCTCCAACGAGACGCGGGAGGAGGAATACCGCGCGGCCTTCGCCGCGGGGGCCATGATCAACCTGGACGACATCACCCAGCTGGAGATCATGGAGCGGGCCTGCGGCATCCCGGACACGGTCTGCTGCCGCTACAACCCCGGCACCTTCGCCAACACCAACGACATCATGGGCCACCAGTACGACTCCAAGTTCGGCATGACCCGGCCCCAGCTGTTTGAGGCGCTGCGCCGGCTGCGGGAGAAGGGCGTGAAGCACCTGGGCATCCATTCCATGCTGGCCAGCTGCTCTCTGGACAACGGCTACTATCCCGCCCTGGCGCGGGAGCTGTTCGCCCTGGCGCTGGAGCTGCGCAAGGACGGCATTACGCTGGACTTCATCGACCTCTCCGGCGGCCTGGGCATCCCCTATCTGCCCTGGGAGCGGGCCGTGGACATCTTCACCATCGGCGAGGGCGTCCACCGGGTCTATCACGAGATGCTGCGCTCCAACGACATCGAGCTGAGCATTTTCATGGAGATGGGCCGCTACATCACCGGGCCCTACGGCTATCTTTTGACCACGGTCATCGGCAAAAAGCACATCTATAAGGAATACGTGGGGGTGGACGCCTCGGCCAGCGACCTGATGCGTCCGGCCATGTACGGGGCCTACCACCACATCACCGTGCTGGGCAAGGAGTTTGCCGCGGCGGACACCACCGTGGACGTGGTGGGCTCCCTCTGCGAGAATAACGACAAATTCGCGGTCAACCGGGCGCTGCCGGCCGTGGACTACGGCGATATTCTGGTGATTCAGGACGCCGGCGCCCACGGGCACGCCATGGGCTATAACTATAACGGCCGCCTCCGCTGCGCCGAGCTGATGCTGGGCGAGGACGGCCGGGTGCGGATGATCCGCCGGGCCGAGACCGTCCGGGACTACTTCGCCACCCTGGACGTGGACCCGGAATTCAACCCGGACAGACCCGCACCCGCCGAGACTGCCCCCGACTGGGACACCGACGCCTGAGAGGGCAGACAGCAAAGACCTGCCCCTCCCCCGGAGGGGGAGCCGGACTTTGACACGCCGGAGCCGGTGCGGGCTGCGGCCAGGGCCGCGCTGGACGCCGGGGAGACCCACTACATCCCCAACAACGGCGCGCCGGAGCTGCTGCGGGCCCTCAGCGCATATGAGAAGCGGGTCAACGGTCTGGACTACGCCCCGGAGGAGATCATCGTCACGGCCGGGGCGACGGAGGCGCTGCGCGAGGGCCTGGACCGCATGGAGCGCTTCATCGCCCGGCTGCGCGCGGAACAGGGCGCGTGATATTGTTATTTTCCCCCCGCGGGAGAGGGAAGAAAAAAACGCAGCTCCCCCTCTGGGGGAGCTGCGAAAAATTACGGTTTGGAGGGCGAGCAATGCAGTTGAGGTTTGATTTTCTCCGCGAGGCGGAGGCGCTGGCGCCGGAGCTGGGCGCACTGCGGGAGAGGATTCACCGGCACCCCGAGCTGGGGAATCAGGAGTATGACACGGCGCTTTTGGTGGAGCGGACGCTGCAGGGCTGGGGTCTGGAGACCTTCCGGCCGCTGGATACGGCGGTAGTGGGCGTTTTGCGGGGGGCGCGGCCGGGGAAGGCCGCGGCGCTGCGGGCGGACCTGGACGCCCTGCCGGTGACGGAGGGCACGGGGGTCTCCTTTGCCTCCGAGACGCCGGGGGTGATGCACGCCTGCGGCCACGACGTGCATATCGCGGCGGCGCTGGGGGCGGCCCGGCTGCTGTCGGAGCACCGGGAGGCGCTGGCGGGAGAGCTGCGGTTTTTCTTCCAGCCCGACGAGGAGGGCTACGGTGGGGCGCAGCGCATGGTGGACCGGGGCTGCATGGGTCCGGTGCAGGCCGTGTTTGGCTGCCACGTGTCGCCCGCGCTGCCGCTGGGGCAGGTCGGGGTACACCCGGGCAAGTTCTATGCCGCGGCGGACGTCTTTGACGTGACGGTTACGGGCCGCAGCGCCCACGGCGCGGAGCGGGAAAAGGGCATCGACGCCCTGGCCTGCGCGGCGGAGATGG
>CAJOPB010000119.1 GCA_905236305.1 uncultured Oscillospiraceae bacterium | reverse complement strand
TAGCCAGACCCCGCCTTTAGGCGGAACCACAAAATGCCCCGGAGGGGCTTCTACAAACCACCGGCAGAGCCGGTGGTCATGACTTTTGCCTTCAGTTTATTATCCTTAGCTGTCAAACACCCGGGAAAGAGAATTGAAATTATGTGTTGAAAGCTTTGGGTATATGTGCTATACTCCATTCTGATAAATTTTATTTCCTTGTACTATTTTACTGCCGCCTGCATGGGGCGGCGCCTTCCGCGCCCGCAACTCAACCGGCGTCTCCTTGTGACAGACAGGCTCCGCCTTGAGGAGCGGGGCTTTTGTCGTGGAGGTTGCGAAGGAGGAAAACGTCGATCATGCTTCCATTGGAATTGCGGGGCGGCGTGCTGGCGTATTTCGCCTTTCTCGCCCTGGTGCTGGGTGCCGCGCTGGGTTCCTTCCTCAACTGCGCGGCCTGGCGCATCGCCCGGGGCAAGTCCTTTGTCCGGGGGAGGAGCGCCTGTCCCGCCTGCGGCCACACCCTGGGCCCGCTGGAGCTGGTGCCGGTTCTCAGCTGGCTGGCGCAGCGGGGCCGCTGCCGCTGCTGCGGCAGCAAAATTTCCCCGCGCTATCCCCTCACCGAGCTGGCCTGCGCCCTGATTACCCTGGCCTGCCTGCTGCGCTTCGGGCTCAGCATATTGTGCCTGCGCAACCTGGTTTTTCTCTGCTGCCTGTTCTGCCTGTCGCTGGTGGACTGGGAGATCAGCGAAATCCCGGACGGCTGCCTGCTCGCCGCAGCCGCGGCCTGGGCGCTGTGCGCGCCCTTTGTCCTCAGCTCCTGGAAAGAGGCGCTGCGGTATCTGGCGGCGGGACTGGTCTTCGGCGGCGCTCTGCTGGTGTGCGGACTTGCCATGGACCGGATTTTGAAAAAAGACAGCCTGGGCGGCGGGGATATCAAGCTCTTTGCCGTGGTGGGGCTGTACCTGGGCTTTGGGGGAGGGTTGTTCGCGGTGATTCTCTCCTGCCTTCTGGGCCTGCTGCTGGCCGCCGTGCTGCGGCGAAGGCCGGGCGAGCCCTTTCCCTTCGGACCGGCCATCGCGGCGGGAGCCGGGATTATGCTGCTGTGGGGCCAGGGCCTGGTCAGCTGGTATCTTGGCAGCCTCTCATTTTGATTCACGGGAATACGGAGATACATATCATGAGCAGTAAAATTATCGGTCTGGACATCGGGTCCAGCACCATCAAAATGGTCCTGTGCAAAAACGGCGTAATCACTGCCTGCACCACGATGCCCATGCCGGACGGCATGCTGGTGGAAGACCATATCACCAATGTGGAACGGATGGGAGACCTGCTCCGCGCCGCCATTCGCAGTACAAACATGAAGGCGAGGAAGATGGCGCTCGTGGTGTCCAACGAGGTCTGCTTCCTGCGGGAGCTCTCCCTGCCCCGCATGACTGTCCCTCTGCTGGAAAAAAACCTTCCCTATGAGTTCTCCAGCTACATCGAGGGCGACCTGAAGGACTATGTCTTCGACTATCAGGTTGTGCAGAACGTCACCATGGAGGACGAGAATATGTCCCTGATGGCGGCGGCGCTCCCGGCGGAGCTGGTGGAGCAGATGCAGGCCATTGCCCGCGGCACCGGCTCCCGCCTGGTGCGCATTGCCCCCAACGAGAGCGCCTTTCAGGCGATTATCCGCCAGGGCGGCGCCCTGACGGAGCAGCACAAGGAGTTCTGCTTCCTCAACCTGGGCTACCACGCCACGCGTATGTTTATGTTCCAGGGGGACTGCCACAAGGCCACCCGCGTGCTGGACAACTCCCTGTGGGTGCTGGAGGCGTCTCTGATGCAGGAGCTGGGGCTGGAGCGGGCCGACGCCCACCGCTTTTTGCTTGAAAACCGCGACGACTGCCAGAATCGGGAGAGCTGTCTGAATATCTATCGGGATATTGCCGTGGAGCTCATGCGCGCGCTGAACTTCTATCGTTTCAGCAATCCGGACTCCGTGCTGGAGGACGTGTGGCTTTGCGGCGGCGGCGCCGCGATTCAGCCCCTGCGGGAGATCATCAACGAGACCCTGGGCATCACCATCCACCGGGCCGATGAGCTCATACGGGCCAGTGTGGAGATTCCGGACGCTTTTAATTATGTCCAGGCCTACGGTGTGACCATGGACTTTAAATTAAAATAAGGTTCCGATGCGGCTTTGACTGCCGCCGCAAACAGGAGGAGACCCATGCCTGAGGAAAATGAGAAAAAACCGAGAAAAAAGCTCTCGCTGAAAAATGTGACGCCCGGAGAGTTTTTCCTGAATATCAAGTCGCGTCTGTTTGACCGGCTGCCGAGAAAGACCTATATCAACCTTGTCGCTGTCACCAATCCCCGGATCAACTGGGTGCTGGCGGTGCCGCTGATGGTGCTGGTGGTGGTGGCGGTGGCCTGCTTTGCCAAGCTTGCCGTCTGGGACCGGGTGAATATGCAGCAGCGGGAGGCGCGGGAGCTGTCGGAGGTGCGCAGCGCGCTGGAGGCGGAATACCGGTATTTGGAGAACTATGACGCGGTGGCGGAGGAGTATGCCCACTATACCTATTCCGGCATGACCACCGCGGAACGGGAACGGGCGGACCGGCTGGATGTGATGGAGCTGCTGCGCCGTATTGTGCTGCCCCGCACCACGCTGGACAACTGGAGCGTCTCTGAGAACACGGTTACGCTGTCCATCCGGGCGCTGTCACTGGAGGATGTCAATATGCTGGTGCAGCTCCTGCTCTCGGAGCCCATGGTGGACTATTGTGACATTTCCACCGCAAACAGCGATCGTGACACTGTCAGTACGGAGGAGAACGACTCCAAGGAGGTCAGTGCCGTGCTGACTGTGATGGTAAAGCGTTATGAACCCGGCATGGAGGATGCGGAATGAAGGAGCGTAAGAAAAAAGCCCAGCGCCGCCGGCTGATTTTGCTGATATTGCTCGGCCTTGCGGTGACCGCAGCGGCCTACTACCTGCTGGTGTATCGGGTGGTGGAGGAGGATATCCGCAGCATCCGGCAGGAGCGGATGGCCGTGGAGAGCGAGCTGCTGCTGGCCCAGGAGAAGGCCGAGCGCATGGACCAGATGGAGGCGGAGCTGATCACCATCCGCTCCAAAAATGCCAGCCGCATGGAGAGCTACAACAACACCAAGCAGGAGCTGTATATGCTCAACCGTATACTCAAAAACACCCGGGATTACTCCGTATCCTTCCAGAAGGTCACCCGGGACGGAGACCAGATCCGGCGCACCTTCAGTATGGACTTCACCGTAAACAGCTATGTCAACGCCATGGAGGTGGTGCGGCAGCTGCAGAACAACCCCTACCGCTGCGTGCTGGGGAACATCGCCTATTCCCGTACGGAAAACACGGATACCCACCGGGAACAGGTGCGCATCTCCCTGGACGGCACCTTCTTTGAGACTATGGTGGGCGGCACTCCCGACGCCGGCCTGCCCGCTGCAGCCGCTTCCGACGCCGGATAAACGCGCTGCTTCTTCCCCTTTGCCCTCTGTCCGCGGCCGCGGGCAGGGCCAGCTTTGGTCTGCTGATGGTGGATCTGAACTTTCTCAAGCACATCAATGACACCTACGGTCACAAGCACGGCGACGCGTATATTGTCGCGGCCAGCGTGCTGCTCTGTGACACCTTCAAAAATCCCCGGTATACCGCATCGGCGGCGACGAGCTTGTGGCGATATTGGAGGGCAGCGACTACGAAAACCGGGAGGCGCTGCGGAAGGTTCTGGCCGAACGCTTTGCCGCCAGTGCGCTCGACAGCGCGGGAGCCCTGGGAGCGCTGCTCCGCCGCCATCGGCATGGCCGTGTATCACAGCGGCGACAGCGGCCCGGAGGACGTGTTTGTCTGTGCTGACGCGGAAATGTACCGAAACAAGAAGGAAATGAAGGCCTGCAGAAAATAGCGTCGCTTTTTTCGCCGTCCGGGGTGGCGGCGAAAAAGCTGTGCGGGCCGCGAGAGAGGATGGAGGGCAGGATACCATGCCGGATAAGCTGGAAATGACCGAGATGGACCGCTATGTCCTGGACCACTTTGACCTGGCAATGGAGCGGGGCTATCTCCGCGTCTACTGCCAGCCGGTGGTGCGCGCGCTCACCCGGAGAATCTGCGGGCTGGAGGCGCTGGCCCGGTGGCAGGACCCGGAGAAGGGACTGCTGACCCCGGACAAATTTATCGGCGTGCTGGAGGCCCATGGACGCATCCATGAGCTGGACGGATATATCGTCCGCCAGGTCTGCGAACGCTTCCACACTCTGGTTGAGCTGGGGATTTTTGTGCCCATCTCCATCAACCTCTCCCGGCGGGACTATGAGCTCTGCGACATTTTTGCGGTGGTGGAGCATGCTGCGGAGGCCAATCGGGTGCCCCGCAGCCACCTCTGCATCGAGATCACCGAGAGCGCTTTGAATCAAAATGAGCACCGGATGCTGGATTATATCGAGCGCTTTCGCGCGGCGGGCTATCCCGTGTGGATGGACGACTTCGGCAGCGGCTATTCCACCCTCAACCTGCTGAAGGATTTTCAGTTTGACGAGCTCAAAATCGACATGCAGTTTCTCAGCGACTTTCACGACCGCTCCAAGCTGATCCTGGCCTCTATCATCAACATGGCCAAGCGCATCGGCATCCACACCCTCACGGAGGGCGTGGAGACAGAGGAAGAGTTCGCTTTTTTACGCAACATCGGCTGTGAGAAGCTGCAGGGCAGCCTTTTCGGGGTGCCTGTGCCTATCTTCGACTGTCCGGACTATGCCCGGGAGCGTGGGCTGGAATGGGAGAGACCGGTGCTGCGGGGCTATTATGAGGAGCTGGGACGGGTGAACGTGCTGAGCCCCGACCCCTTTGGCGGCGACACCGCCTCCCCCGGCGACGGACGGGACATGAGCTCCATCCCCATGGCGCTTATTGAGGTGGAGGGGCAGGAGGCCCGCTGCCTCTTTGCCAACCAGGCATTTGATTCCGTGGCCGCCGCGGTGGGCCTGGAGCTGATCTTCGGCGAGAGCTGGACCGGCCCGGGGGCGGACTTCGGGGCGGAGCGGATGCAGCTCAACGGCCAGCTCCGCAAGCTTTTGGAGGAGGCCCGCTCCACCGGCATGGCAAAGCTGCACCTGGTGTATGAGGGGGAGTATTATGTGCTCCAGGCCAAGCGCCTGGCCCTGCACGACGCGCGGCTTTGCGTGCTGCTGCGGATGGAAAATCTCTCCCGGGGCGCGGAGCTCTATCGCCAGAAGGCCCTGGACGAGGGCCTGCGGCAGATCTATTCGATCTACAACTGGGTGTCGCTGGTGGATTTGCGGGAGGGCACCATCACACCGCTGTATCTGGATTCCCGGGAGCAGCTGATGCCCTTCACCGGCGAGCTGAAGCACATTATCAGCCAATACGCGGCCCAGGCCATCTTCCCCGAGGACCGGGAGCGGTTTCTGCGCTTTTGCAACCCGGATACCCTGTCCCGTCGGGTGCTGGCGAGCGGCACCGGCGCCGTCACTGTCAACCTGCGCACCCGGGCCCACCACGGCGCCTATATCTGGCGCAGTTATTCGCTGGTGCGCATCCAGGAGCAGAGCTACTTTTTGCTGGTGCGGGATGCGGAGACGGAGATCCGCGAGCTGTTTCAGGAGGAGCTCGGCGCGCGGGACGGACCGGCATTGCCGCCGGAGTCCCTATGGGCCAGCGCGGTGCAGTATTGCCCGCTGAAATTTTTCTGGAAGGACCGGAACCGGCGCTTTCAGGGGGCCAGCCAGAGCTTTCTGGACTTTTACGGCTTTTCCTCCCGCAACGATATTCTGGGCAGGACCGACGAGGACATGGGATGGCACATCCATCCGGACAACTATCGGGATGTGGAGCGGGAGGTGCTGGAGGAGGGCGTGATTTCCTACCAGGTGCCCGGCGAGTGCATTGTCCACGGGGAGAGCCGTCATATTCTGGCCAGCAAAATTCCCGTTTACGACAATCTGGGGAGCATTGTGGGGCTCTTTGGCTATTTCACCGACGCCATGGGGGAGAATGCCGGCAGCGCCCTCCTGGCCAGGGAGGCCAGGCAGGACAGCCTGACGGGACTGCTCAATTCCCGGGGGCTGGACGAGGCGGTCCGCTCCCTGCGGGACGAGTATGACCTGCGGCAGCGGGACTTTTTCCGCTTTGACGTGGCCATTGTGGACCTGCAGGAGATCAACCGCAGCTATGGCTACGACTTTGGCGACAGCGTCATCCGCAAGGTGGCCCGGGCGCTGCTGGATCGCTTTGGCGCCAGCGCCATTATCGGACGCCTCACCGGCAGCCAGTTCTCCGTATTCTGCCAGGAGGAGCAGCTGGGGGACCCGGAGCAGGCGGCAGCGGAGATCCGGGGCATCTCCACCCATCTGCGCTCCGTCAGCGGCGTGCCCTTCAACACCTATCTCTCGGTGGGCTACGCGGCTTATTCCGAGAGCGGCAGCCTGGAGGGACAGGCCTCCCAGGCCCAGCTCCGGCGCCTCAGCGACGATATGGAAAAATCCACCCGCTGGGCCTGGAAGCACAACGCCCCCCGCGTCTTTTATATGTATGAAAATCTGCCCATGGGCTACGCGGCCTACAAGTTTCTGGAGAACGACGGCAGAGCGGACCTGCTGCTGCTCTATGCCAACCGGCGCTTTGGCGCAGTGCTGGGCCGGGGGGCGGACACACTGATGGGGGAGCACACCCGCATCGCCCTGCCCTCCATGGACGAGCGTATGTACCAGGTCGCCCGGGAGGCCGCTTTGGAGGGAAAAAGCTTCAGCGGCAGGGTTTACAGCAGCTTTTTGGAAAAGACCCTTGCGGTCACCGCAACAAGGATCATCGGGCCTGGCTACTGCGCCTTTACCTATCAGACTCTGGAGGAGCCGGACTAAACGCTTTTGCTCCAAAGTCAGCATTCAGAAAAGAGGAGTGGGTTCATGCATTCAATTCGGAGCAAGATCATGGCCCTGACCATCGCGGCCATTCTGGTCACAAGCCTCTCGCTGTGTGCCATTGCCGTGACTGCCCAGTGGAGTGAGGAAAAGCGGAGCGCCGAGGAGCGCATGCGCCTGATCTGTGAAAACAGCTGTTATTCCATCAACGAATATCTCAACAGCATCGAGCAGTCTGTGGATATGGTCTCCCGCTTCACCACCGAGCAGCTGGAGGACGCCCCGCTGGTATCCGGCGGCGCGGCCGGACTCAGCGGCATGGGGGTGAGCGCCTCCCATCGGGAGCGGTCGGCCGAGCGCCAGCTTGCCCTGGACCGCTATCTGGAGGATTTTCTCAGCCGGGTGGAAATCGTGTTCCGCACAGTGGCCAGGCATACCAGCGGCGTCGTCACCTATTATCTGCGGGTCAATCCGGAGGTCAGCGAAAATGTCTCGGGCTTTTTCTACACGGATACGGAGGGCAAGGGCTTTGCCCAGATGGCTCTCACCGTGATCGAGGACTATGACCCGGAGGACGTGAGCCACGTGGGCTGGTATTACATCCCCATGCGGCAGGGCATGGCCACCTGGCTCGACCCCTACACCAACGAAAATATCGACATGCGCATGATCTCCTATGTCACCCCGATGTTTAAGGTGGGCTCCTTTCTGGGGGTGGTGGGCATGGATGTCAGTTATGAGACCCTCATCAGCCGCATTCGGAACATCCGCATCTATGACACGGGCTTTGTCTATGTAATGGACAGCGCGGGACGGCTGATCTACCATCCCACGCTGGAATATGGCACGTCTCTGGCCGAGTATGACCCGGAGATGGCCTGGGCTGTGGACATCATCTGCAGCCAGACCCGCAGCGACGCGCTGATCCGCTATCAGGCCGAGGGCGAGACCAAATACCTCTGCTTCGACACCCTGCGCAACGGCCTGAAGCTGGTGGTCTGCGCCCCGGCGGCGGAGATCAACGCCGGCTGGCGGCATATCACCAGCCTGGTGGCCTGGGCGGCAGGGATATTCCTGGTGCTGTTCACCGCGGCGGCCGTGCTGCTGGTAAACCACATCATCCGTCCCCTTCACAGCCTCACCGACGCCTCCCGCAGTATTGCCGAAGGAAACTATAACGTGAAGCTGGACTATCAGGGTGAGGACGAGGTGGGGGTGTTGACCGCGGCCTTTCAGCAGCTGGTAGACCATCTGCGCATTTATATCAGCGACCTCAACAGCAAGGCCTATCGGGACGCCATGACCGGGGTGAAGAACAGCGGCGCCTATGAGGCCATGGTCCGGCAGCTGGACGAGGAGGTGAAGGCCATCGAGAAAATCGGCGGCGTGCCCCAGCTGGCTATGGTGATGCTGGACTGCAATGATCTCAAGCTCATCAACGACCGGTACGGACACGAGAAGGGCGACATCTATCTCAAAACAGCCTGCAGCCTGATCTGCGAGATCTATCCCCACAGCCCGGTGTTCCGCGTGGGCGGAGATGAGTTTATGGTGGTGCTCCAGGGCATGCCCTTCCGGGAGCGGGAGGCGCTGGCGGAGCGGTTTCGGCAGCGGGCGGCGGAGATCAACGCCGCCAACGAAAATCCCTGGGACCGGATTCAGATTGCCGTGGGTATGGCGGCCTTTGAGCCGGGCAGGGACCACTGCGCCGAGGACCTGGCCCGCCGGGCCGACAAGACGATGTATACGGACAAGCGGCGTATGAAGTCCGCCCAGGGCCGCTCCGGCGAGGTGCGCTGATTTTGCCGTCTTGCCGGAGCGCCGCCATGGCGCGCATACTCCCGCAGCCGGACCGGACAGAGCCGGGGAGAGCCCCCGGTGAGAAATAAAAGAAGGAGGATGTCTATCCATGAACGAACAGACACAGCAGTCCCGGGAGCAGTCCGATCTGCTGCAGCAGCTGATTACGCTGCAAAAAAAGGAGCTGCGCAACGCCCGCCTCACCGCTCTGGCCTGCGTGGTGCTGATCGCGGCGGCGCTGTTTACGGTGGGCACGCTGGTGCCCCGGGCCATCTCGCTGATCGGACACCTGGAGAGCTCTCTGACGGAGCTGGACACGCTGGCGACCAACGCGTCCGAAATGATGGCGGAGACCGGCAATACCATCCGGGAGGTGGACGGTCTGGTACGCAATGCCAACCGCGTGGTGGTGGACAACACCGAGACGGTCACCGAGGCCGTGGGCAAGCTCAATTCCATCGACTTTGAGGGCCTTAACACGGCCATTGACGGCCTGGCCACCGCGGTAGAGCCCCTGGCCAAGCTGGGCGGATTGTTCCACTGAAAAGCCTATGGCCTGCCCCACCCCGAAAGGGCAGAAACAGGGATTACTTTCCCGCCCCGAAAGGGCGCACACAGAAATATTTTCCCCACCCCCAAGGGGGGGTGGGGAAAATATTATTTATCTATGCTGCGCTTATTTTCCGGGGGCGTTGAGGTCGTAGTCCACATAGCAGATGTGGGTCTCAAGGAACTCGTCCAGACCGTGTTCGCCATCGTCGCCGCCGAGACGGACCTGGGCGCCCTCTGCTATGGCGCTCTGTACCAGCTCGTCCACGTGCTCCTGCTGGGCCTTATTGACCATGGGGCCCAGGTCAAAGCTGCCGCCCAGCTCCAGGGAGACCTTGGTCACGTTGTCGGCTGCGGTCTTCATAATCCGCTTGCCGGCTGTGGTGCTGCCGGTCATGGAGATCAGCGCCACCTTGGGGTTTTTGCTCAGAGCGTCGCCCACCACGCCGATGGGCATTTGCATTTCTATGCGATCCTGTACCTCGGCGGCGTCATTCTTCACCAGTCCGCGGACCGGTGAAGAATCCGTTCTCTTTACGTAAGGCGACGCGGATTCTTCACCAGCGCGCGCAAAGGGTTCGGAATGACGCAGGGGCAGGCGCTTTTTATCCGGATTATGCTTTCGGCAGGTCATGCCAGGTGCCGGCAGTGAAAATCGGAACCTGTTTGCCGTCTTCTGTGGTGCCCAGGATGGAGAGGTCGGGGGTGCCCACCATGAAATCCACGTGAATCATGGAGCTGTTGACGCCCCGGGCCAGCAGCTGCTCCCGGTCCATCGACTCCGCGCCGCGGATGCAGGGATAGGCGTCCCCAAAGGCAAAGTGGCAGGCTGCGTTTTCGTCAAAGAGCGTCTCGTAAAACAGCACCCCGGACTGGGAGATGGGGGAGTCCCAGGGGACCAGGGCCACCTCGCCCAGATAGGACGCGCCCGCGTCCGTCGCTGTGGCGTCCCGCAGCACCTTTTCCCCTGTGCGGGCGGAGACCTCGGTGATGCGCCCTTCGCGCAGCACAAAGCGCAGCCCCTCAATCACCGTGCCGTCCAGCACCAGGGGCTTGCTGGCATAAACCACGCCCGCAACCCCGTCCCGCCGGGGCAGGGTGAACACCTCCTCTGTGGGGAGGTTGGCCGAGAAATATATGCCGTTGCGGATGCAGCGCTCCGCGCCGCCGGCCCAGTAGTGGTCCTCCGGCAGATCCACGGTCAGCTCTGTGCCCAGGGCGTTGCTGTAGTGCAAGGAGCGGAGGCGGAGGGCATTGAGCGTCTCCACATGGCGCTGCAGCGCGGCGGAATGGGTCCTCCACGCCTCCACGCTGCCCTGCGCCCTGACCCGGCAGGCGCGCAGAATCTCCTCCCAAAGCCGCTCCACGGCCCGGTCCCCGGTGAGGGCGGGAAACACCTTTTGCGCCCAGGAGCAGGTGGGGGCGGCGCAGACGCACCACTGAATCTCGTTGCGGGTCTGCCGCTCCCGAAAGGGCTCCAGCGCCCTGCCCCGGACGGCCCGGGCGCGGCGGATGCGTCCGGGGTCCACCCCCTGCATACGGTCCGGGTCCTCTCCCACAATCGCCAGCTGGCAGGCCCCCTCGGCGGAGAGGTCGTTGAGCATCCCGGTCTCCCAGGGGGCGGCGCGGTCAAACACCGCGTCGGCGGCCCGGAGATATTTCATCCGAATCAGGGCGTCGTCCTCCCAGAGAAACAAAACCTCCTCCGCCCCGGCGTCGTAGGCCGCCTCCGCGCACAGCCGGGCAAAGTCCGCCCGCTCCAGGGGGCAGCGGATCAGCAGCTTTTGCCCCGGAGTGAGATTGACGCCCTCCCGGATCACCAGCCCGGCGTATTCCCGCTGCGCGCTTGTCAGTTCATCTGTCATATCGTTTTCAATCCTTTCCTCCCACTGTCACCAGCAGGATCGGCAAAATGCCGGTTTTTTCCGTCAGCTCCCGAATGGAGCCAAATTCGGTGCGGGGCGCCCGGTCCAGCCCATAGAGGTTGTCGATCATCAGCCCTCCCGACGGGCCGTGGGCCAGGGCGACGGTGTGCACGCCGCTGCGCAGCCGTCCGGCGCTGTTCCAAAAGGAGAGCACCCCCGCGGGGGCGGCGGCAAAGGCCGCGTCAAGAGCCCCGGGGTCGCGGGCTGTGGAGGCGAAGACCATGCGCACCTCCCCAAAGCCGTGCTCCCGGAAAAACCGGGGGATCGCCAGCACATGGGTCCCCCACCGGCCCCCGAGAAACAGCCCGCGCCGCTCATACCACGCCGCCACGGCCCCCAGGGGCAGGGGGGCGCGGAGGGTCAGCAGGGCGTTATAGGTGGCGATGACCTCGCAGCCGTTGTAGTCCATGGTGAATTTTCCGTAGGGCAGGGCGGCCACGGCGCCCCGGCTCTGGCCCTGAATGTGCCCCTCTCCGGCATAGCGGTCCAGGGCTGCGCGGTTGCGCGCGGCCCGCCGCCGCGCCCCCGGGGTGTGGAGGGTCAGCAGATTCCACAGAGCGGACAGAGCGCCGCTCAGCCCCACCAGCGTCCGGCTGGTGGCAAGACGTTTTTTTAAAAAATGCTGCATGGTTCAGGGTCCTCCGTCAAGCCGTCTGCGGAAATGCCGGGGCTTCAGTTCAATTCCTATTCTAATATTTTATTATAGGCGGAAGGGGAGGGGCTGTCAACCTGCGCCCTCCGGGGGGTTTTTTATTTTTTGCGTTGGGCACAATGCCTTACTTGGGCTCCCTCCGGGGGCCCGGTTCTTTTTGCCGCCAAAAAGAACTGGGGAAGAAAAACCGCCCAGGGGGCGCTCTTGCCGCCCCCTTGGGGAACCCCCGGGCGGCTGGCGCTGAACCGCTTCGTTGGGCAAATCGACCGGTCTACGCACGCCGCTGGGAGGTATGGTTTTACGTCGGCGCACCCGGCACTTCGTAGCCGGTGGCTTTCGCCGCGAGGTGGGGGTAGCTGCTCCGATGCTTTCTGCTGCGCCAACGTATACCC
>CAJOPB010000118.1 GCA_905236305.1 uncultured Oscillospiraceae bacterium | reverse complement strand
CCTTCGCAGTAGCATACCGCGCCGGCAATGGTGTTTTCTGTGCCTTCGTAGCACATTGGCTGCATGTGGTGAAAGGTAATCATGAATGGATTCCTCCGGTTTTTGAAATTATTTGAACGCGAATTTTCTCTTGCATTTTGCGCTGAAATGTGGTAATATAATAAAAGAAGGCGCTCCTCTGCCACGCATTGGCGGGGGTTCAACGCCTCGTAAAAGCGCACCTCCGCTATTCAGGTGGGGGCGGCGCTTTTATTTTTCAAAACGTAAAATTTCTAACACCTTCCCCTTGAAAACAATAATGATGTCCGCTTTTGACTTTTCATACCATTTCATTCTGTTTTCAATAATCTCATTCAGTATACTAAGATTGGTTGTATTGTTTTCATAATTCAGGATAATACCTCCTGGATTCTCCGCAATCTGATGCAAACCAGACCGAACCGCGCTATTTGCGGCTTTTTCTGTGGAAGTAGTTTTTAAATCCCATAATTTCCCATTCCAAAGATAATCTGCTCTCTGCCCCTTTCCGGGAGTTTCGTTGAGAAGAATAATGTCTCCACCAAAAGTGTCGTGTATCCATTGGGCCATGCGAATCTCGTCTTGGTGCAAATCTTCCCGATATCCCGGTTCCCGCACCACCTGTCCCTTCCCCGGCGTGGCGGTTCCGAAGTATTCCGGCGTGACATCTATCCCGCGACCCTGTTCTAACCCTACGGTTTTCCTGCGCTCCAGAACCTGAGAGGGTTCCTCCCAGGTTTTTTTCGTCCATACGTTTTGCCGCTTGCCGCCGTTGATAAAGGTGACAGTGCAGCGGCAGAACCGATGCCGGCGAAATACGTCGCTTCCACGGCGCACCTGCTCATAGTCGTAGGTACCCGCCAGACCCGCGCACCAGTCGCAGCAGCTTCCGGCCATGGTCCGAACAATTTTCGGAGAAAGTCCCGCGTCTGCCCGGAATTCCGCGTTGGCTTTCACAAAACCGTCAAAGAAGGATTCGGTGCAGTTGACGACCGGCTCCCCCAGCCATTTCTTTGCCCCGTCCAGCGTTTCCTCTCCGGCGGCCTTTTCCGCGATTCCCCGGACCCGGTCCTCCGGATATTCGCCGTCCACGGGATTCAGGCTGATCCCAGCCGCCTCATCCAGATACCGCTGTACCGCCTTTGCCATATCGTTGGTGAGGCGGTAGTTTTGTTTCAGCATGGGGATGATCGCGCCCTCGGCGACGGACCGGAAGAGCTCTCCGTCCGGCAGCCTGTCCGCCGTCAGCACGCGCAAAAGAGAATCAGACAGTAGCTCTCCCAGGCGCTGAGCGTAATCATGGACCTCTGCCAGCTCGGCCTTTCCCTCCGCCGCACGCCGGGTCAGGCGCCGGAGCTCCGGGTCCCGCTCCACGCTTCGCTGAAAACGCTTTTGAAGCTCCGCCAGCAGCTCCGGCGTCATGTCGCCCGGCATGGCTTATGCCTCCGGGGAGATGCCGGTCAGGTCCCGCAGATTCTCAGGGCCGATATAGCCGGGAATCGCCTGATTGATCTTGACAGCCCCGTCCCCGATGCCGGACAGCATGGCCGCGTCAGGCTCAAAAATCGGCTCCCATTTCGGCTTTGTCAGATAGAGCTGCCGCCGCTGATATTTGAAGTCATCCCGGACACAGGCCGCAAGAAAACCGGCATTCAGGAAGCCGCTTCCGAACGTCCGCTGTGCTTTCCGCGCGGTCAGACGCAGATTTTCATGGCTGGCCTTGATGGCCTCGGCGCTGGCCGGATTCTCTGTTGCGAAACCGAGGTCGTCCAGGGTCAGGTTGACCTCTCCGGCAAACAGGGAGGCGAACATCCGAAGCTGCTCCGTGTGGGGCTGCATGGACTGCTGCGTAAACTGCCCGGCGGAGGGCTTTTCCCCGTTTTCCCCGGTGCTCACGGTCAACAGGGAGGACATGGAGGCTTTCCAACGGTCCATATCCGCGTCCGGGTCAGTGCCAAGGAGGTACTTTTGCGGAAAACTGTAAAACTCCGCGCTGATCTCGCTGCGCTTGACGGTCCGCAGGGCGGAGCCCACCAGGGACATACAGGCTCGGCTGATTCTGGAATACCCGAAGGGCCGCACAGCGTCCGGGCGGAAGATGATGGGAACCAGCAGCGGCGCCGGGGCCTTGTTGGGTATCTCCTGCTCCAGCCTGCCGCCTCTGAAAATCCGGGTACGCTCAACGGTGAACCAGGCTTCCACTGTGGGAACGTCGCTGTCATTTCGTTCCAGGACCGCGTAACCTTCTTTCAGCAGATTCGTGATCGGGTCGATGACGCCGGTGGCGTTGCCGCCGTCGAGGACCTGTAAACGGGGAAAACCGCTTTCATCCTCAGAAATATAGAGAAAGCAGCAGGAGGAGATGAGCGCCGACAGGATGGCGGAATCAAACAGCACATCCCGATTATTCATGCTGAAAATGTCATTCAGCCGGAAGTTGTCGTCCACGAATTCCCGGAATACCAGACGGTCTGCCAGAGCGTCCACGCCGCGGGCGCACCAGCCCAGCACGCCGCTCCAGTGCCGCAGGTCCGGCGGGGTGCTGATGCCGAAATCGAAGGCGGCGTTTTTCATCTGGTAAAACCTGTACCGGGTCAGGACGCGGACGCGCTTCTGCGCCAGCTTATTCCGGAGGTATGCAATTCCTTTGTATGCCATATGTGCTCCCGTGAAAGCCGCTCCGGTTGCCCTGCGGCCTTGCGAAAAATATTCGTAGTGACGGCGTGAAGCTCTGTCGAGGGCAGGGAGGGGGAGGTCCGCCCCCCCTATTCCCCGCTCCGATATGCCGTCCAGTCCATTGACAGCGGCAGGTTTCGATTGCTCTCCACCGGAGAAACGCCGTTCAGCTTGTCGGACTTCTGACGGTTGCAAATCCAGTGGGCGAGTTGGAGGTTGGAAATGTCCGATGGATGCCCGCCCTTCGCAATCGGGATGATATGGTCGATGCAGGGGGAGAGGGGATTCGGATATTTCAGTCCCTTGTCCACAGGCTTGCCGCAGATTCCACAGACGTTCTGCGTCAGCAGGATTTTCTTCTTTGCCCGTTCAAAGGGGCCCCGATGGGTGCCGTTTTGATCGGGCCTGTTTTTGTTATCGCCCACAGCCTTCCTCGTTTCTGTTCAGCGGCTCCGCGGAATAGAACCAGCACTCCCTCTGGTTTCCTTCCAGGCCGTATACACGCCGCCACATCGTGACTGCGTGGGTTGTACATAAAAGCCGTTGGGCGATATCTCCGTCCGTCATGCCGGTCCACCAGAGGCGGAACGCCTCCCCCTTATCGAAAAACCGGCGGCCAGTGCAGCCTTTTCCCGGCGGACACGGGCGGCGGTGTCCCGTTCGGCAGAGATGATCACAGATCCGGAGATTCCCCATCCTGACAAAAAAGATGCACTCGCGGCAATAGCGGAGGTCGGCGGACGTCTGCCGCACCTGTAATTCCTGCAAACACCCACCCCCCGGTATAAAAAAGCACCGGGATTTCTCCCAGCGCTTTCGATGGTAGCATTATATCACAGACGGAGCGGACAAAACGGACAATTTTCCGGAAATGCAAAAAAGCCGGAGGTGGTCCCCCGGCCTTTTCTTTGAATTTCTTTTGGTGTTAGTCGGAAACATAGGACATTTATCTGGACTTGTGCTAAAAACGGTGCTATAATAGGATCAACAGCAAGTGAAAGGGTGTT
>CAJOPB010000117.1 GCA_905236305.1 uncultured Oscillospiraceae bacterium | reverse complement strand
GCATCGCCGCCGGAGAGCTGGGCGATGAAAATTCCTCCCAACAGGATGAGAAGTACATCAGCCGCGTAAACGATTACCGTTACGCCACAAAGGACATGGAGCAGCCCATGACCGAGGACCTCTGGGTCAATATGCCCAAGCGCGCCGGGGAGTGGTTCAAAAAGGTGGAGTCCGGCGAGCTTCCGAACCCCTACGAGTTCGAGCACAGCAACGAGCCGGACTGGTACAAGTTCCAGAAATAACTAAAAATTGATATAAGCAAGGAGGTTCCTGTCATGCCGAAAGTATACACTGGTGATCTGACCAAAATGTTCGATATTGCCGGGAAAAAGGCCGTCATCTTCGGCGGCGCCGGCGGATTTGGCGAGGCCATCGCGGAGGGCTACGCCGCCAACGGCTGCTCTGTCTGCATCTCCTCCCGGAGCGAGGAAAAGCTGAAGGAGGCCAAGGCCCGCATTGAGGCGAAGGCCGCCCCCGGCGTCAAGGTCATGTACCTGGCGGGCGACGCGGGGGACGAGGAATTTGTGAAAAGCGCCGTGGAGAAGATTACGGCCCCGGAGGGCCTCGGCGGCTGCGACATCCTGGTAAACGCCCAGGGCATCAACAAGAAGATGTGGTCCTGGGAAATCGACACGGATTACTTTGAGAAGATGCTCCACACCAACATCACCTCCCTGATGCTGACCAACAAGTATTTCGGCAACTGGATGAAGGACCACAACCTGGACGGCGACGCCTATGTGAAGCCCGAACCGGGCCAGCCCAACCTGAACAAGGGCTACGGCAAGATCATCAACTTCGGCTCCGTCCGCGGCATCCGCGCCGTGGCCAACGGCGGCATGGGCAACGTGCCCTACAACACCACTAAGGGCGCGGTGGAGATGCTGACCAAGGCCTTCGCCGCCGACCTGCGCCCCAACATCCAGGTCAACGCCATCGGCCCGACGATTACCTACACCCCGATGATGGTGGGCCTGCTGCCCCCCGACGAGAACGTCCGCAACGGCATTGCCGGGTCCCTGCCCGCCCAGCGTATCGGCTATGAGATCGACGTGGTCGGCCCGGCCATCTTCCTCGGCTCTGCGGCCTCCGACATGGTCACCGCCACGACCATCTATCCCGACGGCGGCCTGGTAGCCACATCGTAACAGGAGAGACGAAACGCGGCGCTCTCCCGCCCGCGCGGGCGAGGGAGCGCCGTTCGATCGGAGGTTTTGAAAGTATGGCGCAAGAATTTGCCGGCACCCGGCCCAACCACGACCGGCGGGACGACTGGGGCAAGGTGCGCTCCCGGGAAGAAATCATTCGTCAGTTCCGCGACGGCCAGATCATCGCCATCGGGGGGCAGGCCGGGGTCAACTACCCCTGGCGGCTCATCGACTGCATCTTAGAGAGCGGGGCGAAGCACCTGACGATATATTCCATCGACGCCGGGGACCCGGACTACGGCCCCGGGCGGCTGGTCCACGCCGGGCGGGTGGACAAAATGATCACCACCCACATCGGCACCAACCCGGAGGCGTCGGCAAAGATGCTGTCCGGAGAGATGGAGATCGAATTATCCCCCATGGGCTCGTTCATGGAGCGCATCCGCTGCGGCGGCGCGGGACTGGGCGGCGTTTTAACAGTGGCAAGCTTGATGTTTCGCATGGCCTTGTGATATGCCTCCATGGCGTTGCCCAGCTCCTCTGCGGCCAGCTCCCCCACCGGCGTCAGGGTCACCCTGTGGGTATTCCGGATAAAAAGCTGTGCCCCCAGCAGATCCTCCAGCTCATGAATGTGACGGCTGAGCACCGGCTGGGTCAGATAGAGCAGCGAGGCAGCCTTGCTGTAATTCAGGCAGTCGGCCAAAACGATAAATTCCTCAAAGCGATTGATGTCCATCCGGTTCCTCCTCCTGCATTATTCAAGCGTTTCTTCTAAATATACCGCAAAAAGCAGACAGCACAAGAAAAATTGGTTATGCAATTTTCACATAACCAGACAGGCTGCTGTGCTGCGAATCCTCCATAAAAGGCTTCTGTTTTTTGGGGAGGATCAGTATGAGAGCCTGTTTCATATCTCGGCGTGTGCTCCTTTTCGAGCGGATTTTTTCGCCAGTCAAGGCGCGAATCCGCAGGAATCCTTTGTGGATTTCACACGGCCTATGCAAAGCTGGCCGCGTATCGGGCGCTTTTCCTTTTAAGCCCGATAAGGATGCGCAACGCCGCAGTGGCGGAAAATTCCGCCGAAAAGACGTGCGCGAGGAGATATGAAACAGGCTCAGAGATAGGAGGATAGTCCATGCAAAGAGAAGCAGTCATTGCCGCCTACGGGCGAAGCGCGGTTTGCCGGGCCTTTAAGGGCTCGTTTCGCAATGTCCACCCCATAGAATACTCCGCTCAGGTGCTGCGGGGCATTCTGGACCGTCTGCCGGGGCTGGACCGGGCGGACATCGAGGACGTGATCGTGGGCTGCGCGGTGCAGCACAAGACCACCAGCATGAATATCGCCAAGAGCATTGCTGCCCGGGCAGAGCTGCCGGAGTGTGTCTCCGCCCACACCATCAACCGGTTTTGCTCCTCCGGCCTGCAGGCCATCGCCTCCGCGTCCAACGCCATCGCGGCCGGCCAGGGCGACGTAATTGTGGCCGGCGGCGTGGAGGATATGAGCGATACCTTTGAGCCCTACCCGGCGGAATACCAGGATAGCTGGCTCAATGCACATGCCCCCGGGGCTTATATGCCCATGGGGCTGACCGCGGAGAATATTGTCAGACATTACGGCCTTACCCGGCAGGAGATGGACGCCATGGCAGTGCAGTCCCACGCCCGCGCCGCGGCAGCACAGGCAGCAGGAAAGCTGGCGTCCTCCATCATCCCCGTCACCGTCCCGGACGAGAACGGACAGGAAAAAACGGTGGACACGGATGAGGGAATCCGTCCGGGCACGAGCCTGGAAAAGCTTGCGGCATTAAAGCCGTGCTTTCTCCCGCCGGAACAGGGCGGCACCGTTACCGCCGCCACCTCCTCCCAGACCAGCGACGCCGCGGCTTTTGTGGTGCTGGCGGAGCGGGAAAAGGCGGAGGCAATCGGAGCGAAGCCCCTTGCCCGGCTGCTCTCCTTCGCCGTGGCCGGCTGTGACGCAACCATGATGGGGCTGGGGCCCATCTACGCCGTACCCAAGGCGCTGCGGCGGGCAGGGCTCACCGTGTCGGACCTGGACGTGATCGAGCTGAACGAGGCCTTTGCAGCACAGGCCATCCCCTGCATCCGGGAGCTGGGTCTGGACCCGGAGAAGGTCAATCCCTACGGAGGGGCCATGGCTCTGGGCCACCCCATGGGGGCCACCGGAGCCTTCCTGACCATCAAGGCCCTGGACTATCTCCGGGACACCGGCGGGAAATACGGCATGGTCACCATGTGCATCGGCGGCGGCATGGGCGCCGCGGGAATTTATGAGCTGTTATGAGCTGATATAACCTGATATGAGGAAGCACCCCCGTATGGTCGGGGGTGCTTCCTCATATCATACGGCTCCGGTATCAGTACCCGACCACGGAGGAGCCGCCGTCGATGACAATGGTCTGCCCCGTGATGGTGGCCGCCTTGCCGCTGGCGAGGAAGGCCACGCAGTTGGCGATGTCCTCGGGCTGGCTCAGCTTCTTCATAGGCACCGGGGCCACGACCTCCGGGGGATAGCCCATCTCCCGCATGGCCGGGGTCTCCACGCCGCCGGGGGCCACGCAGTTGACCCGCACCCCCAGAGCGGCCCACTCCACCGCAGCCTGCATCGTCATAGCCACCACTGCCCCCTTGGAGGCGGAGTAAAAGGCGCTGCACATCGGGGGCGTCATTCCGCGGATGCCCGCCATGGAGGCGAAGTTGACAATACTGCCGCCGTTTTGCGCCATGGAGCGGCGCACCACCTCCTGCATCATAAAGAACAATCCCCGCGCGTTGACGTCCTGTACCCGATCCCAGTCGCTCTGTGTGATCTCCAGGCCCGGCTTGCCGCCCATGAGGCCGGCGCACTGGACCAGCACATCAATCCTGCCGTGGGCGTCCACCACCCGCTGCACTGCCGGGGCGATGGAGTCCACCTCCGCCAGATTCACCTGCTCGGCACTGACACTGCCATAGGGCTTCAGCTGCGCCACGGCCCGGTCCAGCGCCTCCCGGTTTACATCCAGCAGCACCACCGCGGCCCCGGACTCCAAAAACGTCCTGGCACAGACCAGCCCGATGCCTCCCGCGCCGCCGGTAATGGCAGCCACCTGATTTTGAAATTCCACCAGCATAAGAAAACCGCTCCTTTCCTTTTTCGCGTCCTTGCGCAAAGCGCAGAATATTTCTGAAAAAAATTATACCGGCAGGGCATTTCAAAGTCAACGTACAAGTCCTGTCCGGGATAATGCGATAATGACATAACCGGAGTCCCAAACGGAATAAGCACGGCGCGGAAAAGCTGTTATAATCTTCACAACAAAGCCGGCAGGCCCCGCAGCCGCGGGTGAAAAAGGAGGCAAGAAGTATGAATCAGGTCCAGACAGTTACCGGCCCCGTCTCCGCCGACGCGCTGGGGCGGACACTGATGCATGAGCATTTTCTCTACGGCTACTGCGGCTACCAGGGGGACGCCACGCTTGGGCCCTTTGACGAGGAGGCCGCCCTCCGGGTCTGCGTCGCGGCGGCAGAAACCGCAAAAAGCTACGGTATCCGCACCATCGTAGATGCCACCACCAACGAGTGCGGGAGGAACGTCCGCTTTTTGAAGCGGGTGTCAGAGGCCTCCGGCGTCAACATCATCTGCTCCACGGGCTACTACTTTGAGCAGGAGAGCTCCTATGCATACTGGCTGTTCCGCAGTGCCTTCGCCGACATCACGGAGGAGATTGCGGAGATGATGATCGCAGAGCTGACCGAGGGCGTCGAGGGCACCGGAATCCGGGCCGGGGTCATCAAGCTGGGCAGCAGCCGGGACACCATCACTCCCATGGAGCAGTGCTTTTTCCGGGCAGCGGCGCGGGCGCAGCGGGAGACCGGCTGCGCCATCATCACCCACACCCAGCGCGGCACCATGGGCCCGGAGCAGGCCTCCCTGCTGATCGAGAGCGGCGCCGACCCTGCCAAAATCGCCATCGGCCATATGTGCGGCAACACCGATCTCAACTACCACAGGCGCGTGCTGGCCCAGGGTGTCTTCGTCAATCTGGACCGCTTTGGCCTGCAGGGAGAGCTGTTCCATACCCCCACGGATATGGAGCGGGTGGACCTGATCGAGGCGCTGGTGGCAGCGGGGTATGAGGATAAGATTTTGCTGGGGCACGACAGCGTCAACGTCCAGCTGGGCCGTCCCAACGTCATGACCCCCTTTATGCAGGAGGCCCTGCGGGACGCCAATATCGGCAACATCGGAAACAAGGTGCTCCCCGAGCTGCGGCGCCGGGGATTTACAGAGGAACAGCTGGACCGGTTTTTGATCTGGAACCCGGGCGTGCTGTTCGGATAACAGAAAGGAAGGGATGGACTATGCAGACATCGGAAATTCGCACTGCCGCCTGCCTGGGCGGTGGGGTGATCGGCGCAAGCTGGGCGCTGCAATTTGCAATGGGCGGCCTGGATACGGTGTTATATGACATCAACGCCGCACAGCTGGAAAAGAGCCGGGTGCAGCTGGAAAAGAGCCTGGACGCGCTGGAGACCTATGGGGCCATCACACCGGAGCGGCGAAAGGAGCTGACCGGCCGTATCCGCCTGACGGACTCCATGGCGGAGGCGGTGACGGGGGCGCAGTTTTTGCAGGAGAGCGGCCCGGAGCGGCTGCCCGTCAAGCGGAGCATCCTGGCCCAGGCGGAACAGTATGCCGCCCCGGACGCCATCTATGCCAGCAGCACCTCCGGCCTTCTGATCTCCGACATCGCTGCGGAGGCGGAGCACCCGGAACGCTGTGTGGGCGCCCACCCCTACAACCCCCCGCATCTGATTCCGCTGGTGGAGCTGACACGCGGCGAGCAGACCGCGGAATGGGCCCTGAGCGGCGCCAGGGAGTTTTATCAGGCCATCGGAAAGGAACCGGTGGTGCTGCGGCGGGAGTGCCCCGGCTTCATTGCCAACCGCCTGCAGCTGGCCCTGTTCCGGGAGGTGCAGGAGCTGGTCGTGCGGGGGGTCTGCTCTCCGGAGGACGCAGACAAGGCCCTGGTTTACGGCCCCGGCCTCCGCTGGGCCATCTTCGGCCACCACATGATCATGCAGCTCGGCAATCCCGGCGGCTTTACCGGTATGCAGCAAATGCTCGGCAATTCCGGTGACGTGTGGCTGGCGGATATGGCAAGCTGGACCCACCAGCCGGAGGGCTACGCGGAGCTGGTGCAGCCGGGCATAGACGCGGAAATGGCAAACTTCCCCGACTACATCGGCCATACCAACGCCGAATGCATTGCCTACCGGGACAAAATGCTCATCGAGCTGTTAAAGCTGCACCGCAAGCTGTAATACTGATCCCAATTAAAAAGCTTGAAAAGCTTTTTATAGCGCGAAGCGCGTTTGGGATCGTATGAGAAGGGTTTTCAGCGCTTTGCGCTGAAAACGCCATGCGTAAGCATGGCATTTCCTGATTAAAGAATTTAATCAGGAAATAGTATAAAACGAAAGGGAATCAGCCCATGACAAACGCCTATCCGAATTTACTGCGGCCCCTGAAGGTGGGAAGGTTTCTGCTGAAAAACCGGATGCAGTCCTCCAATTCCTTTCCCCACTTCTCTCAGGGCCCGGAGCGCTATCCCGCGGACAGCACCCTGCGGCATTTTGTGGGCAGGGCACGGGCCGGGGCAGCCTTCGTCACCTTCGCCGGTATGGACGACAATTACGACAATCCGCCTCTGCCGGACTGGCTGGACATCTCCCATTTCCCGGAGTTTGACATCCGCGACCCCAAATGCCAGAACTATTTCTTTGAGATGAGCGAGGCCATGCACGCTGCCGGCTCTCTCCTCAGCGGCTCGCTCTTTACCTCCAACAAAAAATATCGCTTTGAGGCCCCGGACGGCACAGTGGAGATCATTGACGCCCGCCCGCCGGAGGCCATGGTTCAGGGCGCGTCCGCCATGATGTTCCCGTGGTCCGGCATGGAGGTTTCCGCCGGAGACCTCCATAAAATCGCCGTGAGCTACGGCCAGCGCGCAAGGGCCTATCAGCGGCTCGGCTTTGACGCCGTGACCGTTCACATGAGCTACCGCGCCCAGCTTCCGGCGCAGCTGCTCTCCCCCCTGGGCAACCGCCGGACCGACGAATACAGCGGCAGCTTTGAGGGCCGCAGCCGTTTCGCGCTGGAGATGCTGGCGGAGATCCGCAGGGCTGTCGGGGACAATATGCTGATTGAGATTCAGTTTTCCCCGGAGGAGCCGGCCGGGGGTTACGACTTTGACGAGGGTCTCCGGTTTCTCCGGCTGGCCCAGGAGTATGTGGACATTGTTCAGGTCCGCTCCCCGGAGGTGGACCCCAACCACCCGATCCCCTTTGAATTAAACCCCACCCCATTTCTGGACCTCGCCGCCCGGGTCAGGGCGGAGGGGCTGGACTTTGCAGTGAGCTGTGTGGGCGGCTTCTTCGACCCTGCCGCCGCAGACAGCGCCATCGGAGCGGGAAAGCTGGACCTGGTGGCCATGGCCAGAGCATGGATTTCCAACCCCGACTACGGCTCTCTGCTCTATGCGGGAAGGGGCGATGACCTTGTCCCCTGTCTGCGCTGCAACAAATGTCACGGACGTGGCCGGAATGACATGCTGACCACAGTCTGCTCGGTCAACCCCCAATTCGGCATGGAGGCAGTGGACAAATATCTGATTTCCCCGGCGGAGCGGAAAAAGACCGTGGCAGTGATCGGCGGTGGTCCCGGCGGAATGCGGACCGCGCTGTATCTTGCAGACCGGGGCCACGACGTGACCATCTTTGAGGCGCGCTCCCGGCTGGGAGGCGCAATCTGCCATGCGGACACCGTACCCTTCAAGTGGACGCTGAAGCAGTATAAGGACTATCTGATCCATCAGGTGCAAAAGCGGGGGATCAAGGTGGTTCTGAACACCCGGGCCACCCCGGAGCTGGTGGCGGACCGGTATGATGCGGTGGTGGCCGCCCTGGGCGCGGAGCCGGTGATCCCCGGCATTCCGGGCGTGGATGGGGAAAATGTGATCACGGCGCTGGAGGCACTGAACCATCCGGAGAGCCTGCACGGCAGCGTCGCAGTGATCGGCGGCGGCGAGGTAGGCGTGGAGACCGGCATGTTCCTTGCCCGGCGCTGCTGCAGCGTCACTGTGCTGGAGATGCGCGCTGAGCTGGCACCGGACGCCACCTTCATGCATTACAAATCCATGTTCCGTCAGGCCTGGGAGGCGATTCCGAACTTTCACAGTGCAGTGAATGCCACGGTCCGGGAGATCACCTCCGATGGTGTATACTACAGCGACGCTGCGGGAACGGTGGAGTTCCTCCCGGCGGAAAGCGTGGTTCTCAGCGTGGGAATGCGCCCCCGGCAGCAGGAGGCTCTTGGCTTTTACGGCACAAATCCCGGATTTTTTATGGTAGGGGACTGCGTCCGCCCGGGAACCATCCAGACGGTAAACCGCAGCGCCTTCGGTGCGGCAATGCAGATATAATCGAGCGCCGCCCTCCCGCTGCGTGCGGGGGGCGGACAGAGAATGCGGACCCGAGGGGGGGATTCACGGACAAAGACACACGGGGCTTTTAAATCAGACAATGTAAAGGAGTGAGAAATTTGAGCCAGTCAAACCATCCGGTCGTGGAAAAGCTTGATCAGGCGGCATGCAGGATACTCAAATATATCGCCTATATCTCTGCGTTCTGCCTTTTCGCGATCATGCTCGTGGCCTTCTTCAACGTGTTGGGAGAAAAGCTGCGGAGCGCCGGGCTGCCCGTCACCGGCATTCCCGCCTCGACGGAGATCATCCAGTATCTCCACATCCCCGTGGTGTATCTGGCGGCAGCCTTTGTCACGCTGGACCGGGGCCACACCCGGATCGACCTGCTGAGCGTGAAGCTGCCCAAAGCCGTACAGAAGTTTTTTATCATTCTGGGTGATCTGCTGGGCATTGGGGTCTGCGGCGTCATCATCTGGCGCGGCTTTGTCCAGATGGGGCGGTTTATCGCCCGCCACCGCATGAGCTCCGTCTCCGGTGTGGGATTTCCCCTGTGGCCCTTTGCGCTGATTTTGGGCATCGGTTACATCCTGCTGCTGCTGAGCCTGATCCTGCATATCGTGCGGGAGGTCAGCGGCTACCAGCCCCCGCCGCCTGCGGGAGGCCCGCCGGATGCCCCGCCGCCCATGGAGGATGAAAAGGGACCCATTACTCCGCCTCCGGTGACGCCGGAGGAGCGCGGCGCGATTCAGCATATCATCGACGAAGAACGGAAGAATGGAGGGAAAAACTGATGGCAAGCTGGCTGATCGGACTGCTGGTGTTTCTGCTGATGATGATACTTGTGTTCGCCGGCATCCCTATTTTCATCTCCATGCTCTCCTGCGCCTTTATCGGCTTTGTCGCCCTCTATGGCGGCGACTTTAAGATGGCGCTGAACATCTTCACAACCTATCCCTTCGAGCTTGGCGCCAACTATGACTATGCCGTCCTGCCCATGTTCATGCTGGTGGGAGCGCTGGCGGGCGAGACAGGCATCGCCGAGGGTGCTTTCCGCTCCGTCCACGCCTTTTTGGGGCGCATCAAGGGCGGCCAGCTTTTCACCGTGGTCGGGGCCAACGCCCTGTTCGGAGCCTGCTCCGGCTCCTCTGTGGCAGGCAACATCGTATTCGGCCGTCTGGCCATGCCGGAGCTGGAAAAGTCCGGCTATTCCCGTAAATACTCCCTGGGCTGCATCGCGGCCTCCGGAGCGCTGTCCACCCTGATTCCCCCCAGCATGGGCATCATCATGTTCTGCCTGGTGTCCCCGGTGACCATGAGCGTGGGCACGGCACTGATGGGCGGTATTCTCCCCGGGATTATCACCGCGCTGGCCCTCTGCGGCACGGTGCGGCTGATCGGCGTCATCCTCCCCGGCACCATTCCCCCCGGCGGCGGCCCCAGGACCCCCGTCAGCGAAAAGCTGAAATCCCTCCGGTTTCTGATCCCGATTCTGCTGCTTTTCGGTCTGATTATCGGCGGAACCTTTGCCGGCTGGTTCACCGCAACCGTGGGCGGCGCCGTAGGCGCCGTGGCCGTGGTGATCTACGCTCTGTGCCGCAAAATGCCGATCAAACAGATTGCCGCCACCATGGTGGACGCCGCCATTATGGAGGCCGGAATCTTCCCCATCATTGTGGCCGGGCAGATCTTCAGCAAGTTCATCGCGGACACCCATCTGGCGGATTTTCTCTCTGCGGCCATTGCCTCGATCTCCGCGCCCCGCTTTGTGATCTTCCTGCTGGTGGTGCTGCTGTATGTGTTCTGCGGCTGCGTCATGGACATCATGTCCATCATC
>CAJOPB010000116.1 GCA_905236305.1 uncultured Oscillospiraceae bacterium | reverse complement strand
GTTCTTGTGATTTGGTGGAGATAAGCGGGATCGAACCGCTGACCTCTTGAATGCCATTCAAGCGCTCTCCCAGCTGAGCTATACCCCCGAATAAACGAACACGAAATATTCAATTGCTTCACTTCCGAACTGCAAGAGCCATTATATCAACAGGCATCTCATTTGTCAAGCATTATTTTTCCGTTTCCGCATTTTTCCAAATTGCAGCAATGCGGCAGACACGGCAGAAAATTGCGCTCAGTGAGGAAGGTTTTCTGCCCGGAAAAACAGCCGTCCCTGAGCGTGCTGAGGACCGTCCGTACGGAGCTCTGCGGCGGTGAAGCCGGCGCAGAGCAGCATTTCCCGCAGAACCTCGGGGTCATGGGCATACTCAACGTGTTCCTCCTCGGCACGGCGCCAGAGAGCACCCTCCCGGGAAAAAATATCCATGCCGTATATCAGCGCATTTTCCTCCGGGTCAAACTCCCCCCGCCAGAGACAGAGCACATCCGCTGTTTCATCTACAAATATTCCTCCGTCCAGTGCCTTCAGGTGCTGCGGGGAATGAATATCAAACGCCAAAATCCCTCCCGGCTCGATAAACAGATGCAGCCGCCGCAGCAGCTCCGCCAGCGCATCCGGGGGCAGATAGTTGATGCCGTCCAGCGCGCAAAAAGCCCCCTCCACCGTGCCGTAGAGATCCAGCTCCTCCGCCTCCTGACAAAGCAGCAGCGGAGGAACGGGATAATTCCCTGCCTCTGCTTTGGCTGCGGCCTCGGCAAGCATCTCCGGTGAACGGTCCACGCCAATGAGCTCGTGCCCCCTGGCTGCAAGCGCCAGTGTCAGCGCTCCGGTGCCGCAGCAGAGATCCAGCAGCGTCATGCTCCGGCGTCCCGGCCGGGCCAGCAGGGCCTCATAATAGTCCGCAAAGGCCCCGTAGGGTACATCCCGGGTAAAGACATCATACCAGCGGGCCAGGGACTCATAGCTCATGTATCTTCCTTCTCTCCGATTCCCATTCGCTCAAAAACAATGGCATAACCGTCCGCGCCATGCTGCAGAGAACGGTTTACCCGGCTGATGGTCGCGCTGGAGGCGCCTGTCTTTTCCAGAATGCTGTTGTAGATCATCCCCTGCCGCAGTAGAACAGCCACCTGAAAGCGCTGCTCCATGGCCTGCAGCTCTGTCACGGTGCAGAGGTCGTCAAAAAATTTTTTACACTCCTCCACGGTTTCCAGCGAGAGTATCGCCTGATACATCTCCTCGCTGCGCTCCTTTTTCATTCGCTTGTTCATGCCACGCCCCTCGCTTTTTTCCCTGCTGCTTTGTCGTATCCGGCACGGCCTGTTTTCAGGCTGAACCGGCATCGGCTATACTATAGCACTTTAGAGAGTAAAAGTAAAGCGTGAACTTCCCGGGCAACACGAAAAAGCGGCACCCGGCGTGTGCGCACTGAGGATATCGCCATGCCTCTCTGTGAGGCAGCTCCGTTTTTTGGTACGGCGCTTTAATTGTTGATACCCGTCCGCGGCAGGCTCATTTTGCATACATCTGCCCTATGATCCAGTTTTTGATCCGGCAGGGGAGAAGCCGGGCGAGGAGAACAAAAAACTTATATTTCAGGCCGATGGTATACTCCGGCTTGACCGACGGACGCAGCGCGATTGCGGCAATATAACGGCCGGCAACAGCGGGGTCCATGCCGTTTTGCTCGTCGTGCTCCATGGTTGCCACGCTGCGGGCAATACGGCCTGCGTAAATCTGGTCTCCTTCTGAATTTTTCGCGCGCGCGGCGGTAAAGCCCGTGCGAATATCTCCGGGCAGGATGCTCGTGACCGTGATTCCGAAGGGCCGCAGCTCGTTGGCCAACGCAGCGCTGTAGGTGCTGACGGCGCTCTTGCTGACAGAGTACCAGCTCTGAAAGGGAATGGCGCAGGGGGCGGCGACGCTGCTGAGATTGACAATGCGTCCGCAGCCCTGGGCCCGCATGATGGGGATGACGGCCTTGCAGCCGTTTACCATGCCGAAAAGGTTGACATCCAGCAGCCGCCTGGCGGCGTCATTATCCGTAAACTCCGCTGCGCCGGAGATACCGAAGCCGGCATTGTTGACGAGAATGTCCACCCTGCCCTCTCTCTGGCGCACGGCCTCCACCGTCTTGCGGAACTGGACCTCGTCAGATACGTCACAGTGCAGATGTTCAATGCCCTCTGTCTGTTTTTCCCGGCGGGAGAGCTCATATACCCGGCAGCCGCGTTGACGCAGGGACAGGGCAGTCTGCATACCGATGCCGCTGCTGCCGCCGGTGACAATGGCAACCGGGCTCATAGGCCGTTTTCGTGGAACACATCTGCGATGATGCCCACAGCCTCATCGATCAGCTCACGGGTGAGCGTTGCCATCAGGCTGCACCGCAGCAGGCACTCGCCGGGCGCACAGGCAGGAGGAATGGTGGCATTGACATATACCCCTCTCTCATAAAGCTGCTTCTGCATGGTCAGAGTGGGGATTGGATCATAGGTGTAGATGGGGATGATGGGCACCTCGTTGTCAATGGTTTTAATGCCGTTTTCCTTCAGCTTTTCCCGCATATAGAGGGTCAGGTCCCGAAGATGCAGGGGAAGCTCTGGATGCGCCCGCAGATAGTCCAGCGCGGCGGTGGCTACCGCAATGCTGGCGGGAGGGATGCTGGCAGCAAACATGTACGGACGGGAGTTGCAGCGGATGTAATCCACTACCTTGGCATCCGCCGCAGCAAAGCCACCCAGAGAGGCAAGGGATTTGGAGAAGGTGCCGGTGATGATGTCCACCTGATCCACCAGTCCGAAGCGGTTGGCTGTGCCGCGGCCGCCCTCGCCCAGGATTCCAAAGCCGTGGGCGTCGTCCACCATCACCCTGGCCCCGTATTTGTGCGCCAGAGCGCACAGCTCCGGCAGATTTGCAATGTCGCCGCTCATGGAGAACACGCCGTCCGTCACCACCAGGCAGCCGGCGGATTCGGGGATGCTCTGCAGCTTCTTTTCCAGGTCGGCCATATCGTTATGACGGAAGCGCAGCATTTTGCCATAGCTCAGCTTGCAGCCGTCATAGATGCTGGCGTGGTTTTCCCGGTCGCAGATCACATAGTCGCCGCGGCCTACCACCGCACTGATCGCCCCCAGATTGGCCTGGAAGCCGGCGGGAAAGGTGGCGGTGTCGTCCTTGCCGAGGAAGGCCGAAAGCTTTGCTTCAAACTCCCGGTGAAGCACCAGCGTTCCGTTCAGAAGGCGGGAGCCGGAGCAGCCGGTACCGTATTCCTGCATGGCCTTGATCCCGGCGGCTATGATCTCCGGATTGACGGTCAGGCCAAGATAATTGTTGCTGCCCAGCATAATCCGGCGTTTGCCCTCCATGATGACCTCGGTGTCCTGCCGGGACTGAAGCTCCCGAAAATAGGGGAACAGATCCTGGGCCCGGTATTCGTCCGCAAGCTTATATTGATAGCATTTTTCAAATAAATCCATGAACGGTCCTCCATGATTGATATGTTTCGCCGCTGTTTTGAGGGAGACGGTCAACCTGTATCACACAGCGTATGTCATGGCTAACATTTCTACTATACTGGGCAAAAGAAAAAAAGTCAATCTTTTCTGCGCCGAATGTCGAAAAAAACGTATACTAAGGGTAACAATCAGGGTCGAAAAGACCTTATAAAATGTCATAATTTGTAAATTCTTTTGTTTTTCTGTCATCATAATATCGAATTTCATTGAAAAGTCTCGATATTCTCTTGGGGTGCAGGTGTTGAATTTTGCGCTTGCATATGCTACTTTATAGCCATAATCACGGAAAATCCTGCAAATTATATTTGAGAAATGAATTACATAGGTTTACGGAGGAGCTGTATGGAAAACAGAATCAGAGTGATGCTTGCCGACCCAAATGAGGATTTTTGCATCCTGCTGCGGCGCGCATTGGAAAATGAGGAAAATATGGAGGTTGTGGGAATCGCACAGGACGGCATGGAGGCACTGAGCATGGCGGAGGAATTGCATCCGGACGTGCTGCTGATGGACCTGATTCTGCCGAAGCTGGACGGTATGGCGGTGCTGCAGCGCATGGGGGAGAAGGGCGTTCGCCCTGCCACACTGATTGTGTCCGCCTTTTATAATGATGAAATGATTGCAAATGCAATGGCCCTGGGGGTGTGGTATTTCATTCCCAAGCCCTGTGATCTTCAGGCGCTGGTGTCGCGCGTGCGGCAGAGCGTGAGGAGCAGCGAAGCACCCGTCACAGTCGGCACTTCCACACAAATGAACGATTACCGCGGCGCGGATCTGGAGACCATGGTCACCGAGGTGATTCATGAGATCGGTGTGCCGGCACATATCAAGGGCTATCAGTATCTGCGGGAGGCAATCATTATTACCATTCGGAATATGGACGCCATCAATGCCGTTACCAAGGTGCTGTATCCGACAGTAGCAGAGAAATTCGGCACAACACCCAGCCGGGTGGAGCGGGCCATCCGCCATGCCATCGAGGTGGCCTGGGACCGGGGCGACCTGGAGACGCTGCAAAAGTTCTTTGGGTATACGGTTTCCAATATCAAGGGAAAACCCACCAACAGCGAGTTTATTGCAATGATCGCAGACTGCCTCAGCCTGCGGCAGAAGACAAACACACGATCATGAGCATTGCCGCAGCATACGGCAGATATATCTAATTTGATATGACCCCGCGCACGCTTGGCGGCAAAGTCTGGCGGATAATATGCCGGCAGGATGCGTGCGGCGATTTGTTCAGCGCTTCCCTGAAAAGCAAACGACACTCCATCTCCTGTCGTTTGCTTTTTTTGTGTCTTTCTCCGGAAAAACGCAGCGCAGTCAACCCGGCGCCGGGGCAGAGGCCCCGGCGCTTTGCGCATCCGCCGCCGGAGCAGGCGGAGCGCCTTCGATGACAAAATGGCAGATTTTGTTACCCTTCCAAATTTCAGGCAGAAAATCGACGAAATCGGGTCGAAATCCGGGAAAGCTTTTTCGCGCTTTCGTGGTAAAGCTCCGTTATTTTACTGGACAATTTGTGAATAACCCACATTGACAAACAAATAACAATCTCATATACTGTGATTTGCAGATACGGGCGTGAGGCACGCAGCTGCATGTGTATTATTACAGAATGGAGGGATCCCCTATGGCCGCCTTGAGCGAAGCCGCGGTCCGACAGATCGAGGAGATCTGCGACCGGTATCAGGACACGGCAACACCTCTGATTATGATCCTCAGCGACATTCAGAATGAATTTGGCTATGTCCCGCCGGAGGTGCAGGAAGTTGTCTCCCGTAAAACCGGAATATCACCTGCGAAAATCTACGGTGTCGTAACCTTTTATTCCTTCTTCTCTCTGGAGCCCAACGGAAAATATGTGATCGGCTGCTGCCTGGGCACGGCCTGCTATGTCAAGGGCGCCCAGAAGGTGATCGACCGTTTTTCCCAGCTGCTGGGCATCGAACCCGGGCAGACCACACCCGACGGCATGTTCACTTTGGATGCCCTGCGCTGTATCGGCGCCTGCGGCATCGCCCCGGCAGTGAGTGTCAACGGGAAGGTTTATCCCAAAATTACGGAGGCAGACGTACCCGGTATTATTGAGGAATATCGCACCAGAGAAGCGGAAGGAGGCGCCACAGCATGATTCGGACGGTAGAGGAGTTAAATGCACGCATCTGTGCATGTACCGACGCGCTGGAAAACGGCAAATACCATGACCAGAGCGGCAAGCGCCATGTGCTGCTCTGCGGCGGCACCGGCTGCCTCAGCTCCAACTCCCAGGCAATCTATGAAAAATTCTGCTGTCTGGTGAAGGAGCGCGGTCTTGCGGACAGGGTCACAGTAAATCAGGTGGGCTGCTTTGGCCTGTGTTCTCAGGGGCCCTTTGTCAAAATCTATCCGGAGGACACCCTCTATCGCATGGTAAAGGATTCTGATGTGGAGGAAATCGTAGACTGCGACCTGGCGAAGGGAGAGACGGTGGAGCGGCTGCTCTACGTGGACCCCAAGACCCAAAAGCCGGTACAGCGTCAGGATGACATCACGTTCTACAAAAAGCAAAAGCGCATCGCCCTCCACGGCTGCGGAACCATCGACCCCGGCAATATCTCCGAGGCGCTGGGACACGGCGCCTTCCAGGGAATTCGCAATGCCCTTGCCATGGGCCGGGAGGCCACGATCAAGCTGGTGCTGGACAGCGGCCTGCGCGGCCGCGGCGGCGGCGGTTTTCCCACCGGGCGGAAGTGGCAGTTTGCCTACGGATATGAAAGCGAGGACAAATATGTGGTCTGCAACGGTGACGAGGGCGACCCCGGCGCGTTTATGGACCGCTCTATTCTGGAGGGAAATCCCTTTGCGGTGCTGGAGGGCATGATGATCGCCGGCTATGCCATCGGGGCAAAGCGGGGCTATCTGTACATCCGCGCCGAGTATCCGGTGGCTGTGCGCCACGTGCAGGAGGCTATCCGTCAGATGGAGGCGGAGGGACTGCTGGGGGAGAATATTCTGGGTACCGGCTTCTCCTTCCGGGCGCAGATCCGCCCCGGCGCGGGCGCCTTTGTCTGCGGCGAGGAGACTGCGCTGCTCAATTCCATTATGGGCCAGCGCGGTATGCCGTCCCCCCGTCCGCCCTTCCCGGCAGAAAAAGGGCTGTGGCAAAAACCCACCGTGGTCAACAATGTGGAGACCCTGGCGACAGTGCCCTATATTCTGCGGGAGGGCCTGGAGGCCTTCACCAGATACGGCACGGAAAAAAGCCATGGCACCAAGGTCTTTGCCCTTGGCGGCAAAATCAATAACGTGGGCCTGGTCGAAATCCCCATGGGCGTGACCCTGCGGGAGCTGATCTACGAAGTAGGCGGCGGCATCCCGGACGGGAAGGAGTTTAAGGCCATCCAGACCGGCGGACCCAGCGGCGGCTGCCTGACGGCGGAATATCTGGACACTCCCATTGACTTTGACAACATGGTGGCTCTGGGCAGCATGATGGGATCCGGCGGCGCCATCGTCATGGACGAGGACAACTGTATGGTGGATGTCGCCAAGTTCTACATGGGCTTCATCTGCGACGAGAGCTGCGGCAAATGCGTTCCCTGCCGGGAGGGCACCCGCCGTATGCTGGAGATTTTGGAGCGTATCACCGAGGGCAACGGCAAACCGGAGGACATCGACACCCTGCGGGAGCTGGCGGACCTCATCAGCAATACCGCGCTGTGCGGTTTGGGAAAGACAGCCCCCAACCCGGTGGTCAGCACCCTGCGGGCGTTTGAAAACGAGTATGTGGAGCATGTCCATAACAAGCACTGCTGTGCCGGCGTATGCAGCAAGCTCCGGGAGTATGTGATTGACCCGGAAAAATGCAAGGGCTGTTCCAAGTGCGCCCGCAACTGCCCTGCCGGCGCCATCTCCGGGAAGGTGAAGGAGCCCTTTACCATCGACACGCAAAAGTGCATCAAGTGCGGTGTCTGCATTGACAACTGCGCCTTTGACGCAATCTATTACAGATAAGGGGGACGGCGAAATGGGATTCATGACAATCGACGGCCGCCGGGTGGAATTTACCGACGAGCCCAACATCCTGGCAGTCATCCGTAAGGCGGGGATCGACATCCCCACACTGTGCTATCATTCCAAGCTGTCCGTTTACGGCGCATGCCGCCTCTGCACCTGCGAGTATGACAACGGCAGAACCTTCTCCTCCTGCTCAGAGAAGCCCGCAGACGGACTGGTGATCTATACCAATACGCCGCGCCTCATCAATTACCGCCGGACGATTCTGGAGCTGATGCTGGCCAGCCACGACCGGGACTGCACCACCTGCCTCCGCTCCGGCGAGTGCGAGCTGCAGAACCTGGCCCGCCGCCTCAGTGTCAAGGAGGTTCGTTTTGAAAATTACCGCCGCCATCTGCCGGTGGACAGCAGCTCCCCTTCCATCGTCCGGGACCCCAACAAATGTATCCTCTGCGGCGACTGCGTCCGCATGTGCGAAAATGTCCAGAAGGTCAGTGCCATCGACATCGCGAACCGGGGAATGAAGGCCATTGTGACTCCGGCTTTTGGCAAAAACCTGGGGGAGAGCGACTGCGTCAACTGTGGCCAGTGCCGCGTGGTGTGTCCCACCAGCGCCATCTCCATCCACTCCGCCGTCTCCCTTGTGATGAAGGAGCTGGCGGACCCCGATACCTATGTGGTGGCCCAGGTGGCCCCCGCCGTGCGCGTGGCCATCGGCGACATGCTGGGTCTCAACCACGGCGACAACAATATGGGAAAGCTGGTGGCTGTGCTTCACCGGCTGGGCTTTGACGAGGTCTATGACACCACCTACGGCGCGGACCTTACGGTCATGGAGGAGGCCGCGGAATTTTTGGAGCGCATCCGCAGCCACGGCACTCTGCCCCTGTTTACCTCCTGCTGCCCGGCCTGGGTGAAGTTCTGCGAGGATCGCTATCCCGAGCTTTTTGACAATCTCTCCACCTGCCGCAGCCCTCAGGCGATGTTCGGCGCGGTAATTCGGCAATATTACCGGGAGCACAGAGATCAGATGAAGTGCAAACGCCGGCTGGTCAGCGTTTCCATCATGCCCTGCACCGCGAAAAAGGCGGAGATCCTGCGCCCGGAGAGCCACACCTTTGGCGAGCAGGATATCGACTATGTGCTCACCACCACGGAAATTTCCGCCATGATCGAACGCACGGGCTATCGCTTTGATCAGATCGAGCCGGAGGCTCCAGACGTGCCCTTTGGCGTGGGCAGCGGCGGCGGCGTGATCTTCGGCGTCACCGGCGGTGTCACCGAAGCGGTGCTGCGGCGCATCACTGCCGGCCGCAGCCGTCAGGATATGGAGGCCATCAAGAGCAGCGGTGTCCGCGGACGGGACGGCATCAAGGAATTCACAGTGAACTACGAGGGGCATGAGCTCCGCATCGCTGTGGTCAGCGGCCTGGCAAATGCAGACACCGTGATGCAGCGGGTCCGTTCGGGTGAGGTGCACTATGACCTGATCGAGGTCATGGCCTGCCCCAGCGGCTGTATCAATGGCGGCGGCCAGCCCGTGGGGACCGTGAAGTCCAGCACGGACCAGCGCATTGCCGGCCTGTATAAGGCGGACGTGAACTATCAGATTCAGCGCTCCAACGATAATCCTCTGGTGATCGCGCTCTATGACGGAATGCTCAAGGGGCGTGAGCATACGCTGCTCCACCGCAATTTCTCGCATAAGCGCTGACTTCCCTCCGGAAGCGCAGCCGGGAGAACGGATTTTGGAGGATCGGGGAAATGAAATACGGGGAATCGGCCTTTGATATTCTCTATCTGCTGCTTGCAATCAGTATGGGCATTGCCATGCTTCGGCAGGCCCGGGATGCCGCAGGGCGAAAAATGGGCCTGGCAACCCTGATTCTCGGGCTGGGGGATGCCTTTCATCTGGTTCCGCGGGTGCTGAATTATTTTTCTGCGGCGGACTTCACCGCGGCCCTCGGTCTCGGAAAGCTGGTGACCAGCCTGACCATGACAGCCTTTTATGTGCTGATGTATTATATCTGGCTCGATTCCTTCCGGGAACAGGAGAATCGCCGATGGACCGCTGCGGTCTGGCTCATGGCGCTGGTTCGGCTGCTGCTCTGTCTGCTTCCGCAAAACCGGTGGATACAAAATGAGAGCTCTCCCTTGTGGGGAGTGCTGCGCAACATCCCCTTTGCCGCTCTGGGCGTGCTCATCGTGCTGCTGTATTTCCGAATCCGGAAGCGGGACCGGCATTTCCGTTGGGTCTGGCTGCTGGTGACGCTCTCCTTCCTGTTTTATCTGCCCGTGGCAGTGGGGGCGGGAGTGATACCCATGCTGGGTATGCTGATGCTGCCAAAGACCGTGTGCTATATTCTCCTGATTTTTGCCTTCCGCGCTGCGGTACGGGAGAAAGCATCAGACGCATAAGAAAACACAGGGCTCCGTTCCTCGCCCTCAGGGGGGGGAAACGGAGCCCTGCTGTATGTTTTGGATGGATTCAGGCGGCTGCCTCTGCGGCGTCCGTGAGGAAAGCGGCAATCTCCTCTGCCGTGCGCAGAAGCTGTTCTTCTCTGGAAATGCCGGGCTGACCGTCTCCCTTCTGCGGGCCGTAGCTGCCGAAAAACGCGTGACAGCCGCCCTCCAGCACGACTTCCCGGGTGCCGGCGGGCAGCAAATTCCTTGCGGAGTTGTATTTTTCCATATTCAGAACGCCGTCCGCACTGCCATAGATTGACAATACCCGCAGTCCGCTCTGGCTCAGGTCCCCGGTGGAATAGGCGGCCAGCAAAATCAGGCCCTCCAATTCCCCGGAATGCGCACAGGCATAGGAGGCTGCCATGGCGCCTCCCAGGGAGTGTCCCCCGATATACCAGTCCGCGACTTCGGGAAATTCGGCCGCAATCCCCGAGGCGGCCTCCCTGCCCAAAACCGCAAGGTTCCCCGGCATGCGGAGCAGCACACAGAGCACGCCCCGCTCCGCGCAGGCCTCCATCAACGGGGCATACGCCTCATACTGTACCTTTGCACCCGGGTAAAAAATCACCCCTGCCACAGGCTGGTCCGGCAGAAACAGCACGCGGTTTTTCTCCCTGCGGACAGTTACGGAGGGAGCCGGATGGTCCAGAACCCGCAGCGCGTCGCCGCCGGCATGATAGTAGTCTTCCAGATAGATTGCCGCAGCCAATATAAGAACGGCAAGCAGCAGAAGCGGAAGATACAGCAGAAGGCGCTTTCTGCGGGGCGCAGCGGACAATTCACGTTTTCGCACAGGCATTTATCGCGCCCTTTCTGCGTCGAGCCGGTGCAGCAGCGCCCGGCAGCCCTCATCCACATCCCGCCAGGTGGCCTCAAAGTCCCGGGAATACCAGGGGTCCGCCACATCCCGGGGCAGTTCGGTAAAGTCCATTAACAGATGAATTTTCCCCTCCGGGTCGCCGCCGCAGATGTGCCGCATCCCCCAGAGATTCTCACGGTCCATGCCGATTATGAGATCGTATCGGGAATAGTCCTGCTTTGTCAGGAGACGTGCGGTTTTGCCGCTGCAGTCAATCCCATGCTCCGCCAGCTTCCGCCTGGCAGGCGGATAGACCGGACTGCCGAGCTCCTCCCGCGTACAGGCAGCGGAAGCAATCTGAAATTCCGCCTCCCGCCCGGCCTTGCGCACCAGGTCCTTCATTACAAACTCCGCCATGGGACTCCGGCAGATATTCCCGTGGCAGCAAAATAAAATGCGTATCATCCTATATTCCCCTTCATAAGTCGCTGTAGCCCTGCTTTTCAAAGCTTATGAGACGTGTTTTGCGTCTTTTGACGCAAAACGGGCAGCGCGCTTTGCGTGATGCCTTTTCCATAAAACAAAGTGTTTTATGGAAAAGCAGTATGGCATGCGCCTGATACCGCGTCAACCGGAAAGCACCCGGTATGGTGGTAGAATCATACCACATATCAGGCGCTGATGGAAGAATAAAATTGTAGAATTCCTGTCCATGAACTGCCCGAATAGCCGGAGCCTGACAAGCCGCCTGGTTTTAATCTCTTGGTGCAGTCACGCAGGCCATTGCAAGGAGCACTTCCCAGAAAGCGCGGTTTCCGGGGTAAGTATACAGGCAGCCTCTGAAACAGCTCTGGAAAAAACGTGCTTATTTATTCGCGGCGTTGCTCTGTTTTTTTCGGGGTTTTATATTATTTCCACGCGACCCCATTTTCTCCTCCTTTGTTTGCGAAATGGTAATCAGAAGCAAAAACGCGCCGGACTTTCAGGAGAGTTTCAGCTTTCCGCGGTAAGCTTTGTACATCCGGAGCAAGGTACAAGGAGGATACGGATATGGCGACCATGATTCAAAGCTGCTTCAAGCGCTATGAGAAAAAATACCTGTTGAATTATAATCAGTACGAGGCAATGCTGGCCGGAATGAAGGACCACATGGAGGCAGACCGCTTCAGCAACTATACGATTTGCAACATCTACTACGACACTCCTGACTGGCAGCTGATTCGCACCTCTCTGGAGAAGCCCGTCTACAAGGAGAAGCTGCGGGTGCGCTCCTACGGCACCGTCACCGGAGCGGACAACGTGTTTGTGGAAATCAAGAAGAAGTACGACGGGGTGGTCTACAAGCGCCGGGTCACAATGCGCTGCCTGGACGCGGTGCGCTGGCTGCGGGGGGAGCCCCTGTCGAATCCGAGCCAGATTCACAAGGAAATCGACTGGTTCATGCAGAACTACAAACCGGAGCCCAAGGTGTTCATCGGCTACGACCGGGAGGCCTATGCCAGCACCGAGAACAGCGAGCTGCGCATCACCTTCGACACCAACCTGCGCTGGCGGGAGGAAGCGGCAGACCTGCGCTGCGGCGACTACGGGACGCTGCTGCTTCCTGAGGAGGCGATCCTCATGGAAATCAAGATTCCCGGAACCGCTCCGCTCTGGCTGGCAAGGCTCCTGAGTGAAAACAAAATCTTCTCCACGTCCTTCTCCAAGTATGGGACCTATTACAAAGACGTTGTGCTGGGCGGCCAGTCCGGCAGGGAATATCACAAAGAAGTACTTCAAATTGCCTAACTCAATCATCACGGCCACCGAGATTTCAGAAAATAGTATGAATCGCCGGAAATCAACGGAAAGCTTTTTCTCCACGCAGCGTCGGTGATTTTTTGTGTTCAATGGTATACTGGGGCAAGAAAACCAGCCTTGTTTAAGGGCGTGTTTTTTGCCCCAGTATATGTTGTTACGACTCTTTAGGCGGAAAAGGCTGTTCTGCGCGGAATATATGCTTTTGCGCCGGTTGACTTCCCACCGCCATGCGAATAGAATATCCGCAAAGCATTACCTGGAAAGGGGAGGGGCGCATGAAGGGAAGGGGAAAGCAGTTACGAAGAATTGCAATGGTGGTTTCAGCCATCATCGTTCTTGCCGCTGCGTGCCGTGCTATCGCCTTCTCCACACAGAATGACTTCCTGGACCGTCTTGCCAACTTTACCCGCATCTTCCTCTACCTCGGCCTGTTCACCGTCTGGGGTGTCACCATCCATAGGCGGGTGCTGCAAATTCAGGCTCGGCACTACCTTGTCACCGTGGTCGTCCTGATGATATTCTGGCTGACAGTGCGGGAATTCCGCTGGCATCTGGTCGCAAACGAGGATGTGAAGCGCTGGCTGTGGTATGCTTACTACTTTGGGATTCTCCTGATTCCGCTTCTGGCCTTCTTCATCTCCCTGTCTCTTGGCAAGCCGGAGACATATCGGCTGCCGAAGTGGACGGCTTTCCTGTATCTGCCTACGTTCACACTGCTGGCGCTGGTGCTCACGAATGACCTTCATCAGAGGGTATTTGTGTTCTCTGACACAGCAGCGAATTACTCAGAACTGAATTACAGCTACGGGGCGCTGTTCTATGTCCTATATGTATGGGACTCCGCCTGCGCTCTCGCAGCAATCGCGGTCATGCTCTCAAAATGCAGGATACCCCGAACGCGGAAAATTCTTTGGATTCCGCTGACGCCGTTTGCCGCCGCCCTCCTGTATGTTGTCCTCTACGCTATCCGTGTCCCATTTGTGACGAGAGTGCTTGGCGACCTCGCCGTATTCGACTGTCTTCTGTTTACGGCTTTCTTCGAGAGCTGCATTCAGTGCGGACTGATTCAGTCCAACACCCGCTATACTGACCTGTTTATGGCTTCTTCGGATATCTCTGCACAGATCGTGGATACTGCGTATTGTGTGCGCTACTCCGCAAGCGGCGCCGCCTGGTTTCCAAAGGAAGTCATGAAGGAAGCGGAAACCGCGTCAGTGGTTCTGCCCGGCGGGAAACGTCTCCACAATATGCCGGTAAATGGCGGCCATGTCATCTGGACGGAGGACATCAGCGAGCTTCTGAACGTACAAGAGACGCTGGAACACAGTCGTGAAGATCTGCAGGACCGCAACAAGTTTCTTCAATATTCCTATGAGCAGGAAAAGGAGCACCGGCTGGTTGTGGAGCAAAACCGCCTCTATGACCTCCTGCAGAACAAAACACAGCGCCAGCTTGACCATATCCAGGAACTGACCAGGGCATATCAGAAGGCTGAAAGCGATAATGATAAGCGGCGCATCATTGCGAGCATCGTTGTCCTCGGCAGCTATATCAAACGCCGTAAGGATTTCATCCTCTCTATGGATTCCTCGCCGGCCCTGCCGGAAAGCAAGCTGACAAACGCCCTGGTGGAATCGCTCCAGTCTCTCGAACTGCTGGGAATACGCGGCGGCTGTTTCGTTCGGACAGAGCGTGAGCTTGTGGATGGCGATGCTTTGACGCGAGCCTATGACTTTTTCGAAAGCGTTGCGGAAAACGTTATGGCCTCTGCCCGGTATCTGAGCGTTGCAGTTCGAATGGCAAGCGGGGGACTGCGCTGTACCGTTATGACAGATTCTACGGGCGGCGGCGAAGGAATCCGGCGCCTGTTCCCGCAGGTACAGATTGTCCGCGATGAAGATGGGGGAACAGAATATCTCCTGCCGCTGGAAGGGGGAGAGAACGAATGCGCCTGAGTTATCGTCTGCTTGCTGAATTCATGTTCCTCGTTTCCATGCTTCAGTTGGCGCTCTGTCTTTATGAGGCGGTAAGTCACAGCACAAGAGGCAGGCGCGTGATAGATATTTTGCTTTTCATCGCCCTGCTGCTTGTGACATCCTGTGTGTCTGCCTTATCCGTTCACGAAGCGCAGCGCTCGTTTTTCTCGTCATCTGTATTCTTGCTGGCTTCAGTTCTGGTCGCATTTCGCGCCATTCTGGTCATACGACAGACGTACCGGGCAAATCGGGAAACACTGTCGCCGTCGTCCATCAAGCAGGCGCTGGACAATCTCAACGCCGGCGTCCTGTTTGCCGACGAGACAGGCCGGGCAGTCTTAGCGAACTACATGATCGGCCGCCTTGCCGGGACGCTTATGGGCAGGTTCCCGCAGACGCTGGACGAGCTGGAGAAGGCTCTCGCAGAACCGCGCCGCAGCAGCGGCGTTGAGAGGCTTCAAGCGTCACCGGAACTGTATCGCTTCCCGGACGGACGGGTCTGGCACTTCCATACAGCTGCTCTGTCAGACGACGCTCTGCCTGGATTTACGCAAACGACTGCGCAGGACGTGACAGAGCTCTACGAAGCAAACATGAGCCTGGAGCGGGAAAACGCGGCGCTGCAGGAGGCAATTCAAAAAATGCGCAAGATGATGGACCGCATAGCCGACCGCATTCGGGAGCAGGAATCGCTGAACCTGAAAATGCGTATCCATAATGACATCGGGACGAGTTTGATTACGCTCTCGGAAATGGCGCGCAGCGGCATCAACGATGACCTCGGCAAACAGCTGGAGACGCTTCGCTTCGCTGTGGGCTGCTTTTCTCACGACCGCACCGGTGTTCCGGCTGCCTTTGAGGACGTATACCGGCAGGCGTCCGAAATGGGCATCTCTCTGCAGCTGGACGGCTACATCCCGCAAAACGAGATGGCGGAACAGCTGATTGCTTCTGCTGTCAGTGTCTGCGTGACAAACTGCTTCCGCCATGCGAAGGGGAAAACCGTATATGTCAAAATCTCTGAACGCCGCGGCGTTTGCACCGCTGAGATGACCAACGACGGGGAAGCACCGAAAGGCCCTGTCACAGAAGGGGACGGGCTATCCTCCCTGCGCAAACGGGTGGAGCAGGTCGGAGGGGAGATGCAGATCTCGCACTCACCGCGATTTCTGCTCATTTTGAGTCTATCACTCTCCCTCTCCACGTAGAGACTCAGGCTCAACCAGCGGTTGCCTTCTCTTTTGTGCTGATATTCGCAGCAGCCTTTATCGCTGTTGGCATTGAGCAAAAAGCCGGATATTATAAATGATAAATGCCAAAAGTGCCATCACCGGCATGTGCCCACCTGTTGGCAGACAAATCTCGCCATGCATATCGGCAGGACAAGATACATGAAATGCCCCGAATGCGGAGAACGCAGTTGGCAGAGAAAGGTTCTGACAAAGGAGGATTAAAAATCGTCCTCCAAAGGAAGGAGCTTTCAACGCAACAGGAACTGGGCATCGCCAAGGAGACAGAGTCATGATAAATACGATTATCGTTGAGGATGACCGAATCATACAGAACTATCTCTCCAATATGCTTGCCACCGACAGTCGATTTCGCATCGTCGGGCGGTATGCCGATGCTTTTGACGCGGAGGGGGCTTGCTCAGAGGGGAGCATAGACCTTGTACTGATGGATGTGCAGACTTCTCACAACCATTCCGGCCTCGCTGCAGGGGAGAGGATTCGCAAAACCTGTAAGCGAACGAAGGTCGTGGCAGTGACGAGCCTTGTTGACCCGGAAGTGCTTGCCAAAGCAAGGTCAGGGGGCGCGGACAGCCTGTGGTACAAGGACCACGGCATCGACGAGCTGATGTCAGTCATTGAGCGGACTCTGGCGGGGGAGCATATCTTCCCGGACAGCGCGCCAAATATCGAGCTGAAGGAGATGTTCTCCGCGGATGTTACGCCCCGGCAGCTTGCCATTCTTCGCAGGTTCGTAACCGGTATGACCTATGATGAAATCGCAAAGGAGATGAAAATCACGCGGGACGGCGTTCGGTGGAACATCGAGCAGCTGATTCAGAAGGGCGGCTTTGAGAACAAGCATGAGCTGATGGCCACCGTTCTCTGCAACAAGTATATTGTGACTTCCTTGATGGAGGCGGAAACCGAATGATATGATTTTTTGCCGAACGGCTAATGAACTGTGCAGGTTATAGTAAACGACAGAAATATTTGTCGTTTACTATAGCTGCCATGTCATTTTATCGCCGCTCTGCGGCGGAAAATGACGGCTAAAATTCAATTATAGTCACGACATTTATGTCGTTGACTATAATTATGCACAGTTCCCAAGTCAAGTCTGTTACTACCACAAGTGGTAGTGACTTTTTGCGCTTTATAGGTAGAATTGACGAGGGAGGCGGTTCGCTATGCGAAAAATAATATGCGCACTTCTTGCTCTGTGCTTTGCTGTCTCCCTTTCGGCCTGCTCTCAAGGCGAGTCGGCTCAGTTGCGGGCAGGGCGGAAGCTGATGAAGGATTATCTCTCCGGGAAGGGAGGCGCCGTCATCACCGAAAGCCATGCTCAGGTACTTCGGCCGGATGCGGACAAGCTGGCACTTTCAGACTTTGTCCTGGGAGCTTTTAAATACAGAGAGGAAGATCACGAGTTCGCGGTGAATGTGGTCACGGGAGAAATCTATACCTCGGAGCGGCTCCCGGAATTTGAAACGTGTTGTATCCAGGCCTTAGAGGATCAGCTTGGATTTACTCCCGCAGACTGCGTTGGTACTTGCTCCGTCATGGAGCTTTACGCGCCGCCCTGGCAGGAAACAAATCCGGAATGGCCCTGGGAGAAAGCATATCTGGGGCATGTGATCCCGGCCAATGTGCAGGATATGGACACATATGCCACCCAGGCACTGTCGAACGAGGATGTCCGGCTCATCGTATATATGGTCTGCCGGAACACAACGCTCGGTTCCGGGCGCTGGACAGAAGGGGATATTTCCGATTGGCATAATACGGAAGTCACACTCATGGCGCTGAACGGCAGGGATGCTGCTCTCCCAGCGGCGGAAGCACTCACTGCAGACTATCGGAATGGCTTTCAGGGGGGCAGTCTGATCCTCAGTGATAAGGGAATCACTTTTACACCGGGAGCAGAGAATGCGCTGCAAGCAGAAGCATCGCACAAAGCACTGTATGACCGGCACGACCTCCTGTCTGTGCGGGCTGGAGGAGACTGAACAGCGGGATTACGATAGGGCAGACCTGCTCCGCTATGATGGCTTTGACTGCTGTCTGTGTACTTGGGAGTGGGTTATGCTGATGGAAGGCTGGAGTTCTGAGGAAATGCAAAGTGAGTTGATGGATTCCTGGAACGGTTTCAAATTCAACACTTGAGGAGGAGAGGATATGAAACGTATGTCTTGGTTGGTTTTGGTTCCGCTGGCCGTGGCCGTGGTGCTGCTGGCTGTTGGCTGCGGCAGCGGTAGCGAGCATGTGGAAGAGGCGGAGGGCGGGCCGCATCTGGTAACGCCGGCCAGAAGCACTCCAAACAATGCTGAACCGGCGGAGCCGGACGACCCTGTGGATGGCGGTGTCACAGACAACAGCAATCCGGATGCGCCTAAGACGATTGAATCCACGCAGATTATTTCTTTTGACTGCCGGTTCTCCACGATGGATTTGGACGAGCCCGGCTCCCTGGGGAACCACATCTATCAGCTTCAGGCAAAGCTGGAGAACGGAGCGGTCAAGGGGTCGTATCAGGTGCTGGATACCGGCGAGGAGCGCTCGTTTCGGGAGAGCCATAGCTTTTTGAATGAGATTCAGGGACTTGTTGCGGCGTATGAGCTCGCGCAGTATAACGGCCACGATGTCTCTGTCGCAGGGCTCCCCGAGGAGTATGGGGCGCGGCTTGATGTGAAGTACGCTTCCCGCGAAAGCATCTATGCCTATGACAACCAGGACGACTTTCTCTCCAGGGGCGCGATGGACGCACTCCTGCGGCTCTTTGAGCAGGGCGCAGCGACTCTGCCGTCGAAGCTGTCCCTGTCGGTGGAGGAGGGCTTTGAATCGGAGCCTCTGGAAAATGGCTGCGGCGATGTTTTCTATCCTATCTACCGCCTGTACACCGAGGGCTATGACGCGCTTTCCGCGGCCCTCGCGTCTCTCAACGAGATGCGCATGGACGGAGTCTCCGGGGAGATGGACTATTTCCGGTCCAACGGTCAGGGCCAACTCTATTACCGGACGAACGCTTTTGTGACCCGTTCCGACGGTGAAGTGGTCTCTTTCTACGAGAGGAATGAGCGATACGAAAGCTCCGCCTGGGAAAAGCCCATGACAGAGTATACCGCGCATAATTTTGAGGCGCGGACAGGAAAAGAACTGAAATTCTCTGACGTGTTCCGGGATATGGAGTATCTGCCGAGCCTGATACTCATGGAGATGGAGAGAGCGTATCCGCAGCAGACCTTCTATGACGAGGCTCTGGACTTCATCCGCACAAGCATCGAATCGAACGACGGCAACATCAGCTTCGCGCTCAGTTATGGCTGTGTCCATATCTTTGTCAACGAGTATATCCTCAACGACGAGCCGGGCGGCCAGCACATCACGATTTCCTATGTCCTCAATCCCTATCAGGTCAAGGCGTTCTACACAAACCCACCGCAGAGCTGGATGATTCCGCTGGATGACGAAACAACCTACTGGCGCACAGACATCAGCAAGTGCTTCCGTATCAAGAGCTGGATTGGAGCGGACACGGAGGACGTGATTTGGGAGGTCATGCTGGACGGCAAGGATGAAGGCGCATATGTGGAGCCCTTCTACGGCTACGCGCCGGATTGCTGGCTTGTCCAGGTGAGCGGGAGATACTTTATCTACCTGCGAGTGCCGACAGGCGACGTCTCCATGCTGACCAACATCTATGAGATTACGGAGCGGGGCGTCCTGAAGCTGACCTACGAACCTCTGCGGATGGCAATTCGCACCGGCTCACCGCTGACCCCGGATGGGATTTACATGAACCTTGACCAAATGCTGTTCACCCCCGTGGGGATGATACTGCCATACGGCACCTACAAGGTAGACGGGAGCGGCAAGCCGGTACTGACAAGCGATGTGTATAACCTGGACGGCACATGGGTCATTCTGCGGGAGAGCGGCAGGTACAACCCCGACAGCCGGGAGAACGCAGCAATATCCGGCGGCATGTGGACGCTGACGGCGGGGGAGAGAATGAAGCCCTACCGAACGGATATGGAAACCTTCATCGACTTCATCACAGAGGACGAGCGGGTGGTGCGCTTTGAGATAGACAGCTTTTCCGAGGATATGCATTTGGATAACTTCGGCACACTTGAAGATGTGTTCATGCCGGAGGGCGTCGGATAACCACTCTTTCCGGGAAAGAAAGCGAGAAAAAGAGCATGAGGACTATAGTTCTGGATATGCAAAGCAGATTGTCGGCCGGCGCGGTTCGGCGTGCGCTGGTGCAGGAGCTGACCGGGTATCAGGTCGTGATTTCCCCGAGGCCGGATGAAACAGCCTCGGAATGCAGGGCCCTCAAGCCTTACGCTCTGCTGATGGAGGTCACAGCCTATACGCCGTGGAAGCTGGAAGAACGTCTGAAAATCCGGAAAAGCGTAAAGCGTGAAGCGCCCGATTGCCATATTCTTCTGCTCGTAGACGAAGTCGCAGACAGAGAGTTGGCGGACGCGGTCAAGAAAGCCAAGCAGGACGGACTTATCGACGCCTTTTTCTACACCTCTGCCAGTGACAACTATCTCGCGGCGGTGCTGGACAGTCTGTGAGCCATATATAAACCACGGAGACTATTTTGACAGGAGGAATATGTCATGAGAAAACGCGCGCTCAGTTTTTTGCTCTTTCTCGCCCTCTGCTGCGAATTGCTTTCCGCATCTGTGCTGGCAGCGGATCCCGAACTGCCCACGGACACAGAGCTGGCGCGGGAGTGGCAGCAGGACCAGGAGATCACCCTGGCCGACCCTGCGCCCTGGAATCTGGAAGAACTGAAACAGGTGGTTGACGTCACCGACCCGCGCAGCGTCGCGGCCTACTGGGTCTGGGCGGTAAACCGGCTCGTAGACAACTATGATGACGGCATGTCCATGATGAAATACCTCTTTGCCGACATTGAGCCCTACGGCAGCGGCTATACCGAAGGCGGAATGTCCGGCAGGGCCGGCTGGGATACCTATTTCAATGACCGGCTGAAGGACTCTGACTACAGCTGGCTTCCGCGGGCGTATCTCGAAGGCGCCGGCGCCCGAAACGGTTTCAAGCCCGACCGTCCGATTCGCGTCGCGCTCATCTATAACAGCACAGAGACGGAATCCCTGAACGGCCAGCGCCTGGCGCAGCAGGAGCAGCAGGGCCGCCTGAATATCGCTTATATCGTACAGAGTCATGCGGCCGGCAATCGGGTCAGCATCACCCTCAGCCGGTTTGCGGGAAGCACACGCTGGTATGTCACCAACGGTTCGGCCTCCAATACGATGTTCTATGATCAGCGCGGTTCTCTCAACAATGACGCTCTGACTCTGGCGGGTGAAACACGGCTGGACGACAGCACGGCGGAGGAGCATCAGCGGCGGTACAGCGGCGGAGTGGAGCAGCCGGTTCCATCTGCGGCGCCTGTATCCGGCACGGAAATCGTGACCAGTGTGGCACTGGCTGTGGCGGAGCCGGAGGCGTGGCAGGCGCCGTCCTTCACGGGCAGAGTCATTGCCGGCGAATGTGTGATTGACCTGACCAGCAGCGACGAGGGCATCAACGGCATCAAGTGGCTCGATGTGACGGACGGTGGGGAAGTTGTGCTGACCGAGACAGATACCTTCCAACCGGAGCACCGGTATCAGGTGACCATTTCCATCAGGCCAAAGGACGGTTATGTCTTCAATACTGAAAAATTCAACGCCGTCATCAATGAGGACGACGTGACTAAGGACGACCAGTCGGTCTGCGAGGACAGCGCGGAAGTCAGCCTTACCTTCCAGCCCCTCTCCCCCTCTGTGGAGGTTAAGAGCATCACCCTGACCGTGGCCGAACCTGTTCCGGGCGCGGCACCCCGCTTCGCCGTTACCCTGGAGGGGACCGGATTTGGCATCAACACCAGGCAGCCCGGCGGCGGCACGTATATCAACGGGGTGATGTGGCGCAATACCGATGACTTTGTGGTGCTGGGTGAAAACGACACCTTCCAGGAGGGCAAAACATACTCCGTTTCCGTCGCTCTTACGGTGGACAGGTATTACAAATTCGGCGCGGCGCTGCGGGAAAACCCGGACGCCGTGACGGTCAATGGCAAGCCCGCCACCATCACCGGCGGAGAGGTTGACGCCGTTGTGACCTACGTCTTTACCGGCCCGGCCGCCGGCAGCACTCCATTCGCCGACGTAGAGACGACCGATTATTACTATGACGCCGTTACCTGGGCCTACACCGCCGAGCCGCAGGTTACGAACGGAGTGGGAGATGGTCAGTTTGGGCCGGATACCACCTGCACCCGCGCTCAGGTGATGACCTTTATCTGGCGGGCCGCCGGGTGCCCGCAGCCGCAGGACCCGGTCAACCACTTTACCGATGTTCCGGACGACTCCTGGTATATCCAGGCTGTTCTGTGGGCAGTGGAGCAGGGCATCACAAATGGCGTAGGGGAGAACCAGTTTGGCCCGGAGCTGACCTGCACCCGCAGCCAGGTCATCACGATGCTCTACCGCGCCGCCGGCGAGCCGAATAAGACCGGCTCGGACAACTGGTATGATGACGCAGTAAACTGGGCCGCCGGCATTGGCCTTCTCTCCGGCACCGAGGAAGCCTTCGCTCCCGAAGCCAACTGCCCACGCAAGGATATTGTCGTCTATCTCTTCCGTGAATTGGCTGAGTAAAAATTTTACGCGGGGCTGTGAAAAAAGGAGAGCAATCCCCCGGCTTTCACGGCCCCACCATAAGGAGTTCGGCAAAGGCCGCGTAAAGGTCCGCGCCGAATTTGACGGCGTTAGGGAAACGCTGAACAAATCCCCGCGCACGTTGATTTATTCAGCGTTTCCTTAGCTACGATGGCAGCATCTTACCCTCGAAAATATATACAGGCAGGACC
>CAJOPB010000115.1 GCA_905236305.1 uncultured Oscillospiraceae bacterium | reverse complement strand
TGGAGCGCTGGCGGAAAATTATGGAGGAATATGTCGGCAGGGCGGAAATCCGCGGCTGACGGCAGCGCGCCCGGCCCGGCGCCGGTTCCATCATTACGGAAAAATCGCGGGAATCGCCCTGAAATTGTCGTTTCTCACATGAAGCCCGGGGATAAACGGGAAAAATATGGCTATGATTACCCGCTTGACAAATGCCGCCCGGAGAAGGTATTATATTGAAAACCTATAAGGCGTTGATGGAGAGGAACTGCGGTCATCGCTTCCCCCCAGAGAGCCCGCGGCCGGTGAAAGCGGGTGGGGAAGGGCAGTCAGTTTTGTCACTTCGGAGCCGGAGCGCAGAAATCCGTTTCCCCCCCGCGAGGTGGTGGGGGCGGAGAGTAGAGCCTCCCGTGAAGCCGCGACAGGGCAAAGGGACTTGTTGGAGTCCTAAAGCGGCGTCCTTTTCGCATAAGGGCGCAACCAGGGTGGTACCGCGATATATATGCTGATATATGTCGTCCCCGGAAACCTGACTTCCGGGGGCGGTTTTTTATACACTGCACCTTGGAAAAAACCTTTTCCGCACCGGAGGACCGGGGAGGAGATCGGAGGAAAAAAGATGCAAAAAACGACTGGTCTGGAATACCGTATTCATGAGGTGACCGCGCGTATCGTTGAGCTGCGCAGCATCGAGGGGCTCTCCACCGCACAGATGGCGGCCAAGCTGGGGATGAGCGAGGACGACTACTGCTCCTATGAGGCCGGACTGCAGGAGCTGAACTTCGCGTTTCTCTACAACTGCGCCATGGCGCTGGGCGTGGACGTCACCGACCTGATCGAGGGCGTCAGCCCCCAGCTGAGCAGCTATATCCTGACCCGCAGCGGCGAGGGACGGCGGGTGGAGCAGGCCCACGGCATGACCTATTACAATATGGCCTACAAGTTCCGCCGCAGGATTGCGGAGCCGCTGTTTGTCCACTCCGTCTTCAACGCGGAGGCGCAGCTGCGCCCCATCGAGGTCACCACCCACGAGGGGCAGGAATTTGACATTGTCATCAGCGGCTACCTCAAGGTGCAGCTGGGGACCCATACGGAGATCCTCGGCCCCGGCGACACCCTGTATTACGACTCCTCCACCCCCCACGGCATGATCGCCACCAACGGTGGGGACTGCGACTTTTACGCCATTGTGCTGACGCCGGAGGAGCAGCTTCCCGAGCGCCCGGAGGTCATTCCCGCCATCACCAACGAGCGGGAGCACCAGGCAGGGCGCATCTGGGAGAAATTTATCTCGGTGCAGGAGGACCCCCAGGGCGCGCCCCGGACCGTGTCCTTCCGCAATACGGACACCTTTAATTTCGCCTTCGACGTCATCGACGGCATCGCGGAGAAGGACCCGGAGAAGCGGGCCATGCTCCACATCGACCGCAGAAAGCAGGAGCGCAGCTTCACCTTTGCCGACATGTCCAAAATGAGCAGCCGGGCCGCGAACTATTTCCGGGCGCTGGGCATCAAAAGAGGCGACCGGGTGATGCTGGTGCTGCGGCGAAACTGGCAGTTCTGGCCGATTTTGCTGGGACTGGAAAAGCTGGGGGCCGTGGCCATCCCCGCGGTGGACCAGCTGCTGGAAAAGGACTATCTCTACCGCTTTGAGGTGGCGGGCGTCTCCGCCATCATCTGCTCGGCCGACGGGGAGAGCACCGTCCAGTCCGCCGGCGCGATAGAGCAGTACGGCAAAATCCATGTGAAGATCAGCACCGACGGCGCCGTGGAGGGCTGGCACGACTTTGACGAGGAATTTTTGATGTACCGCAGCTCCTTCCCCAGAGGGGAGGACGCCATCTGCGGCGACGACCCCATGATGATGATTTTTACCAGCGGCTCCACCGGCTATCCCAAGCTGGCAGTGCACAACTGCAAATACCCGCTGGGACATTTTCTCCACGCCCGCTACTGGCACTGCGTGGTGCCGGACGGACTGCACCTGACCATCTCCGACACCGGCTGGGCCAAGGCCATGTGGGGGAAGATGTTCGGCCAGTGGCTGTGCGAGGCGGGGCTGTTCGTCTACGACTTCGACCGCTTCTCCGCCGACGACATCATGCCGATGTTCAAAAAGTACAACATCACCACCTTCTGCGCCCCGCCCACCATGTACCGCTTCTTCATCAAGGAGGACCTGAGCC
>CAJOPB010000114.1 GCA_905236305.1 uncultured Oscillospiraceae bacterium | reverse complement strand
CTGCTTCTTTCAAAATTTTTTTGTTCTGCGGGAACTTTCTCTGCCCCGGTACCGTCAGAAAAGACAGTCAGGCCCTCCGCCGGAAGGGAGCGGACTGCGGGATACTCACAATCATCAACCGTCAGGGAGGATACATACCATGAACAAAATGAAAAAGCTGATTTCACTTCTGCTGCTTCTGGCCATGGTCATTGCCGCGGCCGGCACAGCCTTCGCCGTGGAAGCAACAGAGAATGCGGCAGTCCCGTCGGAGCAGCGCTTTGCGCTGGACGGAAGCCGGGTGGTTTTGCAGGCCTTTGCGGTCGGCGGCCACAACTATGTCAAGCTGCGGGATCTGGCTCAGGTCCTCAGCGGTACGGATAAACAGTTTTCCGTGGAATGGGACTCCGGGCGCAATGCGGTGGTGCTCACCACAGGCGCGGCCTATGTCCCCGATGGCAGCGAGAAGGAGCATTTGAATCCGGCCTACGCGGCCTCCGTCATGGCTCCCAGCCGTCAAACCGTGGTGGTGGACGGCGCCGCCGCCGCAGACCTCAGCGTCTACAGCACCGCCGGCCACAACTACTTTCAGCTCGCCGAGCTGCAGCGCTATCTGGGCTTTGGTCTGGCCTATGACGCCAATACCAATACGGTGATGCTCACCGGCGACGGCAGCACTCCCACCCGGATGCCGAAGGCCGCCGGCAGCTATCAGGAAATCTATGAGCGGCTCAGCCAGCCCCGCGGGGGCGGCGATCTGTCTGAATTTGCCGTGGAGGACGGCGTGGCGGAGAATGCCGCCGCCGACACGAGCGCCGAGATGCCGGTGCCCGCTCCCACTGCCCAGGCAGCCTCCGGCTCCTCCGCCTCGGACAGCTTCAGACAGGCGGACGAGGCGGAGACGGAATTTTCCGGCACCAATGTCCAGGTGGAGGGCATTGACGAGGGCGACATCGTCAAGACCGACGGCACCTATATCTATGTCCTCAACGGCAGCTACACCCTCACCATCATCGACTCCGCCGGCGGCAAGCCCAAAGTGGTATCCCAGACGACGGTGGGCATGAGCGAGTATAACGAGGGGGAGGGCAAGCGCAATTCCGGCTACTCCAGCAAGTCCAAGACACCCAGAGAGATGTTCATCGACCACGACCGTCTGGTGATCCTCTCCGAATATTACAGCGACAGCGGCAGCTATGACGACGAGACCGGCCGCTGGCAGTGGGACAACGAGCACTACAGCTGTGTGGACTTTTATGACGTGTCCAATCCCGCCGCCCCCAAGCCTCTGGAGAATCTGGGCCAGGACGGCAGCATCATCGGCAGCCGGATGCAGGACGGCCATATTTACGTGATCACCCGGTACTGTGTCTGGAACTATGACGAGGACGACCCCGAAAGCTATGTCCCTGTGCTCTACCGCAGCGGCAAGGGCAGTGCAATAGATGCCGACTGCGTCCTCATCTGCGGCGGCGAGGGCAGCGAGTATGTCGTGGTGGGAGACTATGATCTCAAATCCGGTTCCCTGGAGGCTGTCCGCTCCCTGCTGGGCAGCGGTGACGAGGTCTATATGTCCGGCGCCAGCCTCTATGTTCTGGGCTCCCGCTGGGATACGGAGGAGACGGGCACCTACAGCGAGAGTGTCTACACTGTCACCAGCTATTCCAACAGCTCCGCCACCCAGATCTTCCGCTTTGACCTCAGCGGCGGCGGACTGGAGCTTGCGGCGGCAGGGGAGGTCCCGGGCTATATCGACAGCCAGTTCTCCGCCGATGAAAAGGACGGAAGGCTGCGCATCGTCACCACCCGCAGTGATTCCAGTTATAAGATCTATGTGGACGACACCTACAATTTCCACAACTACAAGTGGGACGAGGACGTCACCAGCAGCGGCCTGTATGTGCTGGACGCTGAGCTGAATCTGGTGGGCAGCGTCACAGGGCTGGCAGAGGATGAGTATGTCTATTCCGTTCGCTTTGACGGCGACATCGCCTACTTCTGCACCTTCCGCAGCGTGGACCCGCTGTTTACCGTGGACCTCAGCGATCCCACTGCCCCCAAGGTGCTCAACGCCCTGAAGATCAGCGGCTTTTCCGAGTATCTCCACCGCTGGGACGACGGACTGCTCCTGGGCTTCGGCCGGGAGGCCGACGAGGACAGCGGCCGCACGAAGGGCTTGAAGCTGGTCATGTTCGACACCTCCGACAAGACCGATGTAAAGGCCGTCCACACCCTGAACCTTCCCGATGTGGATTACAGCGAGGTGCTGTACAACCACAAGGCGTTCTTCATCGTCCCGGAGAAGAATATCATCGGATTTTTGGCCGAAGGCGTGTATTATATCTACGCCTACGACGCCGGCAGCGGCTTTCAGCAGCTGTGCACCTTTGACTTTGATGACGACTACAGCTGGAGAGCCCGCGGCCTTTATATCGGCGACTGGGCCTACATCGTCGGCACCAATTCCCTCAAAACCGTCAGCATGACCACCTGGAGCAGCCCGGCAACGCTGGACATCTCCGCCGAGGATTAATACAGTTCCTCCATTATTCACACCCCCTTGCCAGACGGATCCTTATCCATTCACTCCACCCTCCCGCGCTGCGGAGAGGGTGGAGCTTTTATTTTGTTTTTCTCTGTAACTCTTTTGAAACTTTTTTTGTTAAAGCCCTTGAAAAACGGACAAAAAAGGAGTAAAATAAAGGCAGGAAGCGGAGTTTTGGGTGAGTTTTCTCATCAGCTACAACATCTTGTGGCACACTCGCCGCTGAATGCAGCATAGCTCCTGTTCCGGCCATGGCGGCAGAATGAAGTCTATTCGGGCAGCCTGGCTGCGGGACGGGCACAGTGAAGTGGAAAAGGAGAATTTCCCATGAAAAAAGCGTTGATTTTCGGTCTCATGCTGGCTCTGTGCCTTGGGCTGGCCGCTCCGGCCTCCGCGGCTGCCGCCACGACGGCCCAGACCACAGCCGCCACAACCCCCGGCACCACTGCCTCCACCGCCGCCATCACCGGCACCTTCGGTCCTGTCACCGTGGTGGACGGAGGCTCCGCTATCACCTTCTCAGAGGCCCGGCTGGAGAACCATGCCATCATGGTCTCCCATCAGTTCTGGTATAAGGATGCCGCCGCTGTGGTCAACACGGTCACAGAACGCACCAATGTCAACCTCATTGTCGTAAAGCCCGGCAGCACCGTCACCCGCAGCGCCAGCGCCACCCCGTTGAACTTTTCCTTTGCAACCCGCACCGGCACCGACTATGTGGTCTCCGCGGACAGGATTACCGTCTATCCCTCCAGCTTTAATGTGGACAGACTGCTGGCTTATCCTTTTGCCAACGCGGAGCTGTGCGTGATGACCCTGGCCGACGGTGCGGAGTATTACATCATCTCCGCCGCGATGCGGCTGCAGGAGGCGCCTGCCGTCCCCATTGCATATACCGTGAAATACGGCGACACACTGGATTACATCGCGCTGAACTACTACGGGGTCCCGAATCTGGGTGACGAGCTGAAAAAGCAGAACCCGGAGCACTTCAACGCCACCAACAATGTTCTGGAGGCAGGCCGTGATCTGATTCTTCCCGTATCTCTGGCAGGCTATCCCCGTCTGTCCGAGCCTCTGGCCACGGGCAATGAGCTGATCTATGTGGTAAAATCCGGCGACACCCTGGCAAGTATCTCCATGAAGTTCTATAACCGCTCTGATTTCAGCAACTACATCTTCCAGCGCAACAAGGATCGCATCCGCAATCCCGGTCTGATCACCGTCGGTCAGGTAATCGTCCTGCCCGTGATCTCTGTATAACCGGGTTTTCCTTACCGGCGCGGGTTAGACAGGCTCTGAGGACGCTTTCGGTCATTTTGACCTGAAAGCGTCCTTTCCGTTTCCTTGTCTCCGCGCCTGCCGCCCGCGGTTTTATGCGGGGTGGGGTATACTGCCGGCATCTGCACCCCTGACGTCACAAAAAATTTACATTTTCTTTTCTGGAAAAATGATGCAAACATGATGCTCTTAGGGCATAGAGTGATCATTGGTTTGTTATACCTGTTTTATACTCTGAATTATTTTGGAATACGTTGACACAGTTTTTGGAGGATACCGGAATATATGAAAAAACGTTGTCTTAGCGTGTTACTGTCCCTGGTCCTGCTCACCGGCATCGGTTCCGCCCTCTCTCCCATCCTGGCGGACGGACTTTCCCCCGCTGAGGTGGAGGCGCGCTTCGCCTCCGCGGAGTCGATCTGGGCCGACGGCGGCGTATATGTGGATAACTGGGACGACGGCTGCAGCACCTGCTACGGCTTTGTGCGGGAGCTGTTCCGTCATCTGTTCGGTACAGAGCTGCCCACCATGTGGAGCACTTCAGACGCCCGTTTTTCCAACCACCCCGAGGCCGCGGTGGAGGTGGCCCATCTGGACTATTACACCGTAGAACAGCTCTCCGCGGTCCTGGCCCAGACCCAGCCCGGCGACGTGCTCATCGCCACCACCGGCGGCGGCAACCACGGCGTGATCATCCGTTCCGCCGCGGCCGACGGCTCGGGTGTCTATGTCTATGACGCCAACTGGCATAAAAACAGCGCCGGCCAGCCTCTGATCCGTACCAACGCCTGGTGGAGCGCCGAGGATATAAAGCGTGCCCGTCCTGCCGCAGTCACCATTTACCGCGACCCCGGCCAGACCGGCTCCGCCGGTTATTATTCAGACGCGCCCTCCGCTGTCTATCCTCTGGATCAGCCTGCGCTCGCCCCCGGCGCCGCCGCAATTCCGGGCGAGGCCTCCGTCCCGACGGGGTCTGCAATCATTCCGGGCAGCACTGTCGTCGGTCCGACGGACAGCACGGTGGTCTCCACCGGCGCTGCCGGCACGGTATCCGGCCTCGCCGCCCCCGGCGAGATTTATTCCGACCGGCATGTTTACGGCACCGCTGAGACCATTCGCTTCTCCTGGGGCAAGGTCAATGGCGCTACCGGCTATTCTGTCACGCTTCGGAAGGACAACAAGGAGATTTTCAGCACCAACCTCGGCATCAGCAACTCCTTTACCTCCACACCTCTTTCCGCCGGAGAATACGAGCTTGAGGTGCGCTCCGTCAGCGGCCAGAGCGTCGGCACTGCCGCGGCCGGCTTTTCCTTCACGGTAACAGACGCCGCCCCGGCAGCCGTCAAGGGCTTTGCCAGCAATAAGACCACCTACAGTGTTGAGGAGAGCATTGTGCTCACCTGGAACGATGCCTACGGCGCAGAGCGGATTCGGCTGTATCTGGACCGGGATGACGGAAATCTCTACTATCTGGATACAGATTCTCAGCCGCTGACCCTTCCCGCACTGGAGGAGGGTATCTATACCCTGCGCCTCCGGGCCATCAACCATGCGGGCTACACCGACAGCGACAGTATCCGGATCGCCGTGGGGAAGACCCTGCCCGCCCAGCAGGGGTATTATCTGATGCCCATGCCCGTCCTTCTCCAGGATGAGAAGGAGGACGCTTCCGGCACCCGGCAGACCGTTATCCCGATCAGTATCCCCCAGATGGAGGGAGCAACGGCTGTCCCCGAGGAGGCTGCGGAGGAGAGCGCTGCGGAGGAGGACGAGGGCATTCACTTCCAGCGCACGCTGCAATATGCCCGGGGCCACTTCCGTGATGTGGAGGCCAACTCCTGGTATTCCGACTCTGTGATCGACGCCTATGAGCTGGGACTGATGCAGGGCAGCGGCTATGGCAGCTTTGATCCCAACGGCAAGGTTACGCTGATTCAGGCCATTGTGATTGCGGATCGAATTCATACAGTGTACTATCAGGGCACGGGCAACCCGGGCAACCCGGTAGGCAAGGAATGGTATCAGTCCTATCTGGGCTATGCTCTGGCAAACGGCATTATCGACGCCAGCTTTTCCCTGAATAATGTGGGCTCCGTCGCAGCCACGCGGGAACAGTTTGCGGACATTCTCTCCCGGGCGCTGCCGCCGGAGGCACTGACCGTCATCAATGACATTGCCGACGGTCAGATTCCCGATGTTTCCATGGACAGCCCCTATGCAGCGGGTATTTACGCGCTCTATCGTGCCGGTATTCTCACCGGTGGAGAAAACGGGGAATTTTCTCCCCAGTCCACCATCACCCGGGCCGAGGCCGCCGCCATCGTCTCCCGCATGGTGGAGAGCGACAACCGCATTACCTTTCAACTGGATGAATAAGGTGTCTGACTGATACTGTTCTTCCGGGGTGACGGAGACTGCAAATAAAGCTTATATGAGAGACAGTTGAAAAAACGCGGATGCATCCTTTTCGGTGCATCCGCTTTTTCAATAAGTATCAGGTGAAGTCCAGTCCGTCCAGAACCACCCAGAGATACAGCCAGCCCTCCGGCGTCTCTATCAGATAGGGGTTTTCCGGGTCCAGATGGAGATAAAAGGTCTGATTTTCCTCCTGCAGATGACAGGTCAGCCACTCCGGGTCCTCTGATTCCTCCACGCCGAGACTGTTTCCCGCTGAGATCGCGCGGGCAGGGCCATCCTTTTTTTCATAGGCCAGGACCTCCTGCAGCACGTTGACCTCTGTCAGCGCGCGCACCACCGGCTCCTCTGTGGAGGGCGCGGCGGTGGGGGGTGGGGTGGCGGGCAGCGGGACCGCAGCCGGGGCAGGCGCAGAAGGAGCAGCGGTCGCCGGGGGAGCCGTTTCCGCCGGAGGCGCTGTGGTCACCACCGCGGTTGGAGGTGCAGGGGCTTCGGTGATTATCTGGCCGGGGGCGGTTTCCAGTCCCGGCGAGGCCGTGGGATCAAGCCTTCCTCCGCAGCCGGCCAGCCCAAGCAGAACAGCGCCGCACAGCGCCGCCGCTGCCGGGATACGCCGCCTTTTGTTTTTATACTTTTTCATGTTGCCTCCTGGAATTGATAGGTTCGGTACTGCACCGCCTCCGCCAGATGCTCCGGCGCGATGGATTCGCTTCCTGCCAGGTCCGCAATGGTGCGCGCTACCCGCAAAATCCGGTCGTAGCTGCGGGCCGTGAGGCCCATTGTCTCAAAGGCAGAGCGCATCAGCGCCTCGCACTCGGGACTCAGGGCGCACCACTCCTGCAGCTCCTTTGGCTGCATATAGGCATTGCACGGTACCCCACGGCTGGCATAGCGGCGGCGCTGCAGCTGACGTGCTGCGTCTACCCGCTCCTTGATGGCGGCGCTGCTCTCCCCGTTGGGCCGGGCTTTCAGCTCATCAAATTCCAAAGCCGGTACTTCGATAATCAGGTCAATCCGGTCCAGAAGCGGGCCGGAGATTCGGCTGTGGTACTGCCGCACCGCGCTCTCTGAACAGCGGCACCGGCCGGATGGATGGCCATACCACCCGCATTTGCAGGGATTCATGGCGCACACCAGCATAAATCGGCTGGGATAGGTATAACTGCCGCTGGCGCGGGATATGGTCACTCTGCCGTCCTCCAGAGGCTGACGCAGCCCCTCCAGGGCATCCCGGGTAAATTCCGGCAGCTCATCCAAAAACAGGACGCCTGTGTGGGCCAGGCTGATCTCGCCGGGACGGGGCATGCCCCCGCCGCCGCTGAGGGCTACGGAGGAAACGGTGTGATGGGGAGAACGGAAGGGGCGCATGGTGACAATCGGCATCCGCTCGTCGGTCTTACCGGCGACGGAGTGAATCTCTGTGGCCTCGGTCATCTCCTCCCGGCTCATATCCGGCAAAATGCCCGGCAGCCGCTTTGCCAGCATACTCTTTCCGGCACCGGGCGGGCCCACCAGCAGAATGTTGTGTCCTCCTGCCGCCGCAATCTCCAATGCCCGCTTCACGTTCTCCTGGGCCTTGACCTCCGAAAAGTCCGGCACAGGCGTATGGAGCTGACACAGGTCCGGCGGCGAAGCAGGACACAGTCCTTTCACTCCCTTCAGATGGTCCATAAGCGCGCTGACGTGGGCTACGGGGTAAACGGTAATCCCCTCGGCAAAGGCGGCCTCTGTCGCGTTGGAGGCGGGCACAAACAGCTGCTTTATGCCGGCCCGCGCGGCGGCCAGCGCCATGGGCAGGGCACCGCTGACCGGGCGAAGATCTCCGTTCAGGCCCAGCTCCCCAAAAAAAGCTGCGTCCTCGGGAATGCGCTCCAGCTGGCCCACGCAGAGCATCAGGCCCAGAAGGATGGGAAGGTCATAGACGGTCCCCGCCTTCTTTGTGTCCGCCGGAGCCAGATTGATGGTAATGCGTCCCAGCGGAAAGGAACAACCCACATTCACCACAGCAGCCCGCACCCTGTCCCGGCTCTCCTTTACCGCCGTGTCCGGCAGTCCCACCACGTCAAAGGCGGGCAGCCCGCCGCCGAGAAAGCATTCCACACTCACCTCATAACCGCCGATGCCGTGGAGTCCCAGAGAGCGAACTCTTGATACCATTGTACTTCTCCTTGTCTATACGAATTCCGCCGGCTCCAATACCGCATTTGCATTTTGGGACGGCGCACCGTCATTTGCTCCGCTCTGCGCATTTTGCAGCGCTGCATATCTGCCGCCGGCCTCCATCAGTGTCTCATGGGTACCTATTTCCACAATCTCGCCCTGCTCCACTACGCCGATACGGTCTGCGGAACGGATGGTACTCAGACGGTGGGCGATAATCAGTGTGGTGCGGCCCTGGCTCAGACGATCCAAACTCTCCTGTATTTTTTTCTCTGTCACACTGTCCAGAGCACTGGTGGCTTCGTCCAGAATCAGAATCCGGGGATTTTTTAAGAAGACTCTGGCAATGCTCAGGCGCTGCTTCTGTCCGCCGGACAGCATGACGCCGCGCTCGCCGATATAGCTGTCATAGCCCTCCGGCATGTTGAGAATTTCCCGGTGGATCTCCGCCCTGACCGCAGCCTCCACCACCTCCGCATCCGTGGCATCGGGGCGTCCGTAGCGGATATTCTCTCTTACGGTTCCGGCAAACAGAAAGACCTCCTGCTGAATAATGCCGATATTTCGATGCAGACTCTCCTGCGTCAGGCTCCGCACATCCCTGCCGTCCACCAGCACCGCGCCGGAGGTGACATCGTAAAACCGGGGCAGCAGATGGCAGAGGGTGGTTTTTCCTCCTCCCGAGGGTCCTACCAGCGCGAAGCGCTCTCCGGGTGCGATGGAGAGCTTGATATGCTTCAGCACCTCCTCACCCCTGGCATAGGAAAAGCTCACATCCCGATATTCCACGCTCCCCTCCGCCTGCTCCAGCTTCGAGGCATCGGGGGCATCCTGAATTTCCGGCTGCGTCCGCATGATCTCCAAAAAGCGGCTGAAACCGGCGCTGCCCTGCATGTATTGCTCCATAAACTGCACCAGCCGCCGGATGGGGCTGATGAAGGTCGAGACATAGAGCGTGAAGGTGATGAGATCCACATAATCCATCCGACCCAGCATAATCAGCAGGCCGCCCACACCGATGACCACCACCTGCATGGCGCCCATGGAGAATTCCATTCCGCTGGTGAACAGACCCATAGAGCGGTAGTAATCCCGCTTTGCGGTTTTGAACATGGTATTTGCCCGGTCAAATTTTTCCGTTTCCGCTTCCTCATTGGCAAAGGCCTTTGCGGTGCGGGCGCCGGAAATTCCGCTTTCAATGGCCGCATTGATCTCGGCAGTCTTCTTCTTGACCTCCACATTGGCATCGCGCATCCGCGTCCGCTGCTTCATGGTAAACCAGAGGGACAGGGGCAATAATATCACCAGTACTGCCGCCAGCTCCCAGCGAATGGCGCACATGATACCCAGAGATCCCGCAATGGTCAGGGCACAGATCAGTACATTTTCCGGCCCATGGTGGGCCAGCTCGGTGATGTCAAAGAGGTCATTGGTGACCCTGCTCATGAGCACACCCGTGCGGTTATGATCAAAAAAGCTGAAGCTCAGACTCTGAATATGCGTAAACAGTTCCCGCCGCATATCTGCTTCCACGCGCACGCCCATACCGTGGCCAACCACGGTGATCACATAATATAAAAAGCCCTTGAGTACATAAGCTGCCAGCAATATGACGATTACTGCAAAAAAGGCTGCGTATTTCTCCGCCGGCAGTAAGATCCGCATGGACTGGCGGGATATGATGGGAAAGGCCAGGTCCACTGCCGCAACCGCCACAGCACAGACCATGTCCGCCGTGAAGGGACGCCAGTGAGGGGCTATATAGGAGAAAAAGATGGCGAGAGGGGAACGATTGTATTCTTTTGATTTTTTAGTTTGTCTGATCATAAATCTACTGTTTTCATCTGGGTTTCCTGTGCAGTTGTATGATTTGCATAGGTATTCCAGGTGGGTTCATACGATTCTTCCGCCTGATTTCCCCACATATCCCAGCCAATCCGTTTTCCCCTTGCAAACAGTTCAATATAGGGTCCGGGCGAACAGGCTTCTATTATGGAAATCATCTCGTCCGGTTTTCTGCTATGCTCTCTTTTAACGGAACGAATCAGATTCACTTGAGATCTTCCGGCATCCAATGTACGATTTTTATTACCCTTTACGCCAAACAACAGCATTTCAGTGACGTTTCTAAAATAAAAACCTACACCTCTGCCGTCCGGCTGGCCGTCATGACGCACTTTCTCCCATATAATATTTGTTTTATATTCAAAGCCCCATGCCTGCATCACTTCCAGGCCCTGTGGAAGCAATGCATTCGGAATCCATAAATACAGATGACTCTTTTCATCCGCAATTTTTGATACAGGCAGATACTTGATTTCCTCCAGCGTCATGGTTTTATATCGGGAAAGACGTCTGTGTTCAGGTGCAACCTTACCTGTTCGATTTTGAAATTGCCAGGGTGGGTCAGCGTAAATCGTTTTATATTTTTTATTTTCGGTAAATTCAAGCAAGTTATCTGATGTAGTAAGGTCTATCATTCCCATTCCCCTTGAACACAAGCTTTTTTTATTCCAACAGCCAAAATCGGACAGCCCCCATTTCTTCTGGATCGAAGGCGATATATTAACTTTCCCATCCAGGTTGTAGAAGCTCCATACTTTGGCATGAGACCTAATTTCCGAAAAATATCATTCAGTTCCTCCGCTCTGGTCACAATTACGCCAACGTCAATCAGACCACAGTTAAAATAAGTACGCATCGCCAACAGGTCACGATCAAAGGTTTGATCTTTACTGTTCCATTCCAAATCAAACGCAACCTGATTTTTGATAAAGTCTATGTTATGGCCATCAATAAATCCTTCAATGGTTATTTCATCAGAGGGCTGATCTGAGAATTTTCCTCGTCTTTGCACATTCTTTCTGGGATACAGCTTTACAAGCAAATCTCCCGTAATACGGATCTCTCTCCAGCCCATTGGATAAAGTAAATCATCAAATTTTTTTGGAATCGGACTTTCATTTCCTCCCGCTGTCTGAATGTCTTCTATGGAAAGTGTCAGTTTTTCAAAGCATTTTATCAGATCCGACCATTCTTCCTGACATGACTGCGTCAAAATTTCCGCTGCGTGGCCAAAATTGTAAAATTCAAACTTTTCTGCCACAGTATCCGGCACATTTTGCTTGAAGTTCATTGATTTCTCCGTTCAGGCATATTTCTCCCGCGCTGCCACTGCCAGTGCGTCGCAGCGGTTGTTATACGGATTATCCGCGTGGCCCTTGACCCAGTGATAGTGCATCGTGTGCTTTTCAGTTAATTGCAGCAGTCTTTCCCAGAGGTCCGGATTTAATGCCGGTTTTTTGTCGCTCTTAATCCAGCCCCGTTTCCGCCAGAGCGCGGCCCAACCCTTGCTGAGACCGTCAATCACATATTTGCTGTCACTCCACAGCTCCACGATGCAGGGCTCCTTCAGCGCCTCCAGGGCCTGTATGACTCCCTGCAGCTCCATCCGATTGTTGGTGGTATGGGCTTCTCCGCCGCTCAGCTCCTTCTCTGAACCCTGATAGCGCAGCAGCGCCCCCCAGCCCCCCGGACCGGGATTTCCGCTGCATGCGCCGTCAGTATAAATTTCTACAGTTTTCAAAGCATCTTGTCCTTTTTCAATGATTGCTCCGGCAGACACCGGAGGAGGGCCGGGGGAAAAGCCCGAACGGCCCTCGCATGGAAATGCTCACGGATTTTCCTGCGGTGCACTCTCCTCCTTTGTTTCCGCTTCCTCCGCCGGCTCCTCGGGAGTCTGGGTCTCCGCGGTTTCCTCGTGCTCGGTTCTGGCAACGGAGATGACTCTGCTGCCCTCGCCGGGACGCATGAGCCGCACACCCTGGGCATAACGTCCATAGACGCTGATGCTGGCGGCGGCGATCCGGATGATGGTGCCGTCATCGGATATGATAAGAATATCGTCGGTTTCATCCACCACCTTGCAGTCGGCAATCTTGCCCGTCTTTTCCGTGATGGTGTAGCTCTTGACGCCGTAGCCGCCCCGGTGCTGCGGCCCATCCTCGCCCCGGATATATTCTCCGATGGGGGTGCGCTTGCCATAGCCGTTTTCCGTAACGGAGAGCAGCATTCCGCCCTCCCGCGCCCTGGCGGCGCCTACGACATAGTCCCCTTCCCGCAGGCGGATTCCGCGCACACCCACGGCCCCGCGGCCCATGGCACGGATCTCCGTCTCTGAGAAGCAGATGGCAGCGCCGTTGTGGGTGACGATCAGAATATTTCTCGACCCATCTGTCTGACGGACAGAGATCAGCTCGTCGCCCTCCTCCAGGGTCAGCGCCCGCACACCTACGCTGCGTATATTCCTCAGTTCAGACTGGGCAAGACGCTTTACGGTGCCGTTGCGCGTGATAAAGACCAGATAGCTGTCCTCCTCCCAGCCCCGGCCCCGGATCATGGCTGAGATTTTCTCCCCCGGCTGCAGAGGAAGAATGTTCACAATATTGGTGCCTCTGGCCGCCCTGCCTGCCTCCGGAATGTTGTAGCCCTTTTTCATATAAACCCTGCCGGCGGAGGTAAAGAACAGAATATTGTCATGAGTAGAGGCTGTGAAGACCGTCTCCACATAGTCCTCCTCCTTGGTGGACATGGCGCGTATTCCCTTGCCGCCCCGGCCCTGGGCCCGGTATTCGCTGGTGGGCAGACGCTTGATATAGCCGCCGTGGGTCAGAGTATAGACACAGTCCTCCTCCTCAATGAGGTCCTCAATGTCGATCTCATCCTCCACCTCCTGGATCTCCGTGCGACGGTCGTCTCCGTACTTGTCCCGAATGGCGATGAGCTCCTCCTTGAGCACCCCCCGCAGCATGGCCTCGTCCCCCAGAAGCTTTTCGTAATAGGCAATACGCTCCTGAAGCTCCTTATATTCGTTCTCCAGCTTTTCCCGGTTCAGCCCCTGCAGGGCGATGAGACGCATGTCGCAGATGGCCTGTGCCTGGATCTCGTCCAGTCCAAAGCGCTCCATCAGCCGCTCCCGGGCATTGTCGTAGCTGCTGCGGATGATCTGTATGACCTCATCGATGTTGTCCTGGGCAATCAGCAGCCCTTCCAGCAGATGGGCACGCTCCCGCGCCTTCTTCAGATCATAACGGGTGCGGCGGATAATCAGCTCCTCCTGGAAGGCAATATACTCATCCAGTATATGCCGCAGCGAAAGAATGCGGGGCTGGCTTTGATTGTTTACCAGAGCCAGCATGATGATGGAAAAGTTGCTCTGCAGCGCGGTCTGCTTATACAGCTTGTTCAGCACCACCTGGGGATTGGCGTCGCGCTTGAGCTCGATGACCATGCGCATTCCGTTGCGGTCTGTCTCATCCCGCAGGTCACTGATGCCATCCAGACGCTTGTCCTTTACCTGTTCCGCAATGTTCTTAATCAGCTGTCGCTTATTGACCTGGTAGGGCAGCTCCGTGACAATGATCCGGGTGCGGTGCTCCCGGCCGTATTCCTCAAACTCCGCCCGGGCCCGGACCACCACCTTGCCCTTTCCCGTGGCGTAGGCCGCCCGGATACCGCTGCGCCCCAGAATAATGCCGCGGGTGGGGAAGTCCGGCCCCTTGATGTGCTGCATCAGATCCGCCAGCTCCGCCTCGGGATTGTCCAGCACGCAGACGCAGGCGTCGATCACCTCCCGCAGATTGTGGGGCGGAATATTGGTGGCCATGCCTACGGCAATGCCGCTGCTGCCGTTGACCAGAAGGTTTGGAAACCGGCTGGGCAGCACCCGGGGCTCCCGACGGCTCTCGTCGAAGTTGGAGTCCCAGTCCACCGTCTCCTTGTCGATGTCCCGGAGCATCTCATTGGAAATTTTGCTCAGGCGCGCTTCCGTATACCGGTAGGCCGCCGGGGGATCTCCATCCACGCTTCCGAAGTTGCCGTGGCCCTCCACCAGCATATAGCGCATGGAGAAATCCTGGGCCAGGCGCACCATGGCATCATAGACGCTGGCGTCGCCGTGGGGATGGTATTTGCCCAGCACCTCGCCAACGGTGGTGGCGGATTTTTTGAACTGCTTGTCGCTGGTCAGCCCGTCCTCATACATTGCGTAGAGAATACGGCGGTGCACCGGCTTCAGGCCGTCCCGCACGTCCGGCAGAGCACGCCCCACGATTACGCTCATGGCGTAGTCGATATAGCTGTTCTGCATCTCTCCCACCAGCTCGCTCTCGGTGATGACCTGGTTTGGAAAGGTGATGTCCTCGGGCTTATAGTCTCTGTTGTGTGCCATAGTTTACCTCAGTATATCCTATCAGTTGTCAAAATCATCGGGGTCCATTTCGTCGTAATCAAAGTCGCCGTTGTCCATGATCTCCATGGATTTCATGCGGCGCTTTTCCTTGGCCTGCTCCACATACTGGTGGATCAGCTCCTTGACCTCCCGGGGATGCTTTACATTTTTGAGCTCCAGCTGGGGAAGCGAGCGGTCGGAGGAAACCACGCAGACGGTTCCAACCCCGCAAATTCTCTGGCCCAGGCTGATGCGCAGACTCAGATCCCGAATGCGATAGAGCAATATCTCGTCCGATCGGGTGGTCAGCAGCCCCTTTTCCAGAAACAGCCGGTCCTCAGACAGCTTGTATTTCGTAAAGCTCAGGGGCATCCCCAGCCAGCGCTTGCGGTCGTTCCAGAGATATTCCGTCATGGGAAGATTGGAAAAATTTGCCTTTGTCATGGTTCTGCGCGCCCCCCTTTTTTACTTTTTATGCTTTTGGTTCATCCAGAGATAGAAAATTCCCATCATCAAAAACAGCCCTCCCCGCACCAGGTTGCCCCGGTCGTCGAAGTACTGTATGAAATTGACAATGCTGACTGTCGCAGCCAGAATCCACAGCAGACCGAAAACCAGATAGTTTGGCTGTTTCATTTCTGCTTCCTCGTCTGATCGGACAAAAGCCGGCGGAGGAGAAAATAGACCCCAAAGGCCAGTACACTCATGACCAACATCAGAATCGGAACGGTGAGGGTGATGATTCCCTTCCACAGAAAATACAGAATGAAAAAAACCACGGCCCCTGCCAGCCAAAGCAATGCCACCAAAAGCAGCATGATCGACATTTTGAAAGCATTCATATTTTTATGCTCAGATGTCCAGATTTACCACATACTTCGCGTTCTGCTCTATCCACTCCCGACGCGGCTCCACATCCTCTCCCATGAGAACGGTAAAAATCTGGTCCGCCGTAACCGCGTCGTCCAGAGTGATGCGGCGCAAGGAACGCTGCTCCGGGTCCATGGTGGTCTCCCACAGCTCATGGGGATCCATCTCACCCAGACCCTTGAAACGGGAGATGTCCACCTTTATATTGGGGTTGTCTCCCCGCATCTCTGCGGAGATCCGGTCCCGCTGCTCGTCGGAATAGGCCACACGCTGCTGCTTGCCCCGCGTCAGCTTGTAAAGGGGAGGCACAGCGGAGTAGACATAGCCGTTTTCAATGAGAGGCCGCATGTAGCGGAAAAAGAAGGTCAGCAGCAGCGTGCGGATATGACTTCCGTCCACATCGGCATCCGCCATAATAATGATCTTGTGATAGCGCAGCTTCTGAATGTCAAATTCCTCTCCGATGCCTGCCCCAAGTGCCACAATCAGAGGATAGAGCTTGTCGTTGCCATAGATCTTGTCCGCCCGGGCCTTTTCCACGTTGAGCATTTTTCCCCACATGGCGAGAATCGCCTGAAAACGGCTGTCTCTGCCCTGGATGGCGCTGCCGGCGGCGCTGTCGCCCTCCACAATGTAGATTTCGCACAGGCTGGGGTCCCGCTCGTTGCAGTCCTGCAGCTTGTCCGGCATCTGCCCGGATTCCAGCCCCGTCTTTCTTCTGACGCTCTCCCGGGCCTTCCGGGCCGCCTCTCTGGCCCGGGATGCAGTCATGGCCTTGTCCAGAATGGTTTTTGCAACTCCCGGGTTTTCCTCAAAAAATTCCGTCAGCTTGTCCTGCAAAATGCCGTCCACCAGGGCGCGCATCTCGCTGTTTCCCAGCTTTGTCTTGGTCTGCCCCTCAAACTGGGGCTCTGTGAGCTTTACGCTGATGACCGCGGTCATGCCCTCCCGGCAGTCCTCGCCGGACAGGGAATCCCCCTCCTTTAATACCCCCGCTTTTTTTCCGTATGCGTTCAATACCCTGGTGAGTGCGGTTTTGAAGCCGGTCTCGTGCATACCGCCCTCTGTGGTGTTGATATTATTGGCAAAGGAGACGATAATCTCGTTATAGCTGTCGTTATATTGCAGGGCCACCTCCGCCTCGCTGTCCTCCCGAAGACCGGAGACATAGATCACGTTTTCATGCAGAGGCGTCTTGTTCCGGTTGAGAAAGGTGACAAACTCCCGAATACCCCCGGCATAGCAGAGCGCATCGCTGCGCTCCGCTTCGGGCTTTTCCAGAGAGCTGCTGCGCTCGTCGCGGATGGTAATTTTCAGTCCCGCATTCAAAAATGCCTGCTCCCGCATCCGGGTGTGAAGTATTTCATAGTCATAGGTGGTAGTGTCGAACATCTCCGGATCGGGCTTGAAACGCACGGTGGTGCCTGTTCTGTCCGTCTCACCGATGATTTTCATATCCTGGGTCTTATGGCCCCGGGAGAATTTCATCTGGTGTATTTTTCCTTCCCGGTGGACCTCCACCTCCAGCCACTCGCTGAGGGCATTGACCACGCTGGCGCCGACTCCGTGCAGGCCGCCGGAGACCTTGTAGCCGCCGCCGCCGAACTTGCCGCCGGCGTGGAGCACGGTGTATACCACCTCCAGAGCCGGCAGACCGGTCTGCTCCTGTATATCCACGGGGATGCCGCGGCCATCGTCGCTGACACGGATGACGTCCCCTTCCTCAATTGTGACTGTGATATGACTGCAGTAGCCCGCCAGCGCTTCATCAATGGCATTATCCACTATCTCATACACCAGATGATGCAGTCCGCTGGAGCTGGTGGAGCCGATATACATACCGGGACGCTTTCTTACCGCTTCCAGTCCCTCCAGCACCTGAATCTGCGAGGCGTCATATTCCTGGGTTACCTTTTCATTGATTTCGGACATATTGCTTCCTTTCCATTACAGTTCTTCGTTTCACAATTGGGGACGTATGCTGATGACGCGCTCCCCGCGGGAGAGGACCCTTTGCCGTCCTGTGGTGCGGAGCTGTGAATACAGGCTCTTAAAGCGGTTCATTGACCGCAAAGCCCGTGCTCTCCCCGCGTTTTGCCAGTGTGGAGGAGTTGAGCTGACTCAGACAGATTTTCTGGTCCCGGCTGTTTTCCGCACACACGACAAAGCTTTTGGGCAGTTCTGTTCCCGCTGCATTGACGATCCGTCCCTTTTTCTCAGCATTTGCGAGAAAGCCGCGGGTCTTCCAGGACTGGCTGGTGTTGTCCAGGTCAAAGATGCCGACAATGTCCCGTTTACGAACCAGCACGTTGTTTCCCAGATGCAGATACATGATTATTTTCCTCCCCATCGGGCTTTTCCGCGAGGGCACCGTTCCGGATAAACAGAACCCTGCCTCCGGTGCGTCCGGCAATCTGTTCATCCTCACAGCAGGTGATCAGCGTCTGTCCGCCGCCGATGCGGTTGAGGACAAATTCCTGCCGCCGCGTGTCCAGCTCCGAAAGCACGTCATCCAGCAGCAAAATGGGGTATTCTCCCGTCTCCTGCAAAAATATTTCCCGTTCCGCCAGCTTGATGGACAGTGCCGCGGTGCGGGTCTGTCCCTGGGAGGCAAAGGAGCGGGCGGGCCGGGCGTTGATGTCGATCTCCAGATCGTCCTTGTGGGCGCCTGTCAGGCAGCTCCCAGACGCAATTTCCGCCTGTCGGTGGGCACGCTGGTGCTCCAGTATTTTTCCATATATGGTCTGCTCGCTGGCAGTACAGTCTGTCACAGTGCTTACAGTGCGGTAGCGCACCTCCAGCCGTTCCTCTCCGCCGCCGGCGGTAAATTCCCGGTGGATGGGGGAGGCCGCTTCCCCAAGCCGCCGCGCAAAGGAGGCGCGATAGCGGATGAGCTTTGCACTCAGACGGGCCATGGTATCGGAAAAGGCGTCGAAGGTGTCCTCCAAATGGGGGTCGTTCCGATAGTCCCGCAGTAATCTGGTCTTATTTTCGTAGACTCTCCGGTAGTCGCTGAGCAGTGCCGCATAGCCCGGCCGCAGCTGACATATGGCCAGGTCCATCAGCCGCCGTCTGGCGGCCGGCCCCTCCCGGATCAGATTTAAGTCATCCGGGGAAAAGAGCACTGCCTTGAGTGCTTCGCTCAGCTCTCCGCTTTTTTGCCTGACTCGGTTTTTCCAAACCTGCTTTGCCTGGCCACGGCGCATCAGAATCCGCAGACTCTGCTGCCGTTCCTGGGCAAATATCTCCGCCTCCAGCTCTGCGCTGTCCTTTTCAAAGCCGATGAGCTCCCGATCAAAGCGGGTGCGAAAGCTCTTTCCTCCGCTGAGAAGATATACGGCCTCCAGCAGATTGGTTTTCCCCTGGGCGTTTTCTCCCGAAATCACATTGGTCTCCGGCGCAAAGCGGACCTCTGTTTCCGCATAGTTCCGAAAGCCGCGCAGCACCAAACGCTCGATTCTCATTCCTGTGCTACTTGATATTCCATCCCGCCGCACCTGACGCTGTCGCCGGGGCGAAGCTTTTTCCCGCGCTGGGTGCAGACTTCTCCGTTGACCTTCACCTCGCCGCCGGTGATGATGCTCTTTGCCTCGCCGCCGGTTCCTGTTACCCCGGCAAATTTTAAGAAGGCATCCAGCTTGATATATTCTGTTGTGATTTGGATGATCTCCATATGCTTCCTCACTCTGCCTTGAGCCGGACGGGCAGAATCATATATAAGAATTCGTCGGTTTCCTCCGGGGGATGGATCACACAGGGGGCATTTCCGCTGTTGAGGCAGATTTTGACCTCCTCTGCGGGGGCTGCTTTCAGCGCATCCAGTAGATAACGGTTGTTAAAGCCGATCTCTACGCCCTGTCCGTCGCCATCCAGCGCGATTGTATCCTCCGCCTTTCCCACTGTGGTGGTGCAGATAATTTTCAGCGCATTGTCCCCAAAGCTGCAGCGAATGGGATTTTTTACCCGGTCGTCAATGATCAGGCTCACGCGTTCTATGGTACGCTGCAGGCCAGCCCGGTCCGCCATAACCTTCACGCGAAACTCGCTGGGCACGGATTTTTTGTAGTTCAGAAATTCTCCCTCCAGCCTCCGGGAGAGCAGTACCGTGTCTCCGATTGCGAAGCTGATATGCTTGGTGCCGAGGTTGATGACCACGCTGTCCTCTGTGTCTCCGCAGAGCTTTTCCAGATCGCTGAGGGCGGAGCCGGGGACGATGAAGCTGTGCTCTGTTTCAATGCCCTCTACCGGCTCTCTGCGCAGTGCCAGACGGTAACCATCCACTGCCACCATTGTGAGATTTCCACCGCTGATCTCAAAGAGCTCGCCCGTGTATACAGGCCGGGATTCATTGTCTGAAACTGCGAAGATGGTCTGACGGATCATGCGGTTGAGCAGATTTTGCGGCAGACTGACTCCGGCCTGGCTGTCGATATCCGGAAGCTCCGGATAATCCGCCGCGTTCGTCCCCATGATATGGAACTCCGCCGTGTGTCCCTGAATTCGGACGTTTTCGCCGTCGGCTTCTATGAGAATATCTCCTTCGGGCATAGAGCTTATGATATTTCCGAATATCCTTGCGTTGAGTATTATACTGCCGGGGCGTTGTATATCTGCGTCGATGCTTGTATAGATGGCTTTTTTCAGGTCATATCCCGTGATTTTTAATTTGTCCGGCAGTGCCTCCAGCAGCAGACCCTCCAGAGAGGGGATGGGACTGCGTGTGCTGGTTGCCTTTGCCGCTGTCTGGATTGCCTGGTGGAGTGTGGATTTTTCTGTGGTAAATTTCATTGGTTCCTCCGTCAGATAGAGAGATAGTTTAAATATTTTTAGTAGTTAAGGATAGTAGAAATGCGGAATGGTGGAAAAGTGCCGGAAACCCTTGGAAATACTCGATTTTTGCGGTGTACAATTTAGTGGAAAATTTTTACGGTTTTCCACCGGTGAAAAATCACGTTTTTTGACTTTTTTCTTTTCACATTTATTTCACAGCGTTTTTCCACAAAAGGTGGAAAAACGCTCGCGGCAAAATCCGGTGCTGTTTTTTTGCTTCAGCGCTGTCTGGAATTGAGATTGCTGGTGATGTCCCGTATGGTTGCGGCAATGGCGGAATCGTTTACCATGGCTTTCTCGATCTTCTTACAGGAGTTCATTACGGTTGCGTGATCCCGGTTGCCGTAATAAGAGCCGATGTCCGCAAAGGAGAGATTGGTCAGAGTGCGGATCAGGTAAATGGAAATGTGCCGGGCTGCGGCGATATTTTTACTGCGCCGCTGGCCCTTGATGTCCTCTGCGCTGATCTGATAATAGTGGGAGGTCTCCTCAATGATGTCGTCGGGAGTGGGAATGTATACACCGGTGCGGATTACATCTGCAATGGCTTTGTCTACGCTGGCCTTGTTGATCTTCTCTCCGGAAATCTCGTGGGAGGCAGTCAGTTTTTTGACCACGCCCTCGATCTGGCGGACATTGCTGGTGATCTGCTCCGCTATATACTGTACCACCTCGTCGCTGAGTACCATGCCCAGATGACCGGCCTTGTCGCGGATTATTGCCATTCTGGTCTCCTTGTCGGGGGGTTGTACATCCGCCATCAGACCACCCTCAAAGCGGGTGCGCAGCCGGTCGTCCAGCAGCGTCATGTCGATGGGCGGCCGATCCGAGGTCAGCACAATCTGGTGTCCCGCTTCGTAAATGTTGTTGAAGGTGTGGAAAAATTCCTCCTGAGACCGTTCTTTTCCGGCAATGAACTGTATGTCATCCACCAGAAACAGATCCGCAAAGCGATATTTTTGCCGGAACTCCTGCATGGTCCCTTCCTTCAGCGCCTGCACAATGTCATTGAGAAATTCGTCGCCCTTGACGTATATGATTTTGGCGCCGGGGTCGTTTTCATGAATCGCGGAGCCGATGGCCAGAAGCAGGTGTGTTTTTCCCAAACCGGAGTTTCCATATATAAACAGGGGGTTATATGCGCGGTTGCCCGGCTTTTTTACCACGCCCAGTGCGGCGGCATGGGCAAACTTGTTGGAGTTGCCCACGATAAAGTTTTCAAAGGTATAGCCGTCCATCTCCGGCAGCGTCTTTTCCTCCCGGCGCTGTTCCCTGTATTCCTCCAGCTCCTCGTCGGAGAGAACAACAACCTCAAACTCACAGGAGAACAGCTCCTTCAGAACCTCTTTTATGTTTTTGCTGAAGCGCTGTTGAATGATGTCCCGCTTGAAGGGCTTTGGCGTGTGCAGCACCAGCTTTCCGTCCTCCAGCTCAACCGGGCTGCAGTCGGTAAACCAGGTTTTGATTGACGTTTCTGTGAGATTCTTTGCCAGAACCGCCATGATTTCAGCCCAGATGTCCTGAATGGAGTCCATGGGTGCGCTTCCTCCCCTATTGTATGTTTTCAGACATTACATTTTATCATATTTTTCTCCTGAATGCAAATTTATTTAAAATAAAGTGAGAGGGCACCCATGTGCCCTCTCATACCGACGGGATAAAATTATTTTTTCTGCAGCTCCTCGAGAATTTGCGTCAGCAGCTCCTCGGTGGTGGGGCCGGCGGGCTCCTCCTCGGCAGGCTCCTCCTCCTCCTCCTGCTTCTTTTTCAGCAGCTTGGCCTCTGCAATTTCCTGGGCCTTGTTGAAGGCCTTGATAATTGCAAACACGACCAGTGCCACGAGGATGAAGTCGATTACCGTTCCGATAAAGGTCCCGAAGCCTATCGTGATGGCCTCCTGTACTACTTCTCCTGCCTCGTCCTTCACCTCCGGACGGACCAGAACATTCAGCGCTGTCATATCTCTGGCGCCAAAGAGCCAGCCGAGAAAGGGCATGAATACGTCATTTACAAGGCTGGTGGTAATTTTGCCGAAGGCAGTGGCGATGATTACACCGATCGCCATATCAAGCACGTTTCCGCGCATGATAAATTCTTTGAACTCCTGGGCAAGCTTTTTCATTGGACTACTCTCCTTTCATTTGTCACATTGTAAACCTTTTCTATGGAAAGTACAATGTTTTTTATGATTACTATTTGTTATTTTTTGGAACCAAAATTTCTGTTCCGCCCATATAGGGCTGCAATACCGCGGGGATTGTCACTGTGCCATCGGCCTGGAGGCGGTTTTCCAGAAATGCAATCAGCATTCTCGGCGGCGCGACCACGGTGTTGTTCAGGGTGTGGGGAAGATACATCTTTCCGTCTGCGCCCTTTACCCGCATTTTGAGGCGGCGGGCCTGTGCGTCTCCCAGATTGGAGCAGGAGCAGACCTCAAAATATTTTTTCTGGCGCGGGCTCCATGCCTCTATATCGCAGGATTTTACCTTGAGATCCGCCAGGTCTCCGGAGCAGCATTCCAGTTGGCGGACAGGTATGCCCATGGATTGAAACAGCTCTACACTGTAGCGCCACATCTTTTCATACCATTCCATGCTGTCCTCTGGCTTGCAGACAACGATCATTTCCTGCTTTTCAAACTGATGAATGCGGTATACGCCCCGTTCTTCGATACCATGAGCGCCCTTTTCTTTTCGGAAGCAGGGAGAATAGCTGGTGAGCGTCTGCGGAAGGGTGTCCTCCGGGATGATCTGGTCTATAAATTTTCCGATCATTGAGTGCTCACTGGTACCGATCAGGTACAGATCCTCACCCTCAATCTTGTACATCATGGCATCCATATCCGTCTGGCTCATGACGCCTTCCACCACATTTCCGTGGATCATAAAGGGTGGAATACAGAAGGTAAAGCCCTTCTGAATCATAAAATCACGGGCATAGGCCAATACGGCTTCGTGGAGGCGTGCAATGTCGCCCAGCAGATAGTAGAAACCGTTTCCGCTGACTCTGCCTGCGGCGTCCAGATCAATTCCGTTGAAGGACTCCATAATCTGGGTATGATAGGGAATCTCATACTCCGGGACAATCGGTTCGCCAAATCTTGCAACCTCTACGTTCGCACTGTCATCCGGTCCGATTGGGACGCTCGGGTCGATCATGTTGGGAATTTGCAGCATGAGGCGGCGAATTTTCTCCGCGTATTCTGTTTCCAGTGCCTCCAGCTCCGCAAGCCGCCGGTCGTTTGCCTTTACCTTGGCTGTGTTCTCGTCGATCTGCGCCTGCAGCTGCTCTTTTTCCGCCCCCTCAGCTTTTTTTAATTTACCAAAGAGAGGACCGTTGGCCTTGCTCAGCTGATTTTTCGCCGCGCGCAGATCGCTTGCCTCCTGTATCGCGGCGCGGTTTGCCTTATCCAGGGCAATGACCTCGTCTACCATCGGAAGCTTTGCTTCCTGGAATTTTTTTCGGATGTTCTCTTTTACCGCTTCCGGGTTTTCACGTAAAAATTTGATATCCAGCATATTTTTCTCCTCGATTCTGGTTTTATAACGTTTTTCTCATAAAACACTTTGAAGCGTTTATATTTTTTACAGCGCCGAAGGCGCATCAAAGACGGTATAATACTGAGCGCAAATTTTGAACCTGAAAAGCTTTTTATAGTGCGAAGCGCGTTCAAGTTCGTGTGAGACGTATTTTACACCTTTCAGCGCAAAGCAGGCAGCCACGCTTTGCGTGATTCCTTTTCCATAAAACAAGATGTTTAGTGTTATATGGAAAAAAGTATTATGATCGGGTGTTGCGCAGACTTGAAAATAGCCGCAGATTTTCGATCAGCTTTTCCCGGTCCTCCGCCCCATAAAATTCTATTTCAATTCTTCCCTTTTTCTTTCCGTCAACCAGCTTGATCTTTCGACCAAGCGCATTTTCCAGCTCTTTTTCAATTTCTCTGGTGTAATCTACGGTTATTTCATTTTTTTCCGGCTCCGGGGGGTCCGGCTTTTTTTCCAAAATGCGTTTGACCAGTGTCTCTGTCTGCCGCACGGAGAGCTGCTTTTCAATTACCTGCAGGGCGAGGTCCAGCTGTTTGTCTGTATCTGTGACAGGTATCAGGGTTCTTGCATGTCCTGAGGATATTTCCCCTTCCTCCACCAGCTTTTGGACCTGGGGACTGAGCTGCAGCAGACGCAGCGCATTTGTTACGGTGGGGCGGGACCGGCCTACTATGGCAGATGCTTCCTCCTGTGTCAGTCCGTATTCGGTGATCAGGGTTTTGTAACCCAGCGCTTCCTCTATGGGATTTAAGTCCTCGCGCTGGAGATTTTCTACCAGGGCCAGTTCTGTGACGGTTCTGTCATCTGCCTCTATAATTCTAACCGGAACCTCCTCCAGACCGGCCTCTCTGGCTGCACGCCACCGGCGCTCTCCGGCTATGATCTGATAATAACCATGGTCCCAGGGACGCACAGTGATGGGCTGTATTATTCCATAACGCCGGATGGATTCTGTCAGCTCAGCGAGACTTTCTTCGTCAAATATTTTTCGCGGTTGGGCTTCTCTTGGCTCGACTTTTTCGATGGGGACCGTCATAGTGTTTTTTTGGCTTTCTTCTACCTCTGCCAGTTCCTCGGCAAACAATGCGCTGAGCCCTGCCCCAAGTCCGCCTTTTTTAGCCATCGGCCTTTTCTCCTTTCTGGTTTTTTAGAAATTCATTTGCCAGATGCAGATATGCTCTGCTCCCCTTACTGGACTTATCATAGGAGATGCAGGGTTTTCCGTGGCTCGGAGCTTCGCTGAGCCGTACATTTCTCGGAATTGTGGTCTTATATACCTTTCCCGGAAAGTATTTGCGCAATGCGGTCTCAACGTCTGTGGAGAGCTTTGTTCTGGTGTCGTACATTGTCAGTGCGAGGCCCTCTATTTCAAGAGCCGGATTTTTTCGCATTTTTACCAGCTTGATTGTGTTCGTCAGGTCGCTGAGTCCCTCTAAGGCATAGAATTCACATTGAACCGGGATAAATACGGTGTCCGCAGCTGTCAGTGCATTTAATGTCAGAAGTTCCAGGGAGGGCGGACAGTCTATCCAGATATAGTCGTATTTACCTCGGATTGTCTCCAGTTTCTGCTTCAAAAGATACTCGCGATTTTCCAGATTCACCATTTCCACGTTTGCACCGGCCAGGTCAGCCCGGGATGTGATCATATCTCCGTACTTGGTTTCGGTAATTGCGTCGCTGGCCGGAATGTCTCGCAGCAATACGTCATATACGCCTTTTCCCTTATTCTTTTTAACACCCATTCCTGTGGTGGCATTTCCCTGAGGATCACAGTCAATCAATAATATTTTTCGTCCTCTTTTCGTCAGCGCTGCCACCATGTTTACTGCCGTCGTTGTTTTTCCCACGCCGCCTTTTTGATTTGCTACTGCAATTATTTTTCCCATTTATCTCTCCCTTTCTTGACAGCAGTGGTATTATAGCATGCGTGGACTTTTATTGCAATGTTTCACGTGAAACATTTTTATTTTGTGTTACTGTTCAGGCGCCGGGGGCGTCTGAACAAGTAGGGGCTGCACTGCGCTGCGCGCACTCGCTGCGCTCACACACTCCGCTCCGTGAAAGGTATTTTTGGCGACGTACATGCCGCCGCCAAAAATGATGAAAATTGATTCCGCGCTGCGACGCATAG
>CAJOPB010000113.1 GCA_905236305.1 uncultured Oscillospiraceae bacterium | reverse complement strand
TCATACTGATCCCAATTAAAAAGCTTGAAAAGCTTTTTATAGCGCGAAGCGCGTTTGGGATCGTATGAGACGGGTTTTCAGCGCTTTTACGCTGAAAACGCCATGCGCAGCATGGCATTCCCCGATTAAAGTATTTCATCGGGGAGCAGTATCAGCATTGATTTTGTTTCAGAGCCCGGCTCATACCCCGGCGTGCGGGCTTTGCGTATAATACAGGCTCTGAGCGACAGGGAGTGGTGCCCCCGGCCTGCCGCTGGTATCGTTGTATTTTTTTGTTTTCCCCCCTTCGGCTGAAAAAGGAGCAGCCCCATGCAGAGGCTGCTCCCACAATATACTATAGAACACTCCCTCCGCCGGCATTACCCGGATCAGGTAAAGGGTCGAAGCTCTCCGCTTCCTCTCAGCCTGCCACACAAGCTCCCCTGTCCGTTATTCTTTTGTTCCCGAAAAACGGCCTTATGCTCCGCTCCCCGGGGAGAGATCTGAGTAATTACTTTTGCAGGTAGCTGATCAACAGCTCCTGCAGCAGCTCATCCCGATCCACCCTGGTAATCAGGCTGCGAGCGCCGTTGTAATTTGTAATATACGTCGGGTCCTCAGACAGGATGTAACCCACCAGCTGATTGATGGGGTTATACCCCTTCACCAGCAGTGCGTTATAGACAGAGGACACAACTTCCCTGATCTCCGCCTTGCTGTCGATCGCCGCGAACCGGATGGTGGATGAATCTTCCATAATTCTTTATGCCCTCCTTACATCCGTTTTCATCTCGATGGTCCGAAAATGAAGAATCGTACCGTCTTCAGGACTGCAACCCTGAAGCTGTCTCTATTATAGCAGAAATTTTTTCGCTGTAAAGTCCCACGATATTACGATTTTATTACATTTTTCCATTTTTTGCTCGGGTACATGCCCGATCCGCCGGGGCGAGACAGGCTTTTTAACGAATCACTGCCCCCAGCTTTGTCTCCAGAGCGGCCAATATTCCCTTGACCGTCTCATCTGCATGCTCCACCGTCAGTGTCTGGTCCTCCGCCCGGAGGGTCAGTGAGAAGGTCACGGACTTAAAGCCCGGCAAAATGGGCGCGCCGCGGTAGATATCCACAAAGCGTACACTTTCCAGATACTGTCCGCCGCTGCGCTGTATGGCAGCGGTCAGCTCTCCCACCGTCACGTGCTCCGGGCAGACCAGGCTCAGGTCCCGGGTGGCTGCCGGGAAACGCGGCAGCGGCTTGTAGACCGGTGCCGGACCCCGGAGGGCAAAGAGACGGTCAAAACGCAGCTCGGCACAATAGACCTCCACATCCATGCCGTAATTCTTCGCCACGGCCGGATGAACCTGTCCCAGGACGCCCAATTCGGTATCCCCTGCACACACCACCGCGCAGCGGCCGGGGTGATAAGACGGATTGGACCGGTCTGCGGTGAAAACAGCGCCGGAAATGCGCAGCGCATCCAGCAGCTCCTCCACCGCACCCTTGAGGTGATAAAAGCCGCCGCTGCCATAGGCTCCCAGAGCCAGCACCTTGGGCTCGTCTGCCAGACCGTCATCGCGCTTGAAATAGATCTTGCCCAGCTCGTAGAGACGGACCGATTCATTCCGGAAGCTGTAGTTTCTGGCCAAAATTTCCATCATACTGGGCAGAATGGAGGTGCGCATGATGCTCCGATCCTCCCCCAGAGGATTCAGAATGCGCAGGCTGTCCCGACGGGGGTCCTCCGCGCTCCAGCCGATCTTGTCATAGTCCGCAGGGCTGATAAAGGAATAGGTAATGATCTCATCATAACCCAGGGCCCGGCAGGTCGCTCCGGCCAGATTCTCGGCCTTCTGCATCTCGGAATATCCGCCGCAGGTGGTATCGCCCCGAAGCAGTGTGCTGGGTATATTGTTGTAGCCGTAGAACCGGGCGACCTCCTCGGCTATATCGGAGTAGTGCTCCACGTCTCCGCGCCAGGAGGGCACTACGATGTTTTTATAATGCCTGGCATAGGTGGCATCCACCCGAAGCACATCGCCGCTGAGATCAAAGCCCAGCCTGGTGAGGATGCGCACCATCTCCTCCTCGCTCACGTCGGTGCCCAGCAGCGCGTTGATTTTGTTGGGCTCCAGGGCAAGTGTGGTGACAGGCAGCTCCCTGGGAATCACATCAATCACGCCCTCAACCACCTCGCCGGCGTGCAGCATTTCCACCAGCTCACAGGCCCGCTCCACGGCACGGATGGTGTTTTGGGGGTCAAGGCCCTTCTCATAGCGGGCGGAAGCGTCGGTACGCATACCAAGCGCAGTGGCAGTGCGTCGGACAGAGGGACCGTTGAAATTGGCGGACTCAAAGAGCACCATTGCGGTGTCCCCTACAATCTCGCTGTTGGCGCCGCCCATCACGCCGGCCACACAGACGGGCTTATGCTCGTCGCAGATGCAGAGCATACCGGGGGTAAGGGCGTGATCCTTGCCGTCAAGCGTCTGGATGCTCTCCCCTTCCCGGGCCGTACGGACGATAATATGCCCTCCGTCTACGCAGGAGAAATCAAAGGCGTGCATGGGCTGACCGTATTCCAGCATCACGTAGTTTGTAATGTCCACGATGTTGTTGATCGGGCGCACACCGCCGGCACGCAGACGCTCCCGCATCCACAGGGGCGATGGGGCGATCTTGACATTTTTCACCAGGCGCGCGGTGTAGCGGGGGCACAGCGCCGGATCGTCTATATCAATTTTTGCGCTTTGCCGGATGTCGCCGCCCACGGTTTTCACCACAGGGGCATGAAGCTTCAGCGGCCGGTCAAAGGTGGCGCTGACCTCTCTGGCAAGGCCGATGACAGAGAGACAGTCAGGGCGGTTGGGCGTGATTTCAAACTCTTCCACCGTATCATCCAGATGCAGAGCCCTGGTAATGTCCTCCCCCGGTTGGGGATTCTCAGCCAGAAGGTCGGGATCATGGTTGAGGAGAAACAGACCGTCCTCGGGGTTATGGGGCCAGTCGCGCTCCGTCATACCGAGCTCGTTCCAGGAACAGCACATGCCATTGGACATCACACCCCGCAGCTTGCCTGCCTCAATGGTCTTGCCTCCGGGCAGCACAGCCCCCGGCAGCGCCACCGGCACCAAATCTCCCACCTGCTGGTTCTGGGCGCCGGTAACCACCTGAACAGGCTCGTCCCTGCCCACATCAAGCTGGCAAACCCACATATGGTCGCTGTTTTCATGGCGGACCATCTCCAGAATTTTTCCCACCACAACGTTTTTGATCTCGTCTCCCGGGGAGCGCCACAGCTCCACCTTGCTGCCGGAGAGGGTAAGCGCATCGGAAAAGTCCTTGTCGCTGAGATCAGACACATCCACAAACTCAGTCAGCCATTTTCTGCTCAGATTCATCTGTTATTCCCCTCCCGCTCAAAACTGCTCCAGGAATCTCACGTCGTTTTCAAAGATCAGACGCAGATCACTGATGTTAAAGCGCCGAAGCGCCAGCCGTTCCAGTCCGAATCCGAAAGCCCAGCCGGAGTAGACATTGGAATCAATCCCGCAGCCCTCCAAAACCTTTGGATGAACCATGCCCGCACCGAGAATCTCAATCCAGCCCTCGCCCTTGCAGGTGGGGCAGCCCACACCGCCGCACTTGTGGCACTGAACATCCATCTCGCAGCTGGGTTCGGTAAACGGGAAATGGTGCGGACGGAACCGGGTGACGGTGGAGGGGCCAAAAAGCTGCTTCACCACCTCGTTGAGGGTCCCCTTCAGGTCACCCATCGTGATACCCTTGTCGATGGCCATACCCTCGATTTGATGGAACATGGGAGAATGGGTGGCGTCCACCTCATCCTTGCGATAGACTCTGCCCGGCGCAATGATCCGGATGGGCAGAGAGCGGGTCTCCATGGCGTGAATCTGCATGGGACTGGTCTGGGTCCGCAAAAGAATGGAGCTGTCGGGAGTGAAATAAAACGTATCGCTCCACTCTCTGGCGGGATGTCCCTCGTCGGTATTCAGCTTTGTAAAGTTATAGTCGGAGGTTTCCACCTCGCTGCCGTCCAGTACGTCAAAGCCCATACCAATGAAAATGCTTTTAATCTCATCCAAAACAATATACATGGGATGCTGCCGGCCAAGCCGCGGCTCCACACCGGGTACGGTAACATCCAGCGTCTCGGCAGCCAGCTTCATCTCCAAAGCCTTGTCTGTAAGCAGCTTTTTCTGCGCCTCCAGCGTCTGCTCCACGGCAGCGCGCACCTCGTTTGCAAGCTGTCCCATAATGGGCCTTTCCTCCGCACTGAGGCGCCCCATCTGCTTGAGCACGGCGGTAAGCTCACCCTTTTTGCCCAGATACTGAATACGCAGCGCCTCCAGTGCCTCCGAGGTCTCCGCCCCGGCAATCGCCGCGAGAGACTTTTCCCGCAGCTCTTTTAACAGTTCTTTCATTTGTTATCTCCTGTTGAAATAATAGGGCTCAATTAACAAAATATTATAAGCGCACAGCGAGGGAATATCAAGAAGGAAATTGACTAATTTTTGATTTGGACTATAATAATAATCGTGATGAAAGTGAAAGAAACGCAGTCGGTCTGCCTCTGTCGCCTCGGCCGATTGCCTCTCAGAAAGGAAGGAACAATTATGCTCTTGAGCTCTGCTGATAACATGCGGGATGCCGACCGACGGGCTATAACCGAGGAACCGTACAAAATCCCTTCCATTGCGCTGATGGAAAAAGCCTCCCATGCTGTTGCGGAGGCTGCCATACCCTGGCTGCGGGACGGCGGCTGTGCTGTCATTCTCTGCGGCAGCGGCAATAACGGCGGCGACGGCGTGGGGGCAGCGGTAGAGCTGAAAAAAGCGGGATACCCGGTGCGGGTGCTCCTGACAGGCAGCCGGGACCATACCACGCCGGACTGGCGGGAAATGGCCCGGAGACTGGAGGCCCTGGGTACATGCGTGGAGGACTTCGACCCGGACCGGGGACTCGGAATGGCTGCGGTCGTAATCGACGCGATTTTCGGTATCGGGCTGAATAAATCCGTTGGAGGCAGGGCGCTGGCCGCAATTGAGGCCATCAACGCTGCCCACACCGCCGGAGCCGGGGTAGTTTCAGCGGACATCGCCAGCGGCGTAGAGGCGGACACGGGGCGGATTCTGGGCGCTGCGGTCCGCTCTGACTGCACCGTCACCTTCTCCATGGCAAAGCCGGGCCATTTTGCCGAGCCGGGCTGTACCTTCTGCGGCAGATTGACGATTGCGGACATCGGTATTCCCGGGGATATTCTTGCCGCATGCGGCAGCGGCGTGCATGCAGTTCTGGACGAGGACGTAAGCCTGCCCCACCGGAATCCGCTGAGTCACAAGGGCGACTACGGAAAGGTTTTGGTTTTGGGCGGCAGTGTGGGCTATACCGGCGCCCCCACGCTCTGCGCCCGTTCCGCGGTCCGGTCGGGGGCAGGCCTGGTATATTTGGGTGTCCCGGCGCCTATATATAATATAACAGCCATGAAAAACGACGAGGCCATGCCCTTCTCCCTTCCCGATGGGAAGGACGGTCTCTCCCCTCTGGGAGTTGATACTGCCGTGGAGCGCCTTGCCGGGATGGACGTATGTGCTGCAGGGCCGGGGCTGGGACGAAGCAGGGGCACTGTTGCGCTGGTGGATGCTCTGCTCCATGCTGAGAGCGGCAGTGGAATTCCTCTGGTGCTGGACGCAGATGCGCTGAGCGCATTGCAAGGGCATCTGGAATGGCTCCGGGAGCACGCCGCTCCTGTGATACTGACGCCCCATGAAGGGGAGTTTGTACGGATGGGTGGCTTGCTCACCGGCAACCGGGTGGAAGACGCCCGACGTTTTGCCGCAGCGCACGGCTGTGTTCTGGTACTGAAAGGACATCGCTGCATTGCAGCTTTTCCTGACGGCGAAGCCTATATCGCCACCCGCGGCAATCCCGGTATGGCAAAGGGCGGAAGCGGCGATGTGCTGACCGGAATCGTGGCTGCGCTATGCGCACAGTTCCCCGGAGCAGAAAAACGGGCGGTTACAACCGCAATGCAGCTCCATGCCCTCGCCGGAGACCTCTGCAAAGCGGCGCTGGGTGAGTATGCAATGACGGCAACGGATATGATTGCCATGCTTCCGGAGGCAACAATAAAACTAATGGAGGGATGATCAATTCATGACAAAACGGGTGGTTCTGCCCGCACTGATGATAATGGTATTGCTTGGCGGCTGCGGAGACGGCCAGCTTCTGGAGCGGCGTCTGGAGGAACACCGGGACGCTCTGGCGGATGCAGAGCTCTCTTTCACTGCGCAGGTGTGTACCGGAGGCAGTCAGGAGGTGTTTTCCTGCACGTTGGATTGTGTTTCCACCCAGGAAGCATTGTCAGTGACAGTTTCCGCGCCGGAGCTGATTTCCGGCATCCGGGCTACCCTTCGGGAGGGAGAAGCCACGCTGGAATATGAGGATGTACAGCTCTCCGCCGGCTCCTCCTCCGAGTTGGGAGAAGGCCCCCTGGCATCTATGCCGGTGTTGACAGAGGCAATGCGAAACGGACATATTCTCCGTGCCTGGAAAGAGCATGATGGGGATTCAGATTGGATCGCAGCGGAGATTTATGTTGATGAGGACAGGCAATTGACGATTTGGTACCGCGCAGACAGTCTGGCTCCGGCTGCAGCGCTGTTTTCACGGGAAGGAGCAGAATATCTGCGCTGCGACATCACGGATTTTACCTGGAATGAACCAAACGGGTGAATAACAGCTGCATAAACAGAAAGGAAACAGAAGATGGATTCAAACAAAAAAAGACTCTGGGCAGAAATATCCCTGGAAAATCTGATATATAATATGCAGACCATCCGCGCTTCGCTTCCGGAGAATGTCAAATATCTGGGTGTGGTCAAGGCCGATGCCTACGGCCACGGCGCGGTGGCGGCAGCCCGTGCGCTGGAAAAGGGCGGCGCGGACTATCTCGCTGTGGCGTGCCTGGATGAAGCAGCGGAGCTGCGCCAGCACAATATCACGTTGCCGATTCTGATTCTGGGACCGACTCCGTCGCAATACACACCGCAGCTGCTGCACTATGACCTCACCCAGGCAGTGGGCAGTCTGGAGTCAGCAGAGGCTCTTTCCCGGGCAGCGGCGGCTGCCCGGGGACGGCTGCGGATACATATCAAGGCGGACACCGGTATGAGCCGCACGGGTTTTTTGCTGTGGGACGGAGCGCGTATGGATGCGGCAGCAGATGAGATTGCCGCTGCCTGCCGGCTTCCGGGTCTCGTGACTGAGGGCATTTTCACGCACTTTGCCGTGTCAGACATTCCCGGAAATCAGCACTGTGAGAACAGTACCCGACGTCAACTGAGACTGTTTTTAGATCTGATTGAAGCCCTGGAGACACGGGGCATCCGCTTTGCCCTTCGACACTGTGCCAACAGCGGCGGAGTCCTCTACTATCCGAAGGAGACAGCTCTGGACATGGTACGTCCCGGCATCTTGCTGTACGGCTACGGAGATGACCAAAAAAAGCTGGAGCTTCGGCCATGTATACGTCTTGTCACCCGGATCGCTGCCGTTCAAACCTATCCGGCAGGTACCCCGATCGGTTACGGAGGCACCTATGTAACACAGCGGGAAACCCGGTTGGGGGTTATTCCGATAGGATATGCCGACGGATTGCACCGCTGTCTCAGCAACCGCTGCGCATTTTTCACTGCCGGGGGCTTTGCTCCTCAGCGGGGAAGAATCTGCATGGACCTCTGCATGATTGATCTCACGGAACTGCCGGATGCCCAGTTGGGTTCTGAGGTGGAGCTTTTCGGTCCCAACGCCCCGCTGGAGGCTCTGGCGGAAGCAGCGGGTACCATCACCTATGAGCTGCTTTGTGCAGTTTCCAAACGCGTTCCGAGAATATACATATCATAAAACTTCTATAAAAAGCTTTTATCCTTTCAAGCTTTTATCGCGCCCCAAGCGCGTAGAAGTTTGTATGAGACGCGGCATTTCTGATGAACGCATTGAATCAGAAAACAGTATCATAACCTGCTTACAGGCGGGGATGAAACGGGTGGTCCCGGAACAGGCTTCGCCAGTTCCGGGACCACCTGATACAAGTCTTCCTTAATATGTTAGATCAAGCTCCGCAGTAACCTGGTAATAATCGCAGGCGTGCGCGATATAGCCGGTAACATTTGCGCGGGCAATCTGGCTCATCTGAAGAAACGAACAAAACACATAACCGTTATCATCCAGAATTTCCTGCTGCATTTGAATTGCAAGTGCCGCACGTTTTTCGGGGTCAAATTCCTCTGCCATCTGCTTTTCCAGTGCCTCCAGATTGTCACTGTGGAAATGTCCATTGTTAACTGCACTGCTGTCAAGGCAGCAGGAGGTAAAGAAATATTCCGGGTCTCCGGTAGGAGCGGTCACCATCGCACTGGCATACACATCCCAGGCGGCGGGATTTTTGCGAAGCTTGTTGTGGTCCGCTGTGGAATTGATTTCAACCTTGATACCAATATCCAGCAGCGTCGCCTGTGCGGCTTCCGCCAGCAGGGGCAGTTCCTGACGGCTTGGGTAGGTCAGCCAGCGTACCGTCAGCGGTTTTCCGTTTTTCTCCCGGATGCCATCCCCGTCAGTATCCACCCATCCGGCATTTTCAAGCACCCTCCGCGCCCCCTCCGGATCGTAGGCTTCTGCAGAAACCTTATCTCCGCCGAAGGCAGTCCCTGCCGGGAAAGCGCCATTGCCGGGATAACCGTTTCCGCCCAGGAGTGTTTTGACAAACCCCTCCTTGTTGATACCCATTGCAATTGCTCTGCGAACCGCAGGCTCCGATGTAACCGGGCTTTCATAGTTCATCCATGCAAAGAACGCGCGGGAGGTCGCAATTTGAGAAAAGCGATACGCCTCGGAGCGAAACAGCGGATAACTCTCGTAAGCCATGCCGTAAGCTGCGTCGATTTCTCCGCTCTGCAGCGCCATGGCAAGCGTATCTCCGTCCGTGATTGTGCGAATAACCAGAGAATCAAGCTTCGGGGTTCCATTCCAGTAGTTGACATTTTTTGTCAGTTTCAAATGATCTCCGGACTGGCACTCCACCCCAATATACGGCCCCGTCCCGGCAACGATGCCGTCCTTAATCCCCGCCGCAACATCAAAAATGCATCCGTAAGGGTCACCGAGATAGTTCAGCAATGCCGGGCGCGGAATTGTGGTGTGGATGGTCAGCACCTGACCCTCTGCGTCGATGCTGTCGATCATCAGATCACCGGGGGCTCGGTCGTGGTTTGCAATCAGGTGATCAAGGCATTGCTTGACTGCCTCCGCATCCATCACTCGTCCGCTGTGGAAGGTAACACCGTCCTGAAGGGTCAGCTTCCAGGTGTGCGCATCCACATTTTCCCAGGATTTTGCCAACCACGGTTCAATCTCCATGGAGTCTGAATAATGTACCAGGGTCTCGCCGATGCCGTAGCGGATACAGGCCCAGCCCGCATATTCCTCATGAGGATTGACATTCGGTTCCCCGTTTTCCGGATTAAAGGTGGTATCGCCAATGATCAATGTCTTCCCTTCCGAGGCGCCGGAGGATGTTTCTCCGCTCTGTGCTGCTGTTGCTCCGCCGCTGCTGTCACTCCCGCATCCGGCAGGCAAACACACTGCAAAAACTGTAACCAGAAGGATCAAAAGCACTTTTTTCATGTCCACTCTCCTTTCCCAGTCGCGTAATCCAATCCGTATTCTGTCCTGCGGTTTCTCATTCGGTTCTGTACGCTGCAATGGTAAAAATCGGAACCGGATTATAAAATTCATCAATTTCCGAATAAATGCGTTTCCATACGCCGGTGTCCACGGTTACCTGTTCAAATCCCGCGCCGAGCAGCAGCTCCACATCCCATTGCGGTCTCGGCTGCTGCCAGGCGGAAAGCTCCATGGTAATCGCATCGTTTTCCTGAAGCACGCTGGCATCAAGCAGCTTGTGGGCATGATCGTCCGGCAGAACAGGCGTCTCTGTTTCTGCTGATACGCGGCAGTAATCCGCATCGAAATTCACCAGGACACCACCGGGCTTCAGCAGGTCGTACCATGCGCTGTAAGCTTTTTCCAGTCTCGGAAGCGTCCAGGTCAGATTCCGCGTGATAATCGCGTCGAAGCGCCCTGAAGCAAAGTCCGGCTGCTCCGCATCCATCACCTGAAATGCAGCGGAAAGCTTCATCCGCTTTGCACAGGCCTCGGCTTCGCGGATCATTTCCTCTGTCAAATCAATTCCTGTGACAGCGTGGCCTTCCGGAGACAGCAGAAGTGCGAAAAAGCCTGCTCCTGTACCAATATCCAGTATTTCCATGTTTTTCCTGTCAGGGAGATAGCGCTTCAACTCCGCGAGCCATCTGTCCCGTTTCTCACTGGACAGCTCACGAAGCCGCTGTTCCCGGAAGGCAGGGGCACGCTGCGCCCAGTAGAGCGCGATTCGTTCCTTCAATGCGTCCATATTCATTCCTCCAATCAGAGCGCACTCTCGATCAGCCGTCTGGTATATTCATTCTTTGGGCATCGAAACACCTCGTCGGGAATACCCTCCTCCACGATGCTGCCCTGATGCATCACAAGCACTCTGTCACAAAAATCCTGTACAAGCGCAAGGTCGTGGCAAATAAAGAGGTAGGACATGTCCAGCTCCCGCCGGAGCTTTTTCAGCAGAGCAAGTATCTCCGCCTGAATCGTCACATCCAATGCGCTTGTCGCCTCATCCAAGATCAGAATTCTCGGCTGTATTGCGATTGCACGGGCAATGGCAGCCCGCTGGCACTGTCCCCCGCTCACTTGATATGCATACCGTTTTGAAAAGGAGGCCGGCAAGCCGCACAGCTCCAACAGCTGCGCAGCCCTCTTTTTTGACGCTGCCGCGCTCCAGCCATAATTTTGCAGGCTCTCACCAATCCCGGCGCCCAGCGTACGGCGCGGATCGAAGGAATCAGCCGGTGATTGAAACACCATCTGGATACTGCGATAGATACGCCGCAGTTCCCTTCCCCGGACGCACGTAATATCTTCACCGTTCAAAAAAATTCTGCCTGCTGTCGGCTCAAGAAGCCGGGTAATCATATTGACCAGCGTGGTCTTTCCGCTGCCGGATTCACCTATCATGCCGAGCACCTCTCCCGGCAAAAGCGCAAAGCTTATATCCTTGACCGCAGTGTCATTCTCCCGGCCCTGCCGGGGAAACACCTTGGTCAAATTCTCCACGCGCAAAAGAGCCTCCATCCTCACGACCTCCTGAGCACCGGAACCGCTGCGATCAGCGTGCGCGTATAGTCCTGTGCCGGCTGCTCCAGCACCTGCTTCGCAGGGCCGTATTCCACTGCTGTTCCTTTGCACATCACAAGGACCTTGTCCGCCACCGCGCGAACAACACCGATATTATGGGAAACAAGGATCATCGAGGTGTGAAAAAGCCTTCGAAGCAGCAGCATCTCCTCTACAACCTGTTTCTGCACCGAGGCATCCAACGCACTGGTGGGCTCGTCCGCCAGCAGAATCTCCGGACGCATCAGCATAGCCGCTGCGATCCCGACGCGCTGGTTCATCCCGCCCGAGAGCTCAAAGGGATAGCTGTCCAAAACACGCTGCGGGTCCTCGAAACCGATCTTGTTCAGCAGTTTGACGGCGCGAGCGCGGAACTGCGATTTCCCGATGCGCTCATGGGCTCTGACTGCCTCAAGCAGCTGGGACCCGACGGTACGGATCGGACAGAAGGAGCTGCCCGCGTTTTGAAAGATCATTGCCAGATGCGTGCCATTGATCCGATTGAATGCCCGTACACTCAGATCCGGCAGATTGATCCCCTGATACCATATGTTTCCCCCGGTTACGAGGCCGTTGGGACCCAACAGCCCCATTGCTGCCCGGATGAGTGTGCTTTTTCCGCTCCCAGATTCACCTACAATCCCCAGAATCTCTCCTTTTTCGAGAGTAAAGCTGACGTCACAGACCGCGGGAATGCGGTTATAGCAAATGTCAACATGACTGTATTGCAGGATTCCCTCCACATTGCTCACCTCTCCCCTGCTTTCGGATCCAGGTAATCCCGCACGGCATCTCCGAAAAGATTAAATACCATGACAGAGATAAAAATGGCAACGCCCGGAGCAAATGTCACCCACGGCACAGTTTGCAGCAGACTGCGGGCATCGCTCATCATACTTCCCCACTCCGCCGCAGGCGGCTTCGCTCCGAGACCGAGGTAACTCAGCCCCGCCAGCTCCATCATCATCGTACCAATATCGAGCATACCGGTCACAAGCACCGGCCCGGCAATGTTCGGAAGGATATGTCTGCAAATGATTTCTGTTCCAGTGCTGCCGGATAGCCGCGCTGCCTTAATGAATGTGGCTTCCTTCAGCGCCAGCGTCTGATTTCGCGCAATGCGCGCATACTTTGGCCATGAAATGGCAGCCAAGGCAAAAATAGCATTGTGAAGTCCTCCACCCAATATGCCTGCGACGGCCAGAGCAAATACCAGTCCGGGGAATGCGAGAAACATGTCTGAAATGCGCATCACGAGAGAATCGAGTCTTTTCCCATTCCACCCGCAGAGAACACCGATTGCAGTACCAAACACCATGATAATGCCTACAAGCGAAAGCGTTGAAGCTATGCTGGTTCGGCTTCCGATTAAGACGCGGGAAAGCATATCGCGTCCATAGCGGTCCGTGCCAAGCACATGCGTGGCGGAGGGCGCCGCAAGGGCGTTTTCGAGATCCTGGGCATAGGGATCATAAGGGCATAGATGCTCCGAGAAAAGAGAACAGGCGATCAAGGCCAGCGCCAGAATGCAAAAAACAGTAAGACGCGTCCTTACCCCATTCTTATGAAGCCGCCGCATCCGGTGCGCAGGGCCGTTCATTCCATCTGCACCCCCCGACGAACCCGTGGGTCCAATAGATAATTCAGTACATCCGCAGCCAGATTAACCAAAACATAGATAATTGCCATCCAGACCACATACGCCTGAATCATTGGATAATCCCGCATCGTGATGGAATCCACAGCCAGCTTTCCCACACCATCCCACATAAAAATACTCTCAATAATTGCTGTTCCGCCCAGCAGGCTCCCAATGGACAGCGCCAGAAGTGTCACAATCGTGAAAAGAGAGGATTTGAGAACACTGCACCAGAGCGTAACTGCTCCGCGCACACCCCGCGCTCGCGCGCCGAGCACATAGTCCTTGTGCAATTCCTCCAGCACTGTGGCCCGCACCTGACGGATATATTTTGCAGACATGGCAATAGAAAGCGTAAGCGTTGGCAGGACCGCGGCGCGCAGTGTAACGCCATTTGAGATCACAGGCAGAATGTTGAGCCGAAGTGAAAAAAGGCGCATCAGGAGCAGCGCAACAAAGAAATTCGGCAGCGAATTGCCCACAAAGCTGAGGAGGCGGATCAGATCATCCACACTGACAGTTACAGCGCGGCACAGTCTGCTCCGGCTGTTCCGTGACTTGTCATCATAGCTTACAGCAGAGATCACACCGAGAGGGAGGGAGATTCCCAGGGTAACCAGAACGGACAGCGCTGTTAAAAGGAGTGTAGCCGGAAGCTTTGAGACAAACGTATCAAACACATCCCTGCCCGTTATATAGCTCACTCCCATATTTCCGGTTAACATTCCTCCCAGCCAGGTGAAATACTGCGCTGCAAACGGCCTGTCCAGGCCAAGCTCTGCTTTGGCTGCGTCAATGACCTGCTGCGATGCTGCGGTACCGGTGCGCGAATATAGCTCCTCCACTGCATCGCTTCCGGCCAGGCGCATCATCGCGAAGGAAAGAAAGGTGATTCCGAACAAAATCGGAAGCAATTGCAGGAACCGCTGTATTATATATTTTCTCATTTTGCTGTCTTCTTCCCTATTCTGAGCCCGTATATGTATTTATATTTTTTTATTTTAATTTGCCTGCCTGCGGAGTGCAAGCCCCCCGGGGGGATAAATATCTCTGTATTTGGAATATTGATATCATTATATCCCCCCGGGGGGCTTGCGGACGGCAAAAAATACGTTATGATAGAGGATACTGGTTTTTCATAACCGAACAGAGAAAGGCCTTTGGTAAACTGCGATGTCCTTGGAAATGATTATCCATGAAACGAAAGCATATTGGACCCGCCGCACGCAGGGATATTCCAGGGTCAATCAATCAGAGCTCTCAACGTCCTCCCGCAGAGTCTGGCAGGATCAGCTGCAGCGGCGAATCTTTGCGGAGTTTCCCGGAAAGACGCCGGAAGATCTCCGCGTACTGGAGGTGGGCACCGGGCCGGGCTTTTTTGCCATTGTGCTGTCAGAGTCCGGATTTCATGTCACAGCAGTTGATTTGACCCCCTCCATGCTGGACGAGGCAAGAAAAAACGCCGGCACATTGGCCGGCGAAATTCTGTTTCTGGAAATGAACGCGGAGTCCCTTTCTTTTGCTGACAATTCCTTTGACATTGTTGTATCACGGAACCTCACCTGGAATCTTCCGCATCCGGAAAAAGCGTATCGGGAGTGGGAACGCGTGCTGGCGCCCGGCGGCTTGCTGCTGAACTATGACGCAAACTGGTATCGTTATCTGTACGATGAGGCCGCTCTCGCCCGATATGAGAAAGACCGTCATAACTCTGCCTTGCAGGGCATCAGGGATGAGAATGTCGGAGAGGGCTTTGATGTGATGGAGGATATCGCCCGGCGCGTGCCGCTTTCACGCATTCAGAGGCCGAAATGGGATCGGCATGTATTGGCCGGGCTCGGCCTGGAGGTGACATCCGACGAGTGTGTCTGGGAGCAGGTCTGGACAGCTGAGGAAAAAATCAACTTTGCCTCCACGCCGATGTTTCTGGTAAAAGCGGTCAAAAAAAGCTCAAAAAAATCCCCCGGATAGCATCTCACAGATTCAGGCTTTTCTCAAAGATGGTTAATCATACTGGCCAGATACCCTGCGCCAAAACCGTTGTCAATATTGACAACGCTGACACCGCTGGCACAGGAATTCAGCATGGAAAGCAGGGCGGAAACACCACCGAAGGCCGCACCGTAGCCGACACTGGTGGGAACTGCGATCACCGGACAGTCCGCCAGCCCTCCGATTACGCTGGCAAGCGCTCCCTCCATCCCCGCAATTGCGATGATGACGCGCGCAGACATGATCTCATCCATGTGACTCAGCAAGCGGTGCAGTCCGGCAACTCCCACGTCGAACACCCGCGTGACCGTATTTCCGAGGACTTGTGCTGTCAGGGCCGCTTCCTCTGCCACGGGAATATCACTGGTACCTCCCGTGGCGACGACCACAGTACCTTTGCCATCCGGCTCAGGCATTTCTCCGACAATACCAATCCGGCTCAATGCCTCATACCGCAGCGGGAGCTTGCAGCCGACCTGCTCCGCAGCCTCTCTGCTCATACGCGTAATCAAAACTGTCCTCTGTCCCTGTTCCCACATGGACGCGGCTATCCCGCAAATCTGCTCCGGCGTCTTGCCGGCCCCATAGATCACCTCCGCCGTACCCTGGCGCAGAGCACGGTGATAGTCCGGCTTGGCAAAGCCCAAATCCGCAAAGGGAGCCTGCCTCCACTTTAGCAATGCCTCATCTACGCTCATACTGCCGGCAGCGACCTGCTCCAGGATGGTGCGGGCCATATTCTGCTCCATCATGTTTGATTGGCCTCCAAAACGGTTTTATCAAGCGTCCGGTTCATGCTTCCGGACTGGTATCCTCCCAGATCCATTGTCACATAAGAAAAGCCCAGCGCGCGAACAGCGCTGTCGATATGCCCGGCATATTCCAGCACCTTCGGAAAATCCTCCGGCAGCAGCTCGATTCGGGCGAGAATGCCATGAATCCGAACCCGTACCTGCCGAAATCCCAGGTCCAGAAGCAGCTGCTCCGCCTTTTCGACCATAGTCAGCTTTTCCTCACTGATGGTCTCCCCGTAGACAAAGCGAGAGGCCAGACAGGCAAAGGAGGGCTTGTCCCAGGTGGCCAGTCCCATCTCCCTGGAAAGCTGGCGGATCTCCTCCTTATAGAGCTCCGCCTCCCGCAGCGGACTTCTCACACCCAGCTCGGCAACAGCAATAAGGCCGGGACGATAATCCCCGGTGTCATCCATATTGGAGCCCTCTGCCACATAGGCAAAGCCCCGCGCAGCGGTGATTTCCCGGATCCTTGTAAACAGCTCCCGCTTGCAGAGATAGCAGCGGTTCTCAGGATTCTGTCGAAACCCTTCAATCTCCAGCTCCTTTGACTCCACGACAATCTGTGCAATATTTTCCGCGGCACAAAAGTCAGCGGCCTCCTTTCGCTCACGCTGCGGAAAGGAACAGGACTGGGCCGTCACGGCAATACAACGATCACCCAGCACGTCGTGGGCAATTTTCAGCAGGAAAGTGGAATCCACCCCGGAGGAGAAGGCTACCGCAACACTCCCCATCTCCCGCAGGCAGGCTTCCAGTCTCTCCTTCTTTTTGTGTAATTCATCCATTGCTTTTCCTTCTATTCGATTTTGTTCTTAGATAGCCTGTATTCACAGCCGCTCCGCACCGTTTCGGCTGTGAATAGAGGTTCTTATTTCAGCAAGCGGTCAATGGCCTGATTGAGATCCTCCAGCGCCTTCTGGTCCCCTGTTTTCATTGCGTCAACGATGCAGTGCTCCATATGATCCTTCAGGATGACGCGGCTGGCGCTCCCCAGCGCTGCTCGCACCGCAGCGAGTTGAATCAGCACGTCCGTACAATCCCGCCCGTCCTCCACCATTTTTTTGATGGATTCCAGGTGTCCAATCGCACGGGAAAGCCTGTTCAGGACAGCCTGCGTCTGGGTATGAACGTGTGTATGAGGAGGCAATGGAGCCTCCAAATGCACCTGGCCAGGCTGCTGCATCATGTATGCTCCATACCGCTGCTGGTGCGCTGCGAACGCACATATTCGACTGCCTGCTGGATTGAAATTCCCTCCGCTCTGGCGATTCGCGCAAGATCCTCATACTCCGGCTTCTCCCGCGTAACGCCCCAGCCCCTGACATGCTTCACGCGTACAGGTCCATGCACCGTCTCGACCGTTTCCACACTGCGATGGAGGGTATAGCGCTTCCATAGCTTCTCCCTGACACCGAGGGTCGTCGTGTGAAGAAACAGCAGATGGAGCATCTCATCCCGGCGCGCTTCCGGGCACATGCAGGTGAGCAGAAGGCCGGGGCGGTTCTTTTTCATTCCAACGGCTGTGGTATATACATCCAGCGCACCGGCTTCCAAAAGCCGTTCCATGGCAAACCCCACAGCCTCCGGCGTCATATCGTCCAGATTGCAGGTGAGTTCAATTATCTGCTCGGGCTTGTCCGCACTCTGACCAAGCATGGCGCGCACGCAGTTTGCCTGTTCAAACTCCTTTTTTCCGCCGCCATAGCCGATCTTTTCCACCCGCATAACGGGCTGCGGCCCATATTCCCCGACAAAATGCCGCAGCAGCGCCGCCCCCGTAGGCGTGCAGAGCTCGCCGCGAACACTGCCGCCATAGCTCGGAATGTCCCGCAGCAGATATGCGGCAGCGGGAGCCGGAACCGGAAGAATGCCGTGGGCACAGCGCACGCTGCCGCTGCCCACATGGACCGGCGAAGAAACAATATGCTCGGGAGCCAGCGCGTGGAGCAGCAGGCAAACCGCTGCGACATCGGCAACTGCATCCATGGTCCCCACCTCATGGAAATGGATTTCCTCCACAGGGCGCCCGTGTACATGTCCCTCAGCCTCAGCAATCAGACGATAGACTGACAGAATATCCGTTCTGACCGTCTCAGGAACCTTTAGCCCGGAGACAATGCCGGTTATGTCCCCAAGGCTGTGGTGGCTGTGATGATGGTCGTGGTCGTGGTCGTGGTCATGCTCATGTTCGTGGTCGTGGTCATGCTCATGCTCATGCTCGTGCTCATGTTCGTGCTCGTGTTCGTGCCCGTGGTGATGGTGGCCGTGCAGGTGCTCCGGAAACGCATCGGCGCTCTCCTCCTCCCGGCCATCGACAGTCACGCGCATGTGGGTGCAGCGAATGCCGCATTTTTCCACCGTCTCCGGACGGAATACCACACCGGGTATTCCCAGGTTGTTTAGTTGATCAACAAAACCGGCGGGATCAGGCAGCAGCTCCAGCAGTGCGGCAGCAAGCATATCTCCGGCGGCGCCCATACTGCAGTCCAGGTATAAGGTTCTCACAGTTCTTCCACTCCTTTCTGCAAACAAAACAGCATTGTGGCCTCCTCCGGGAAGCCGCAATGCCATCAAGACATTCCTATTTCAAGCACGCCGTAAACGGCAGCGGACGAGCACTTCGGTGCTCCTGAGCCATAACATATGGCACACTGCCTCCGGCTTTTTCATTATAACCGCCGGGGAGGTTTTTGTCAATTTCTTTTCAGCCGTCATTTCCCGCCGTAGAGCGGCGAAAAATGACATGGCAGCGATCATAGCTGACAATTATATTTTTTCGTTTACTATAAAATTCGGGAAACCCTTGCAAAGGGCGCCGCCAGGCAGTATAATCACGGCTAGACGATCAGACAGGGGGACGGCATGGAAATTAAGCATTTGCAGGAGACATTTTTTACCCATGACAGGACCTTTTACCGCGCTCTGTTTCCCATTATGCTCACAATCGCACTGCAAAATCTTGTAGCCTACAGCGTCAACATGGCGGACAACATGATGCTGGGCAGCTATAGCCAGACGGCCCTCAGCGGCGCCGCCACTGTCAACCAGATTTTCTTTGTCGTGCAGCAGCTGGGCATTGGGGTGGGAGACGGGCTGGTCGTGCTGAATACCCAGTACTGGGGCCAGCGGCGGCTCTCGCCTGTCCGCCGCCTCACGGGCATCGCACTCAAGCTGGGCTTTGTCCTGGGGCTGGCGATCGTGCTGGTCTGTGCCGCCTTTCCCCGGCAGCTGCTGGGACTTTTTACAGCGGATACCGCCATTGTAGAGTCGGGTGTGGCCTACCTGGGTCTGATGAAATACACCTTTTTGCTGTTTTTGCTCTCCAACACCCTCATTGCCGCGCTGCGCAGCGTGGAGACGGTGCGAATCTCCTTTGTCATTTCCGCCGTTTCACTGGTGGTGAACGTGGTCATCAATTACACCCTGATCTTTGGGCGCTTCGGCTTTCCCGAGCTGGGTATCCGGGGCGCCGCCATCGGTACGCTGACGGCACGGATTCTGGAGCTGGGAATCGTGATATTCTATCTGCTCCGCATGGACAAAAAGCTGCAGCTGTTCTCCGAGAAGTTTTTATTCTTGAAGCCCGATAGGGCACTGCGCCGGGACTATGCCCGCGTGGAGGTGCCTGTCATGCTCTCCCAGATCCTCTGGGCCGTGAGCGTTCCCATGCAGACTGCAATTCTCGGGCATCTCTCCTCCGACGCCATTGCCGCCAACTCCGTAGCCACTACCTTTTACCAATATCTCAAGGTCATCGTGCAGGCAATGAGTTCCGCCTGCTCGGTGATGATCGGGATCGCCATCGGGCAGGGGGATATGACCCGGGTACGCTCCGACGGGCGGACGCTGTCGGTGCTGTCGGTGGCGATTGGCCTGGTGCTGGGACTGGCGCTGTTTTTGCTGCGCACGCCTCTGCTGACGCTGTATCGCCTCACCCCGGAGGCACTGCGGCTGGCGGACAGTCTGCTCATTGTGATGAGCGTGGTGATGGTGGGGATGAGCTATCAGATGCCGGTGAGTATGGGCGTCATCCGCGGCGCCGGGGATGCCCGATTTGTAATGATTATGAACATCATCTCCACCTGGGCGATTGTCATGCCCCTGAGCTTTCTCAGCGCGTTCTGGTGGAAATGGAGCGTAACGGCGGTTGTCATGGTTATCCAATCCGATCAGTTATTCAAGGGACTGCCGGTGTTCCTGCATTTTCGGAAATATAACTGGATCAGACGGCTGACCCGGAAGGATACGTGAGGGAGGACAAAGCGTCCTGCCGCGGCTTTTCCTCCAGGAGATTCAGAAAATGATAGAGCAGCTTGGCTGTCAGCCCCCAGATGACGCCCTCCTCTGTGCGGTAGAAGTACATCCGCTGCCGGCCTGACGCAAAGGGATAATCCCGGCCTCCCGGGATCAGCTCATAGGGAAAATCCTCTCCCGGCGACACAACGATTTTGCTCTCATAGCACTCCGGCGCATGCTGCAAAAACCAGTGCAGCGGAATCTGGAAGGTCCGCGAGACCTCCTCCGGCGCCCAGGTGCCCGCATAATCGTGTAATATGCCCAGATAGGAATAGATCTCCCTCCCCCGTTCTCCCGGCAGCAGATGCAGCGGTGCTGCCATCTCGATCTGGCTCCGGTCAAGGAGCAGCTCCTCTGCGGTCTCCCGGATTGCCGCCTCGCCGGGGGACTCGCCTTCCTCGACATGTCCGCCGGGAAAGCAGATTTCTCCGCCCTGGGGGATGCCGGCATTTCGCACCTCAAACAGCACGGCCGGCTCCCCCCCGCGTTCGACCAGCGGAATGAGCACCGACGCCCGGACAGGCGGGTATTCCCGGATCGTCTCACAGCGGCGGTTTTGAAGGGCGTTACGTATCTGACTGAAATTCATGGACAGCATCTCCGCTTCTGACTGTAAACAACAGCGTATTGTTGTTTACAGTCTTTTTTGCTTTTTATACTGTTCTCCCATAAAAAGCAGACACTTTTTATGGGAGAGGCGCCGCTTGTCGCGTCGCCCATTTGCGCCAAGGGCGCAAATGCCGTCTCATACAATCTTCAACGCG